>DASUIA010000055.1:0-46585 GCA_036273255.1 Bradyrhizobium sp.
TCAGAAGGCTGTGAAAAACGATATTCTGGTGCGGCACGACGTTGATCCTTTTGCTGTTCAGATGATTCGTAACCACCTGAACCCAAGCAGAATCAATGTCGTGCACTTTCTCAAGCAGAAATCGTGCCGGACACCTGTGGGACGAGCCCGGGCATGACGATCTCTGAGGTCATGCGCGCAACGTGCCGCCGGTCTTCTTGGTCACCTCGGCGACGATCCTGCTGGCGATCGCGTCGATCTCCTGATCGGTCAGGGTCTTTTCGCGTGGCTGGATCGTCACGGCGACGGCGATGGATTTCTTGCCGTCGTCGATGCCCTTGCCTTCATAGACGTCGAACACCGTGACGTCCGCAATAAGCTTGCGATCGGCGGCCTGCGCCGACCGCACGATATCGCCGGCCCTGACACTGCGATCGACGGTGAAGGCGAAATCGCGCGACACCGGCTGGAATGCGGACAGTTCAAGCAACGGCTTGGCGCGGGTCGACTTCTGCCTCGCGTCGGGAATCCGGTCGAGGATCACCTCGAATGCGAGCAGCGGACCGTCGGCGCCGAGCGCCTCCAGCGTGCGCGGATGCAGTTCGCCGAAATAGCCGAGGATGTTTTGCGGACCGATCTGGATGGTGGCAGAACGTCCCGGATGCAGCCAGTTGGCGCCCCCGGGGACGATCTGCAAGGCCTGCATCGGCGCGTCGGTAGACGCCAGCACGGCAAACGCATCGGCCTTGGCATCGAGCGCATCGGCCGTGGCCGAACCGGACCAATGCCGACCGATGCCCTTGCTCGAGGCAAAGCCGCGGCGAACGCCGGCGGCGGCGGTCAGTTGATCCTGCGGTTGGTCGCCCTTGAAGATCTGCCCGACCTCGAACAGCGCGAGGTCGGAAAAGCCACGGTCGCTGTTGGCCTGCGCGGCCAGGACCAGCCCCGGCAGCAGGCTCGGCCGCATTTCGGACAAATCCGATGCGATCGGATTGGCGAGCGTGAGGTCGCTGCCGCCACCGCCGAACCATTCGGCCGCCGACCTCGCGATGAACGACCACGTCACCGCCTCGACCATGCCGCGCGCCGCCAGCGCGCGCCTGGCGCGGCGGGTGCGCCGTTGAATGGGAGTGAGGATCGGCTTGCGTGGCGCCTCGCCGCGTTCGAACGGCGTCATCGGTACCTTGTCGACGCCGACCATGCGCACGATCTCCTCGACAATGTCGGCCTTGCCATGCACGTCGGTGCGCCAGGACGGTACCGCGATCTTCACCACCGGACCGCTGCCGGCCATCATGAAGCCGAGATGGCCGAGGATGCGCTTCATCTCCGGCAGCGCGACCTCGATTCCCGCCAGCCGTTTCACCTCGTTCAGCGGAAAATCAATGACGCGGTCTTCGCCGAAGGCGTTGCCGACGACGATGTTTTCCGATGCCGTCCCGCCGCACAGTTCCAGCACCAGCCGGGTCGCCATTTCCAGTCCCGGTACCATGAAGGCCGGATCGACGCCGCGCTCGAAGCGATAGCGCGCATCGGAATTGATGCCGAACTTGCGGCCGGTCTGGGCGATGTTGATTTCATTCCACAGCGCCGATTCGATCAGCACGTCCGTGGTTTGCTCCGAACAACCCGAGGCCTCGCCGCCCATGATGCCGGCCAGCGATTCGACGCCATGGTCGTCGGCAATCACGCAGACCCCTGGATCGAGCGCATAGATGCGGCCGTCGAGTGCGAGCAGCGTCTCGCCGTCGCGGGCGCGGCGCACCACAAGATGCCCGGCGACTTTCGCGGCGTCGAACACATGCAGCGGGCGACCACGGTCGTAGGTCATGAAATTGGTGATGTCGACCAGCGCATTGATCGGCCGCAGACCGATCGAGGTGAGACGCGTCTGCAACCATTGCGGCGATGGGCCGTTCCGCACTCCCCGCACCAGGCGTAGCGCAAAGCCCGGACACAGCGTGGCGTCCTCGACCGTGACATGCACCGGGCAGGGGAATTCGCCCTTGACCGGCTTGATCGCGGGATCCCTGAACTTGCCCATGGCGGCAGCGGAGAGATCGCGGGCGATGCCATGCACGCCGGTGCAATCCTGCCGGTTCGGCGTCAGATTGATCTCGAACAGGGGATCGCCGAGCTGTGCCCATTCCACATAGCCGGCGCCGATCGGCGCATCGGCGGGCAGTTCCATGATGCCGTCGTGATCTTCCGAGAGTTCGAGTTCCGCTGCCGAGCACAGCATGCCGCGGCTTTCGACGCCACGGATGGTGCCGATGCCGAGCGTGATGTTCTTGCCGGGAATGAAGGTGCCGGGCGGGGAGAACACGCTGACCAGGCCGGCGCGCGCATTCGGCGCACCGCACACCACCTGCACCGGCGCGGCACCTTGGCCGGTATCGACCATGCAGACCCGCAGCCGATCGGCGTTGGGGTGCGGCTCCGCCGAGATCACCCGGGCAATGCTGAACGGCGCCAGCGCTCTCGCCTTGTCCTCGATACGCTCGACCTCGAGCCCGATCATGGTGAGCTTGTCGGCAAGCTTCTCCACCGGTTCGTCGGTGTCGAGATGCTGCTTCAGCCAGGAGAGCGTGAATTTCATGGCGATCGCTTCCCCGCGGGCAGGCTTGTTTCCCTTTGCCGCTTGCGGAGGGGGGCCGGGGTGGGGGCTCTTGCTTCGGGGCTCACGCGCTCAATCCTCCCGCCAAAGTGGGAACGTCGAGTGGCTCGAAGCCGTAATGGCTCAGCCAGCGCACGTCGCTGTCGAACATCTGGCGCAGGTCGGACATGCCGTATTTCAGCATCGCGATGCGGTCGATGCCCATGCCCCAGGCAAAGCCCTGATAGACGTCCGGATCGATGCCGCAGGCGCGCAGCACGTTCGGATGCACCATGCCGCAGCCGAGAATCTCCAGCCAGTCCTCGCCTTCGCCGAAGCGGATTTCGCCATTGCCGCGGCGGCACTGGATATCGACCTCCAGCGACGGCTCGGTAAACGGAAAGAACGAGGGGCGGAATCGCATGTTGATGTGATCGACCTCGAAGAAGGCCTTGCAGAACTCGTGCAGGATCCATTTGAGGTGGCCGAGATGCGAGCCCTTGTCGATGACGAGACCCTCGACCTGGTGAAACTGCGGGGTATGGGTGGCGTCGGAATCGATGCGGTAGGTGCGGCCCGGACAGACGATGCGGATCGGCGGCTTCTGGGTCAGCATGGTACGCACCTGCACCGGCGAGGTGTGGGTGCGCAACAGCATGCGTGAGCCGTCCGGCTTCGGGTTGAAGAAGAACGTGTCGTGCATCTCCCGCGCCGGATGGCCTTCGGGAAAATTCAGCCTGGTGAAATTGTAGTCGTCGGTTTCGATGTCCGGCCCCTCGGCGATGGCAAATCCCATGTCGGCGAAGATCGCAGTCAGTTCATCCATCACCTGGCTCAGCGGATGGATGCGGCCGGCCTCGGCCGGGCCTTCCCGCAGCGGCAGCGTGACGTCGATGGTCTCGGAGGCGAGCCGCGCGTCGAGCGCGGCGGATTTCAGGATGTCGCGCCGCCCCGCCAGAGCCTGCGTGACCTTGTCCTTGGCGAGGTTGATCGCCGCGCCCTGCGTCCTGCGTTCATCCGGCGACATCTTGCCGAGCGTCGCCAGCAAGGCGGAGATCGAACCCTTCTTGCCGAGCGTCGCCACCCGCACCGCTTCCAGCGCGGCTTCGCTGTCCGCGGCGGCGATATCGGCGAGGATTTGGGACTCGAGTTGTGCGAGGTCGGTCATGGCAATCCCTTTTGACTAGGATGCTAAGCCGGTGCTCCTAGCTCGTCATGCCCGGCCTTGTGCCGGGCATCCATGTCTTTGCTGGCGTTGGCAAGAAGGAAGCCGTGGATGGCCGGGACAAGCCCGGCCATGATGGCCTCAAGAGTTTCGCAGGACCAATGCTGCGACGGCTTACGCCGCGAGCGCGGACTTGGCCTTTTCAGCGATCGCCTGAAACGCGGCGGGTTCGTGGATCGCGAGGTCCGACAGCACCTTGCGGTCCACCGTGATGCCCGACTTGGAGAGGCCGTCGATAAACCGGCTGTAGGTCATGCCGAAGGGCCGCACCGCGGCGTTGAGGCGCTGGATCCAGAGCGCGCGAAAGGTGCGCTTCTTGCGCTTGCGGTCGCGGAAGGCGTACTGGCCGGCCTTGTCGACCGCGGCCTTGGCGGCGCGGATGGTGTTCTTGCGGCGGCCGGAGAAACCCTTGGCGGCCTTGTAGACTTTCTTGTGCTTGGCGTGAGAGGTCACACCGCGTTTGACGCGAGACATGACGGGTATCCTTAAGGAAGTGGCGGGATCGCCGCGCGGACGCGGCTCGGCTGGGATCGATCGCGATCAGGCGTTCGGCAGGAAGAATTTCTTGACGTTGTCGCCGTCGGTCTTGAACAGGACGCGGGTGCCGCGAAGCTGGCGGATCTGCTTCTTGGTCCGCTTGATCATGCCGTGACGCTTGCCACGCTGGGCGTGCATCACTTTGCCGGTGGCCGTCACCTTGAAGCGCTTTTTGGCGCCTGACTTGGTTTTCAACTTGGGCATTTGGCTCTCCTGTTGCCGCAACGCGAAACCGCCCGTGAAGGCGGCCGGCCGGCTGAAATGCTCGTTAGAGCGTTGAAAATGCTCGATTATTCCGGTGTCGCAACAATCGGCATGGACATCGCCACGGCAGCCCTTGATCAGCCGGGCGATGAAGGCTGCGCTTATGACAGAGGCGGGCCGGATTGGCAACGCCGAAACGCGCGCCGAACCCGGCATCGGGCCGGCTGGAGGCCGGACCCGTCGGCCCCGCGCTCAGAACGGCGGGGTTTTCGAATGGCGACCTAGCGTGGTGCCAAAACCATCACCACCTGTCGCCCTTCGAAGCGGGCATCCTGTTCGACCTTGGCGTATTCGGCGACATCCGCCTTGACCTTGTCGAGCAGTTTGGTGCCGATTTCCTGATGGGCCATTTCGCGGCCGCGATAGCGCAAGGTGATCTTGACCTTGTCGCCTTCCTCGAAGAAGCGCTGCATGGCGCGCATCTTCACGTCATAATCATGATCGTCGATCATCGGCCGCAGCTTGATCTCCTTGATCTCGACGATCTTCTGTTTCTTGCGTGCTTCCGCGGCCTTTTTCTGCGCCGAATATTTGAACTTCCCGTAATCCATGATCTTGCAGACGGGAGGATTGGTATTCGGTGAAATCTCCACCAGATCCATGCCCACATCGGCGGCCATCTTGATGGCGAGCACGGTCTCGACCGTGCCATGGTTGGTGCCGTTCTGATCGATCAGTTGGATTTGCGCGTTGCGGATATCATCGTTGGTGCGCGGCCCGTCTTTGGCGGCGGCGGGCGGGGCTCTGTTGGGACGGCGAATGGGTAGTTCTCCAAGGTTGTGAAAGGAGCCGATAGTTTGAAGGAATAAGGCGCAGCGGGCAAGCGAACTCGCACGCCGGCGCGAGAAAACCATCAAATGCGAGGCATTTTGGTCACGCCGGCTAACGCCGGCAGGGCCGTTTCGTTCAGATCAGTGCACATAGAGGCCGCTTTCCGTTCCACAAGTGCGGACGGCTGGTTGGGGCGGCGGTTGACGGAACGCGCGGCCTCGCTCAAACAGCCGATAACCCGGGCAATTCATCATGGGCCAGTCGAGCGCAACTCCACCGGAACCGGCCTACATCGAGGTCGGCGAGGACGGCGGCCGTCGCCGGATCGCGGTACGCCGCCGCGGCGGCGCCGCACCCGGCCTGTTCTGGCTGGGCGGTTTCAATTCGGACATGCAGGGCACCAAGGCGGTCGCGCTCGACGCCTGGGCCGCCGAACATGGCCGCGGCTGTGTCCGGTTCGATTATTCAGGCCATGGCGAGTCCGGCGGCGCCTTCGTCGACGGCACGGTCGGGCGCTGGCTGCAGGAAACGGTCGCGGTGTTCGAGCAGTTTTGCACCGGCCCGCAGGTCGTGATCGGCTCATCGATGGGAGGATGGATGGCGCTGCTGCTGGCGCGCGAGATGGCGCGGCGCCCGGTTGGCCGCGGCTCGCTGGCCGGGCTGGTATTGATCGCGCCGGCGCCGGATTTCACCGAGGAACTGATGTGGAAGGACCTTGCGCCGGAAGCCCGGCAGCAAATCGAAACCAGCGGCGTCTGGTTGCGGCCCTCGCAATATGGCGAGCCCTACCCGATCACGCGCGCCCTGATCGAGGACGGCCGTCGCCATCTCGTACTCGGCAGCGCCATCCAGGTCGGGTGTCCAGTCCGCATTCTGCAGGGAGCGCAGGATCCGGATGTGCCCTGGCAGCATGCCTTCGCCTTGACGCAGCGGCTACCAAGCGACGACGTGGTGTTGACCATGATCCAGGACGGCGATCACCGCCTGTCGCGCCCGCAGGATATCGCGCGGATCATTGCGGCGGTGGCCGAGATGGGGTGAACTGCCGGCATGGCACCATGATCGGGAGAAGCGCCATGAATATCGACGCCATGCTCCGCGCCTTCTGTGATGCGGCCGAGCAACGCAACGGGGCGGCACTCGCGGCGCTGTTCACGGAGGACGGGGTCTACCACGACGCGTTCTACGGCGCGTTTGCCGGCCCTGCGAAAATCGCCGAGCTGATCGACGACTGGTTCTATCGCACGGCAACCGATTTTCGATGGGACATGCACGCGCCGGTCAGCGATGGCAAGACGCTCTATGCCCGCTACACATTCAGCTATCGCTCGATCTTGCCGGAGGCGAAGGGCGCCCGCGCGATGTTCGAGGGCGTCGCGATCATGACATTGCGCGGCGACATGATCGCCAGCTACCACGAGGTCGCCAACACGGCGACCGGTTTGATCGACATGAATTTCGCGCCGGAACGCATCGCCAAGATCGTCGCCCGGCAGGGCGCGGCGCTGAAAGCGCGCCCGGAGATGCAGCGGCATCTGGCGGGGTGATATTTCTTCCGTCTTTACGAGCGGAGCGAAGCAATCCAAGGCGCGGCAGGCGGAGGCATGGATTGCTTCGTCGCTTACGCTCCTCGCAATGACGGCAAAATGTATCGTCAGGCCTATGGCGGCGGTGGCTTCGCCATCGGCTTGCGCTGCGCCAGCGCCGCGACGGTCGACGTTCCGATCGGGCCTCGTTCGTCATAGAGCCAGCATTCGCCGATCGCGACGCCGTCGGTGGCGTGATGGTTCACCACGTCGAATCCGATCCACGGCGTGGTCGGCAGGCGGTGCAGATACAGTGTGACGTCGCTGTTGATATAGCCGAGGCCGCGGTCGCCGGCATTGGCGAAGGGGCTGGCGAAATCCGCCGCTACCGCCACCCGCACGAAGGGCGTCAGCGGTGTGCCCTCGACCAGGTCACGGACCTCGCTCATCCAGAGCCGGCGCGGGCCGACGGTGCCCATCGCGCCAGTGATCGGCCGGGTGGTCCATTTGCCGTTCATGCCAAGACGCGGATCGGTCGGAGCCGGAATCTCCGACGGCGCAGGCACGTCCCAGTTCGGCGGCGTCCAGACCCGGCCGTCCGGATTTTGGGTCTTGCGCAGCAACTGGCAGGAGGCTTGCGCCATGCTGACGCCGCCGCTGTAGAAATCGGCCTCGACTACCCGGATGCGCAGGCCGTTGCGCACGAGCCTGGTCTTGACCTCGATCGGTGCGAAGCCGGGCAGCCGGAACATGTCGACCGTCAACCGCGCCGGCACGAAGTCATCGCCGCCGTGGCGTTGCTCGATCACCGACGCGAGCAGCCCGATGATGACGCGGCCGTGCAATGATTTCGGGTCCCACGGTCCGTTCGCGGCCGGGTTCGGGATGAAGGCGTCGCCGGCCGCGCTGAAAAAAGGCTGGTTGGTCATGGCGCGGGACCATGGCGGATTTTGCACGCCGAAATCAAGGGGCCGCCCGCCTCATCACCCTTTCGAGACGCGAAGACGCTACCTCTCAGGGTGAGGCGCCGGCATGTCGCCATTCCTCCTGCACGCTTTCATCACCCTCGGCGCGGATCGCTTCTGCTCCTAGTCTCGCAAAGCTGTCGGGCGCCATCAATTGCGCCAACGCCCACACCGCGGCGCCGCGAATCAACGGGGCTTCATCTTCGAGCAGGCGTGCGGCCTCGGCGGCGAGCGCGCACTCACCGGAATTGCCGATCGCGATCAGGACATTGCGGATGAATCGCACGCGGCCGACGCGCTTGACCGGCGATTTGGCAAACAGCACCCGAAACGCCGCATCGTCGAGCCGTGCCAGCGCGGCGAGATCGGGAGCGCGCAACGGCGCGCGGGCGGCGAGCTTCGCCTCGCGGCCCTGTTGCGCGAACTTGTTCCAGGGACAAACCGCGAGGCAATCATCGCAGCCATAGATGCGGTTGCCGATGGCGGCGCGGAATTGGCGTGGGATCGGGCCCTTGTGTTCGATGGTGAGGTAGGAAATGCAGCGCCGCGCGTCGAGCTTGTAAGGTGCCGGAAAGGCCGCGGTCGGGCAGATGTCGAGGCAAGCCCGGCATGAACCGCAATGGTCGATGTCGGCAGGGTCGGGCGGTAACTCCGCCGTGGTGAAGATCGCGCCGAGAAACAGCCATGAGCCGAATTCACGCGAGACCAGATTGGTGTGCTTGCCTTGCCAGCCCAGCCCAGCCGCCTGCGCCAGCGGCTTTTCCATCACGGCTGCGGTATCGACGAACACCTTGACCGCCGCGCCGGAACTGGCGACCAGCCAGCGCGCCAGCGCCTTCAGCCGCTGCTTGATCAGGTCGTGATAATCGTCGCCCTGGGCGTAGACTGAAATGGCACCGCGGCTGCGCTGCTGCAGGATGGTCAGCGGATTCCGGTCGGGTGCGTAATTGACGCCGAGCATGATCACGGTGCGGACGTCGGGCCATAGTCCGCGCGGGTCGGTGCGGCGTTCCGGCCGATCGGCGAGCCAGCCCATGTCGCCATGGGCGCCGGCATCGAGAAAGGCGCGAAAATGCCCGGCGGCATCCGCAATCGCGTCCGGCGCGGTGACGCCCATGCAATCGAAGCCGAGGGCGCGGGCTTCGGCGGTCAGCGCCGCCTTCAGCTCGGTCGGCGAGCGCGCGATGGGGGCGTTCAGAAGTCGAGATCCACGTAGCTGCGTGACGCCGGTACGCCCGCCAGCCACTCGCTCAGCAGTGGACGGAACGATGGGCGGGATTTCACCCGCGCATACCATGCCTTTGCCGCGTCGTCCTCGATCCATGGCACGTCGCCCAGATAATCGATCGCCGAGAGGTGAGCTGCGGCGGCGAGGTCCGCATAGGTCAGCCGGTCGCCGGCAAGGTAATTCCGGGTCCGGGCCAGCCAGCCGATATAGGCCAGATGATAGCGCACATTGGCCTTGGCCGCGCGGATCACCTCGGCCGCCGGCGCACCACCGCCGTCATCCTCGCTCATGAAGCGCTTGTAGATGCGCTCGGTGACCAGCGGGTTGGAGGCCTCTTCGAAGAACTTCTCGTTGAACCACGCCAGCAGCCGGCGCACCTCGATGCGCTCGGCCATGGTCGTCGGCAGCAGCCGGCGTTCGTTCATCGCGGCGCCGCGGCTCTCGTCGAGATATTCGACAATGATGCCGGCGCCGGGAACCGGCGGCATGCCTTCCGATACCAGCACCGGGGTGGCCCCGGCCGGATTGAGCGCAAGGAAGGCTTCGCGGCGTTCCCAGACCCGCTCCTCCACCAGCCGCAGATCGAGACCGTGTTCACCGAGTGCCAGGCGAATGAAACGTGAATGCGGGCAGAACGGGTGATGAAACAGTGTGAGCATGCAGTCCTGATAATTGCGTGGTGCTTAAGGAATCCTAACCGGCAGGGCGCGGCGCCAAACTACCTAAGCGCGCGAACCAGGCAACCTGTGTTTTCACCGTTTTTTGCGATTGCGGCAGGGGGGCGAATAAGCGAGAAGAACCCGGCCTTTTTCCCTCGTTTCGACCATAGCGGACCGGATCATGATGTCTGATGCAGTAAGGGCGGTGATTCTCGGCATTATCGAGGGCGTCACGGAATTCCTGCCGGTTTCTTCGACGGGCCATCTGCTGCTGGCGGAACGATTCTTCAATCTCGGTGAAGGCAGTTTCTGGAACAGTTTCACGGTGCTGATTCAGCTCGGTGCGATTCTGGCGATTGTCGTGATCTATTTCACGAGATTGTGGCGAATCGCGCTCGGCATGTTCTCCAATTCCGACGACCGGCGCTTTGTCATCGGCGTGCTGGTGGCGTTTCTGCCCGCGGTGGTGATTGGTCTGATCGCGGGCAAATACATCAAGGAGGTGCTTTTCAATCCATGGGTGGTGTGCTTTTCGCTGATCGTCGGCGGCGCAATCCTTTTGTGGGTCGACCAGCTCGATCATGATCCGCATCAGCACGACGCCACCAAATTCCCGCTGCCGATGTATCTCGTGATCGGAGTTGCGCAGTGCTTTGCGATGATTCCCGGCGTGTCGCGCTCCGGCGCCAGCATCGTCGCGGCGATGCTGCTCGGGGCCGACAAACGCGCCGCGGCCGAGTTTTCGTTTTTCCTGGCGATCCCGACCATGGTCGGCGCGTTCGCCTACGATTTCTACAAGAACCGCGCCGACATGAACGCCGATCATCTCGGCGTCGTCGCGATCGGATTCGTGGTCTCGTTCGTGACCGCGATCGTGGTGGTGAAAACGTTCCTGAATTACGTCACCCGCAACGGCTTCACGCTGTTCGCGTGGTGGCGCGTCATCGTCGGCACGCTCGGCCTGATCGCGCTGGCGATGGGGAGGTAGGCGACGAGCGACGCTACGTGCTCTTCTGCTGGAATTGCCCGGCGGCGCGGAAGCGCCAGAGATATTGCGGCGCGACCGCTTCCAGCGAATCCGGGGAAATGCCCAACCCCTCCAGCGTGAGGCCGGCAGCTTTGGCGGCGTCGGACACCACATTGTCCGATCGCAGCAGTTCGACCTGGTCGCGCGTCAGTTTCAGCGCACCGGGCGCAAATTGCAGCAGCACTGCCTGCAGTTTCGCCAGTCCGAACGGCAGCGACAGCAGCAGGCGGTGGCGCTCGGTGGTGGCGAGGATGATCGCCATGATCTCGCGCATGGTCAGCACCTCGGGGCCGCCGAGTTCGTAGGTGGCGCCGGCCCTGGTCTTGCCGTCGACGGCGTCGGCGACCGCGGTCGCGACATCGCCGACATAGACCGGCTGCATCCGGGTCACGCCGCCGCCGATCAGCGGCAGCACCGGCGACATCCGTGCCAGCGCTGCGAAGCGGTTGGTAAACTGGTCCTCGGGCCCGAACACCACCGACGGGCGCATGATAATGGCCGCTGGAATCGCCGACAGCACCGACTTTTCGCCGGCGGCCTTGGCACGGGCATAGCGCGAGGTGGAATGCTCGTCGGCGCCGATCGCGGAAACATGCACCATCCGCGCGCCGACCGTGGCGGCCGCCCTCGCCACCGCGCCGGCCCCTTTGCCCTGCACGGCGTCAAACGTCTGGCCGCCGCCCTCGGTCAGGATGCCGACCAGGTTGATGGCCACATGGGAATCGCGCATCGCGGCTTCGACCGAGGCGGGATAGCGTACATTGGCCTGCACGGCATGGATCTGGCCGACCTTGCCGAGCGGCTGCAAATGCCCGGCCAGTTCGGGCCGCCGCACCGCGACCCGGATCCGGTAATCGCGCTTGCACAGCGCGCGGACCACGTTTCGACCCAGAAAACCCGATCCGCCGAAAACCGTGACCAGTGTGTCCAGATTCGATGCCATCGGAATCCCATTCCTGGCCGTTAAATTCGAGAAATCGCGGGCTGCCGGTGGTTTCGCGATACGACAACCGGCCCGCGCTGTACAGCGCAATTGGCTGGCGTTTCGCCCATTTGACAAGCGCAGCCCCGATCCGTACTAACCGGCCCGGGCCCAGGTGGCGGAATTGGTAGACGCGCTGGCTTCAGGTGCCAGTGGCTTCACGGCCGTGAAGGTTCGAGTCCTTTCCTGGGCACCAACCCTGCCCGAGCTCTCTCTCTTTACTTCCCGCGCGGGTCGCGCAGCAGCAGCTTCAGGGCCTGTTCGGCGCGATACATCGGGGCGAGGCTGCGATAGGTACGCGCGAGCAGCAGCGCGCCCTCGAGCTGGCTCAGCGCCGTGGTCGCGATCAGATCCGCGTCGCTCGATGTCATGCCAAAACGCTCCAGTCCGCGCTTGATTTCGGTCTCCCATTTCTGAAAGGCGGTCCGCGTCGCTGCGCCCAGCACATCGGACTGCGCGGAGGTCTCGAGCGCCGTGGTCGCGATTGGGCAGCCTTCCTTGTAGCCCGATTTGGCCAGATCGGACGCCATGCCGCGCGCAATGCGGGTCAGAAATGTCTCCGCGCTTTCCGAGCTCTCGGCAGCCTGTGCTATGGACTGGCGCACCGCCTCGCCGGCGAGCGTCAGCGCGGCTTCGCCGATTTCCTCCTTGCCGCGGGGGAAATGGAAATAGAGCGAGCCCCGTGGCGAGCCAGCCGCCGCCAGGATGTCATGCAGGGCGGTGCCATGGTAACCCTGCTGGCGCATCAAGCGAGCCGCGGCAGATAGCGTTTTCGCTTTGGAATCAGTAGCTTTTGCCATGCCTGAAATTACCGCTTGCAAGTATATATGTCGACCTTCATATCTATGTATGTCGGCTTACATAGTCGATTTATTGCATCTCCGACCGCGAGGAAAGCCATGACGGATCTCACCGAAGACCAAGCCCGCGCCGCCATCGCGCCGTGGTACAGGCTGTTCAACGTCGCCAGCCGCGGCGACGTCAGAGCCATTCAGGAAGAAATCCTCACCGAAGATTACGAATCCTGCGCCGGCTATCTGCCGGGCGAATGCTGGGGCCGGGAAACCTCGATCAAGGTGGTTTCGAATTTCGCGAACACCATTCCGGACATGAAATTCGAGATCAGGGAAGCTCTGGTGGCCGGTGATCGCGTCATCGTGCGTGGCGAAGTAACGGGAACGCCGGCTGGCGACTTGTTCGGCGTGCCGCACTCCGGCAAGAGCTTCAGGATCATGGCGGTCGATATCCAGACCATCCGCGACGGCAAGATCGCCAGGACCTTCCACATGGAAAACTGGCTCAGCGCCATCGGCCAACTCCGCGCCACATAGGCCGGAGCGGGAGCGAGGGGCGGCATTTTCCCGCCCGTGACGATGTGGCTGCCGCTCGCCTGTTTCGAATTTGAGCGGTAGTGTCCGCATGGAATCGACCCGAGAGACCTGAGGCCTCATTTCATGACCATCCGCCTGCATCGCGACGATCTGCCCGACTTGTCTCGCTATACCGATTCAGTGGCCATCGATACCGAGACCATGGGATTGCATCCGCATCGCGACCGGCTCTGCGTGGTGCAGTTGTCGAGCGGCGACGGCACCGCCGATGTGGTACAGGTTCCGAAGCAGTCTGGCGCCGCGCCGAATTTGACGGCGCTGCTGGTCGATCCGAAGATCACCAAGATTTTCCACTTCGCCCGCTTCGATCTCGCCGCGCTCTACAACGCCTACGGGGTGATGCCGCAGCCGGTGTACTGCACCAAGATCGCCTCGCGGCTGTGCCGCACCTACACCGATCGTCATGGCCTCAAGGATCTGGTGCGCGAGGTGCTCAACATCGATCTGTCGAAGCAGCAGCAATCCAGCGACTGGGGTGCGCCGAGCCTGAGCGACGCCCAGCTCGCTTATGCGGCCTCCGACGTGCTGCATCTGCACGGCCTGCGCGAGCGCCTCGATGCGATGCTCGCACGCGAGGGCCGCAGCGCCCTGGCACAGGCCTGCTTCGGCTTCCTGCCGACCCGGGCGAAGCTCGACCTCGAAGGCTGGGATGCCGAGGACATTTTCGCCCATTCCTGACGCGCAATGCACCCCCGCATCGGCTGCCGCCCCGTTTCGGACACAGTGCTGGCGAGAGGTCCGGGCTGCGCCGCCCGGCGATCCCGGCTAGAATAGGCCCGCGCAATCCGTGGCGGCGGCCAGCTTGCGTTCGGGGCGTCGCGCGGACGACGTCAGCGCTTTGGAGCAGCGGTGAATTCGGTTCAGAACCCACCCTATCAAGCCGGAATGGAGGCGCGCTTTGCCATTGCGGCGCGCCACAGCCGGATGGTGCGGGTGCTCCGCGTCGCGGTCCCGGCGGCGGTGGCGCTGGCGCTGGCGGTCATCGTCGCGATATCGATCTTCAATCCGTTCAGGATGCTGCTGCCCAAGCTGCCGCTCGACGTCGGAAACCTGGTCGTCTCCGGCTCCAGGATCACGATGGAGGCGCCGCATCTCTCCGGCTACACGCCCGATCGGCGGCCGTACGAAGTCTGGGCCAAGACCGCGACCCAGGACGTGACCGATCCGGATCACCTCGACCTCAAAACCATCCGCGCCAAGGTGCGGATGGAAGATCAGTCCATTGTCACCCTCGATGCCAGGAAAGGCCTGATGAACACCAAGGACCAGTCGCTGGACCTGCACGACGATATCTTCCTGCAGACCTCGACCGGCTATGAGGCGCGGCTCAGCCAGGCCTTCGTCGACATGGGCAAGGGGACCGTGGACTCGGATGAACACGTCGACGTCAAACTCACCAATGGAACACTTTCCGCCGACAGGCTGCGAATTACCGGCGGCGGCGAGGTGGTGCGGTTCGAAGGCAACGTCGTGATGAACCTGGACAAGCTGCCTGCGGCGGACGTCCCCGATCCGTCCGTCAGCGCGTCGGCGACATCCGAAACGCCGGCCCCGCCCGAACCGGAGGCCGTTCACGCCGGCAAGACGCGATCGGTATCCCACAGGACCGCCAACCCGAAATGACCTTCATGAAGCTGCTTGCGTTCCGTCGAACAAGAATCAGGCCAGCCGGGCTCGTCTGCACGGCCGCCCTCGCGCTGGGAATGGTCACCGTCGGGGAAGCCGGCGCGCAGAGCGCGGTGCAGGGCGTGCCGAACGCCATGCAGGGCTTTTCGCAGAATCGCGACCAGCCGATCCAGATCGAGGCGGCGACGCTGGAGATGCGCGACAAGAAAAAGGAGGCCACCTTCTCCGGCAATGTGAAGGTGGTGCAGGGCGACACCACCATGACGTCGAAAAAGCTGGTGGTGTTCTATGACACGGCCAGTCCGCCCGCGGCCTCCGGCGCCAGCACGAAAGCCGCGGCCAAGTCGGCGCCGATTCCGTCGGCTACCCCTGGCCCCGGCGGCAGCTCGTCGATTCGGCGGCTGGAGGCGCAAGGCAATGTCGTCGTCACCCAGAAGGATCAGATCGTGACCGGCGAGACCGCCGTGTTCGACACCAAGACCAATCTCGTCACCATGCTCGGCGGCGTGGTGCTGACGCAGGGCAAGAATGTCCTGCGCGGCGATCGGCTGATGGTGGACATGACCACCGGGGTGTCGCGGGTGGAATCCGACAGCGGACGCGTGCAGGGCCTGTTCCAATCTTCCGGCCAGGGCGGCCCGGTTATCCCCGGTACGGCGCCGGGTACGGCGGGCAAACAGAAATAACATCAATCACTTGTTTGCCTTTCGAGGGCGGCGAGGTTGAATGCCGCGGTGCGACCCTGTATCTACGGCAACGGCCCGGCCGCGGTCCGCGCCGCAAAATCGGCGCCGTTCCGCTGGGCAAGCGAGATCCATTCATCCATGCTGCACGGGAATCGAATCGCCGTGGCGGGCTGCACAATCATCGTGAAAGGCTGAGCAAGGCGGCGATGGTGGATTTACTCGGCATGTTCCGTCGTCGTCCGGCCAAACGCGGTCCGCCTGGATTTGCGCGCTCGCGCGCGGATGTCACCAGCCTCGGCGAGATGCTGTCGAGCCCGGTGCGCGACGCGCCGCCGATTGCGCGCGAGACGCCGCTGCCGAGAGTGGAGGCGCCGCGGCCGGAAACGCCACGTCCGCCCGCCAGGGCGCCCGGCAAGGTCAACGGCGGCGCTGCCCCGCGGCTGTTGAAGCGGCCGGGTTATCTCGCGGTGCATAGCGTCGAAAAAAGCTTCGGCGCCCGCCAGGTCGTGCGCGGCGTCAGCATCTATGTTCGCCGCGGCGAGGCGGTGGGGCTGCTTGGACCCAACGGCGCCGGAAAGACCACGGTGTTTTACATGATCACCGGCTTGATCCCGGCCGACCGCGGCGCCATTGAACTCGACGGCCACGACGTCACCAAATTGCCGATGTATCAGCGCGCCCGGCTCGGGATCGGGTACCTTCCGCAGGAAGCTTCGATCTTTCGAGGCCTCTCGGTGGAGCAGAATATCCGTGCGGTGCTGGAGATCGTCGAACCCTCGCGCAAGAAGCGCGAAGCCGAGCTCGATTCGCTGCTCGACGAATTCAACATCGCGCGGCTGCGCAAGACGCCGTCGATCGCCCTGTCCGGCGGCGAGCGTCGGCGCGTCGAGATCGCCCGCGCACTCGCCACCCGCCCCAACTACATGCTGCTCGACGAGCCGTTCGCCGGCATCGATCCGATCGCGGTAGGCGACATTCAGGATCTCGTCCGCCATCTCACCAATCGCGGCATCGGCGTCCTGATCACCGACCACAATGTGCGCGAAACGCTCGGCCTGACCGACCGCGCCTATATCGTCTATGCCGGGGAGATCCTGACGGAGGGGAGCCCGGACGAGATCGTCAACAATCCCGATGTACGCCGCCTTTACCTTGGCGAGGAATTCCGCCTCTAGGCCGTTTTTCCAGTTCGTCAAGGCATATACATCGTCTGTGGACTAGGATAAGCAAGAATCGGACCAATTTTCCTGGGACCGGTTTCCTTTTCCATGGCCCTGACGCAGAAATTAGAGTTCCGGCAGTCGCAGTCATTGGTGATGACGCCGCAGTTGATGCAGGCGATCAAGCTGCTGCAGCTCTCCAATCTCGATCTGTCGGCCTTTGTCGAAGAGGAACTGGAGCGCAATCCGCTGCTCGAACGCGCCAGTGATGGGCCCGAGCCGCCGGTGGCCGGCGAACCTGCCCTCCCGGAGCGCGCCGAATTTGCCGATTCCGACGATTCCGGCACGGACTACGGCGAGGGCGCCGAGCCGGCCGAGGTGGAATGGATGAACAACGACCTCGGCAGCCGCGCCGAGATCGAGCAGACCCTCGACACCGGCCTCGACAATGTGTTTCCGGAGGAGCCCGCCGAGTCCGCCGCGCGGACCGCGCAGGATGCGGCGCCGACGGCCTATACCGAGTGGGGCGGCGGCGCTTCCAATGACGACGACTACAATCTCGAGGCGTTTGTGGCGGCGGAGACCACGCTCGGCGGCCATCTCGCCGAACAACTCGCGGTGGCCTTCACCGCTCCGGCCCAGCGCATGATCGGCCAATATCTCATCGACCTCGTCGATGATGCGGGTTATCTGCCGCCGGATCTGGGACAGGCCGCCGAGCGGCTGGGCACATCGGCTGCGGAGGTCGAGGCCGTGCTCGCGGTGCTGCAGAAGTTCGATCCGCCCGGCGTCTGCGCGCGCAGCCTGGGTGAGTGCCTCGCGATTCAGCTTCGCGAGTTCAACCGCTACGATCCGGCGATGCAGGCGCTGGTCGAGCACCTGGATCTTCTGGCCAAGCGCGACATCGCCGCCTTGCGCAAATTGTGCGGTGTCGACGACGAGGACATTGCCGACATGATCGGCGAGATCCGTCGCCTCGATCCCAAGCCGGGTTTGAAATTCAATGCGTCGCGGGTGCAGACCATGGTGCCGGACGTCTATGTGCGGCCGGGTCCCGATGGCGGCTGGCATGTTGAACTCAACAGCGACACCTTGCCGAAGGTGCTGGTCAACCAGATCTACTATGCCGAACTGTCGAAGACGATCCGCAAGGACGGCGACAAATCCTATTTCAGCGATTGCCTGCAGAACGCGACCTGGCTGGTACGCGCACTCGATCAGCGCGCCCGCACCATTCTGAAAGTCGCCACCGAAATCGTGCGCCAGCAGGATGGCTTCTTCACCCACGGCGTGGCCCACTTGCGACCGCTCAACCTGAAAGCGGTGGCGGATGCGATCCAGATGCACGAATCGACGGTGTCGCGCGTGACCGCCAACAAGTACATGGCGACCAATCGCGGCAGTTTTGAATTGAAATATTTCTTCACCGCATCGATCGCGTCGGCCGACGGCGGCGAGGCCCATTCGGCGGAGGCGGTCCGCCACCACATCAAGCAACTGATCGATGCCGAGAGCCCACGGGCCATCCTCTCGGACGACACCATCGTGGAACGATTGCGGGAATCCGGCATTGATATCGCCCGCCGCACCGTGGCGAAATACCGGGAGGCCATGCGGATCCCGTCCTCGGTGCAGCGCCGCCGCGACAAACAGAGCACGCTCGGCAATGCCCGCTCGGCGCCCGCCATATCCGACCGTTCCCGCGACGCCGCGCCGGCGTGATTGCGCAGAGGCGGAATAGGAATAGGGTCGACCCCGCATGAATGTCGCGACCCGTGCAACTACCCCATTCGAGGCATTGAAATGACTCTCCGGATTTCGGGCAAAAGCATCAGCATCGGCGAGGCGCTCCGCGGCCGCGTCAGCGAACGCACCGATGAAGTCCTGCGCAAATATTTTGACGGCAGTTATTCCGGCCACATCACCTTGAGCAAGGATGGAATCGGCTTTCGTACCGACTGTGCGCTGCACCTCGATTCGGGAATCACGCTGGAGGCCGATTCCAACGCGGCGGACGCCTATGCCAGCGCCGACCAGGCCCTGCTGATGATCGAGAAGCGGCTGCGCCGCTACAAGAGCCGGCTCAAGGACCGCTCGGCCCGCAAGGCCCATGTGGCTTCGGCGGCGCTGGCGGAGATGGAGGCGCCGGTTCTCGATGCCCCGAGCTATGTCATCGAAGCCCCGTCGGAAGGCGACAACGAGGTCACCGGCTACAGTCCCGTCATCATCGCCGAGGCGACGACATCGCTGAAGCGGCTGTCCGTCAGCGAAGCGGTAATGGAACTCGATTTGACCGGCGCCGCCTGCATCGTGTTCCAGCACGGCTCGAGCGGCCGGGTGAACATCATTTACCGGCGGGCAGACGGCAATGTCGGCTGGGTCGACCCCCCTGCGCTGAAGTCGGGGGTTTGACGGGCAATTGGCATTGACGGCTCAGGGCCCCCTCCCTATGGTCCGCCGCCCTAGGAAATGCGGGGGTGGGAAACCGGCGCCGTAAACCGCTCATGGCAGTTGGCACCGGTCTTGCGTTGGAGTAGGAGGAGGCCCGTTGAAGCGCCCGTTCGGACCCGGGCTTCAAGCCGCCGCCCGCCTCATCTTCTTGACGCCGCCACTCTGGCACCTATTTCGAAACCTGACGGTTCACCTCGGAACGCCGCATGACGATTACCGATCTGGTCGCACCCGAGGCGATTCTCCCGGCGTTGAAGGTCAACAGCAAGAAGCAGGCGTTGCAGGAACTGGCGGCGCGGGCAGCCAGCCTGACCGGGCAGAACGAACGCGCGGTATTCGAGGTTCTGTTACAGCGCGAAAAGCTGGGAACCACCGCGGTCGGCTACGGCGTCGCGATCCCGCACGGCAAGCTTCCCAAGCTGGAAAAGCTGTTCGGTCTGTTCGCGCGGCTGGAACGTCCGATCGATTTCGAGGCAATGGACGGCCAACCGGTCGATCTGGTGTTCCTGCTGCTGGCGCCTGAAGGTGCCGGGGCCGACCATCTGAAGGCGCTGGCCCGAATCGCACGGCTGCTGCGCGATCAGGATGTCGCCAAGAAACTGCGTGCCTCGCGCGACGCCCAGGCGATCTATTCGGTGCTGGCGCTGCCACCGGCGAGCGCGGCCTGAAGCCGGTTCGATTCTGATGGCGCGCGGCCTCTGCGGCAAAGGACGGGCAAAACGCGCCGGGTCAAAAATAATACGCGGGTGCGTTGTCCCGGGGACAGGCACCCGCGTATGGCGAATTCTCTTCGACGGCGGGCAGCCTCAGGCTGCCGCCACGGCCGGGTCAGTGGACGCTGACGGCCTGCAACTCGTTGCTCCAGGCGTTCGCGATCGCGGCCTCGCGGCTGTCGGTCAGCATGATCGGCGTGCCGTCCGCGGCGTGCAGCGCAAAAAGCTTCAGTCCCGGCGCAATCCGCGGCGCCTGGGGAAACAATCCCGGCACATCCTCGGAGCGAATCTGCTTCACATAGGCGATATGGCCCTCGCCCAGATTGGCCAACGCCTCGGGGGAGACGCTCGTCGATTCTAACGCAACATTACCTTCAGTCATGGTCTCGACTCCTCTGTCAGACTAAGCGGTCGAGTCCGCTACTCGTTCCATTATTCGTGTTCATTGATAGCGATTGTCTTAACGACCTTTTCCGGCTCCGGCCGGGTCAGATCAATCGACAACAGCCCGTTTTTCAAATCCGCGCCCAACACGAGCATCCCCTCCGCCAGCACGAAGGTGCGCTGGAAGTGGCGCGCGGCGATGCCGCGATGGATGTATTGCCGGGCCTTGTCGTCGTGCTGGCGGCCCCGGATCACAAGCTGATTTTCCTCAGTGCTTACATCGAGTTGGTCACGGGTAAAACCCGCCACCGCGAGCGTGATGCGCAGCCTCTCGGGCTGGCCGTTGGAACGGTCGCAGCGCTCGATGTTGTAGGGAGGATAACCGTCGGCGCCTTTGACGACGCGATCGAGCGCACGCTCGATTTCGTCGAACCCCAGCAGAAACGGACTGGATAACGAAGGAACACGAGACATAGTTTACAAAGTCCTCTCGAAGCGACTTTGGCGTTCAGGGCCCTTGCGGCACCCCTGGTCGACCGGCTGGCAATTTACCCCCCGGTCATCAGGCAATATGGGCATGATCCGAAGGGTGTTCAAGCACCCTGGAACCGCCGCACCGGGCCCCACGGTTCCATTGGCTCCATTCCGAGCCTGACTCTGAAGAAACCCCGTTCCTAACGATCAATCCGGCGGCGGCCATCGGCGCTGAACAAATGCAGCTTTTCGCGGGGCGCGATGGCCCGGATGCGTTCGCCGATGGCAGGGGCGACGGCGCCGGGAATGCGCACCAGCACCTCGCCCGGCGGCAACTCGCCGGGATTGGCGGCCACCTTCTGCGCCTCGCGCTCGCGCGTGCCGTACAGGAAGGTCTCGGCGCCGACGCGCTCGATCGCCTCCACGGTGAGGTCGAGGGCAATGCCGCCGGCGACGGGCTCGTTCGCGATCACGAAATCTTCCGGGCGAATTCCCAGGATGCCGGGTTCGCCGCCGGCAGCCCGGCTGTCGCCGGCGAACTGCGCCTTGATCTCGTCCGGCCGCAGCGGCATCAGATTCATCGGCGGCGCGCCGATGAACGATGCGACGA
Source organism: Bradyrhizobium sp. (assembly GCA_036273255.1). GTDB lineage: Bacteria > Pseudomonadota > Alphaproteobacteria > Rhizobiales > Xanthobacteraceae > Bradyrhizobium. The sequence goes on from DASUIA010000055.1 coordinate 21,255, forward strand.
AAGTGGTCGCGGGCTTCTGATAGATCGCAAGCGGGTTGCCGATCTGCTCGACCTCGCCGCCGTTCATCACCACCAGAATGTCGGCAAGCGTCATCGCCTCGAGTTGGTCGTGGGTGACGTAGATCGATGTCGTCTTCAATCGGCGTTGCAGCTTGCGGATTTCGACCCGCATGGCGATGCGCAGCTTGGCGTCGAGATTCGACAGCGGCTCGTCGAACAGGAACACCTTGGGTTGCCGCACGATGGCCCGGCCCATTGCGACGCGCTGGCGCTGGCCGCCGGAAAGCTGCCCCGGCTTGCGGCCGAGCATCGGGACGATTTCGAGGATCCGTGCCGCCTCCTGCACCCGCGTGTCGATTTCGGGTTCGCGCATGCCGCGGTTGCGCAGGCCATAGGCCATGTTGTTGTAGACGCTCATATGCGGATAGAGCGCATAGTTCTGGAACACCATCGCGATGTCGCGCTCGGCCGGCTCGACCTGGTTGACAATACGGCCGCCGATATCGATCTCGCCGCGGGTGATGGTCTCGAGCCCGGCGACCATCCGCAGCAGCGTGGACTTGCCGCAGCCGGACGGGCCGACCAGGACGCAGAACTGACCATCGCCGACCTCGAGGCTGATACCCTTGATCGCCTCGAAGCCACCCGCATAAGTCTTGCGGACATCGCGGAGGGTTACGCTAGCCATGGTTGCACCTGTTGGCGGCGAATGCCGAATGGCCAGTAGCGAATGGCAGAGGGAGAGGATCAGGACACGCGGTGAAGGCTGGATGCGCCATTCGCCACTCACCATTCGCCATTCGCCACCTCACGTCACTTCTCCGTCTCGATCAGGCCCTTGACGAAGAGGCGCTGCATCAGCACGACGACCGCGACCGGCGGCAGCATGGCGAGCACGGCGGTCGCCATCGCCACCTGCCATTCGGTCAGGGCATCGTGCACGTCAATGATCTTCTTGATGCCGATCACGATGGTCTGCATGTCGTCGCGGGTCGTGATCAGCAGCGGCCAGAGATACTGGTTCCAGCCATAGATGAACAGGATCACGAACAGCGCAGCGATGTTGGTCACCGACAGCGGCAATAGCGTATCCCAGAAAAACCGGATTGGACCGGCGCCGTCGATCTTCGAGGCCTCGACCAGTTCCTTCGGCACGGTCATGAAGAACTGGCGAAACAGCAGGGTCGCGGTGGCCGACGCGATCAGGGGCAGGATCAGCCCGGCGTAGGAATCGAGCATGTGCAGGTCGCTGGTGATCTTGTAGGTCGGATAGATACGCACCTCGACCGGCAGCATCAGCGTGATGAAGATGGCCCAGAACGTGGTCATCCGGAACGGGAACGAGAAAAAAACGATCGCATAGGCCGAGATGATCGAGATCGCGATCTTTCCGGCGGCGATGCCGAGCGCCATGATCAGGCTGTTCAGCATCATGACGCCGACCGGCTGCCGCGTGGTCTTGCCGGCGCCGGCGACGATGGTGTTCCAGTAGGTCTCGAATCCGTGGGAGCCGGGCAACAGCGACATCTGGCCGTTGGCGATGACGGCGTTGTCGTGGGTCGAGGCGATGATGGCGAGATACACCGGAAAGGCGACGATGACGACGCCGGCCAGCAGCACGAGATGGGGCAACAGGTTTCCAAACCGGCGATGTTCGACCATGGCGTTCAGTAGTGAACCTTCTTTTCGACGTAGCGAAACTGAAATGCGGTCAGCCCCACTACGATGATCATCAGGATCACCGATTGCGCGGCCGAGCCGCCGAGATCGGTGCCGGCCTTGCCGTCCTGGAACACCTTGTAGACCAGGGTCTCCGTGGCGCCGTTGGGGCCGCCGCCGGTCGCGGTGTCAATGATGCCGAGCGTATTGAAGAAGACGTAGGTGATGTTGATGACGATCAGGAAGAACGTGGTCGGTGAGAGCAGCGGGAAGATGATGGTCCAGAACCGCCGCATCGGCCGTGCGCCGTCGATCGCCGCAGCCTCGATCACGCTTTTCGGGATCGCCTGCAGCCCGGCGAGAAAGAACAGGAAATTGTAGCTGATCTGGTTCCAGACCGCGATGATGACGACGAGGATCATCGCATGGGTGCCGTTCAGCACCGGATTCCAGTCGATGCCATTGCGTTGCATGGCGCGGGCAATCATGCCGAGGCCGGGCTGGAACATGAAGATGAACAGCACGCTCGCCACCGCCGGCGCCACCGCATAGGGCACGATCAGAAACGTGCGATAGACCTGGATGCCGCGCAGGTTGCGGTTGGCCATCACCGCGAGCAAAAGGCCGAGGCTGAGCGAGAAAGCCACCACCAGTGCCGAAAAGACCAGGGTGACGCCGATCGCCTGGTAATATCCGGGGTCTCGCAGCAGATCGAGATAGTTCTCGAACCAGACGAATTGCGTCGACAGCCCGAAGGCATCCTGCACCAGGAACGATTGCCGCACGGCCTGCAACGCCGGCCAGTAGAAAAAGATCAGGGAGATCGCAAGCTGCGGCAGGATCAGGAGACAGGGCAGCAGCCGGCCTGAGAAGATCGTCCGCGGTTCCATGCAGCGCCTCGTTGGGTGGGGTCGCGGCCGGGGTCAAGCCCGGCCACGATCCTCGCGGCCATCACTTGGCGACGGTGCGCTCGAACTGCCGGAGCATCTGGTTGCCGCGCGACACCGCCGCGTCGAGCGCTTCCTTCGCGGACTTCTTGCCGGCGAGCGCCGCCTCGATCTCCTCGGACCAGACGTCGCGCATCTGCACCATGCCGCCGAAACGCAGGCCACGCGAGTTCTCGGTCGGCGGCTTGTTGGTCAATTCCTTCAGCGGCACTTCCAGAATCGGGTTCTTTTCATAGAAGCCCGAGGCCTTGGTCTTTTCGTAGGCGGCCTTGGTGATCGGCAGATAGCCGGAAACCTCATGCAGGTTCACCTGGCGATCGGTGTCCGACAGGAAGGTGAAGAACTTGGCGATGCCCTTGTATTCCGCCGGGCTCTTGCCGGCCATCACCCACAGCGAAGCGCCGCCGATGATGGAGTTTTGCGGCGCGCCGGGGACGTCCGGGAAATACGGCATCTCGACCGCGGTGAACGCGAACTTGGCGTTGGCCTTGGCACTCGGATAGAACGCCGACGACGTCATGAACAGCGGACATTCGCCGGAGGTAAAGCGTCCTTCGCCGGTGTTGGTTCGCCCGGAGTAGTCGTAGCTCTTGTCCTTCTGCAGCTCAACGAGATTTTCCAGCAGCTTGGTTTCCAGCGGCGTGTTGAATTCGAGCACGGTGTCGAAGCCGTCGAGGCCGTTGGCTTTGGTGCCGATCGGCACGTTGTGCCATGCGGAGAACTGTTCGATCAGGCCCCAGGTGATCCAGGCCGAGGAGAAGCCGCAGGTCGGGTGGGTGGCGTGCAGCTTCCTGGCATCGGCAAACACCTCCGGCCAGGTCTTCGGCGGCGCGGCGATATCGGCCTTCTTCAGCGCATCGAGGTTGACCCACATCACCATGCTCGACGAATTGAACGGAAAGGACAGCATCTCGCCCTTGGAGGTCGAGTAGTATCCGGTGATCGCCGGCAAATAGGCGTTGGGATCGAACGGCTCGCCCTCTTCCTTCATCAGCTCGTAAACCGGCTTGATGGCGCCCTTGGCCGCCATCATGGTTGCGGTTCCGACCTCGAACACCTGCATGATGCCCGGCGCATTGCCGGCGCGGAAGGCGGCAATGCCGGCGTTCAACGTGTCGGCGTAACTGCCCTTGTAGGTCGGAACGACCTTGTACTCGCTCTGCGAAGCGTTGAAATCGTTGGCGAGCTTGACCACGACGTCATTGTTCGGGCCGGTCATCGCGTGCCACCACTGGATCTCGGTCACAGCGTGAGCCGGCGTCGCCAGTGCGAGTGCAACCGCGACTGCCGCAGCCGCGCCGAATGGTCTGATAGCCATCAAATCTCTCCCTTTGGGCCGTCATCTTCGTTGGGGCGCGTTAGCAACGCCGGATGACGTGCGAATGACTGCAACAACGAGCGGATGGTACGGGGGAAGCGCCGGGCAAGGGAAGTGGAAAATAGGCGAAGGGCCCTGCCGGAAGGCCGGCTCGTCCGGCCGACGGCGCTTACCGCTTGCGCTCCGGGCCGCATACCACGCCCTCGGCGACCAGGGCTTCGATCTCGCCGCAGGAATATCCGAATTCCGACAGCACTTCCGTGGCGTGCTGGGCGAATTTCGGCGGCAAATGACGCAATCCGGGCTTGCTGCGCTGCAGCCGGATTGGCGAGGCGACTCCCTTGTACCAGTCCTTCTCGACGATATCGCCGCGATGGACGGTATGGGCGCTGGCGAGCGCCTGATCGATCGACTGCACCGGCCCGGCCGGCAGGCCGGCGGCGAGCAGCCGATCGCATAGCGGCCCCGCGTCGTGCTGGCTGAACACCGAGGCGAGCTCGGTGCGAAGCGCCTCGCGATTGGCGATGCGGTCCTTGTTGCGGGCAAAGCGCGGATCGGCGCCGAGTTCGGGTTTGCCGATCTCCTTGCAGAGCTTGCGGAAGGTGCCGTCATTGCCGACGCCGATGAAGACGTCGTCGGTGCGAGTCGGAAAGATCGCATAGGGCACGAGGTTCGGATGCTCGTTGCCGGTGAGCTGCGGCGGCTTGCCGTGCATGAAATAGTTCGCGGCGTGCGGGTGCATGATGGCGAGCCCGGTCTCATAGAGGGTGGTTTCGAGAAATTGCCCGAGACCGGATTTTTGCCGTTCCGACAGCGCCATCAGAATGCCGATCGCCGCATAGAGCCCGGTGGTGATGTCGACCAGCGGAACGCCGATCCGCGTCGGGCCGCTTTGCGGCGAGCCGGTCGCAGAGATCATCCCGGTCATGGCCTGGATGATGGCGTCATAGCCGGGATTGCCACCGCGCGGCCCGTCGCCGCCGAAGCCGGAAATCCGGCAATGCACCAGCCTCGGGAATCTGGCGCGCAGCACCTCATTGCCGATGCCCCATTTGTCGAGCGTGCCCGGCTTGAAATTCTCGCTCAGGACGTCGGCGCTCTCCAGCATCTTCATCAGCACCGCGCGGCCGCCCTCGGAGGCGAGGTCGAGCCCGATCGAACGCTTGTTGCGGTTGATGCCGACGAAATAGGCCGCGTCCTCGCCGTGGAACGGCGGTCCCCAGTCGCGCACCTCGTCGCCGGCCGGCGGCTCGACCTTGATCACGTCGGCACCGTGATCGGCGAGGATTTGCGTGCAATAGGGTCCGCCGAGCACGCGCGTGAGGTCGATCACGCGCAGTCCGGCCATCGCGCCGGGAACGTTTTCAGTCGTCATGGGCCGTTTCGTGCGAAGTTTGTCCGAGCATTGTCAGCGGCATTAAGCATCACAGACGCTTGCGCGCAAATGCCCGGCCGGATCCCGACTTCAAGTATTTCTCGAATGCAATCGCCCGGACTTCGTCGCTGAAAGCAATATAGGTCTTCAACAGCCAAGGGACGTATTTCGCCGTATGGGTCACTTCGCCAGCATTGTGCTTCGCTAGCCGAGCGCGCAGATCGCCGGTTATGCCGACATAATAATGTGCGGAATCGCAGGATTCGAGGATGTAGACATATTTCAAGGACGCCCCCTTTCGCTGCGGCGGGGCTTGCCGAGGCCCGTCTTCGCCCTTCGGGCTGCGACGCGGCAGCCTTCGCTACCATGGGCTTGCCGAGCCGAAGCAGGCGTAGCCTGCGAAGGCTGGTGGAGCCAGGCGGGATCGAACCGCCGACCTCGTCATTGCGAACGACGCGCTCTCCCAGCTGAGCTATGGCCCCTTGGTGACCGCCAATTCCGGCGAAAGCGGTCAGCGGTCAGGTCATTTACAGTCGGCGCCAACGCCAAGTCAAGAACACCGAAATCAGCGTTTTCCGCGCAATCGGCCCGGAACTTCCCTTGTTTGCCAGGGGTGGAACCGATATTTAGCGGTGGTCGAATCCGCGACCGGACCCGCGAGTCAAGCCTGCCATGCGTGCCGTCCTCGACATCGTTCTCATCGTCCTCGATCTCTACGTCTGGCTCCTGATCGCCTCCGCCATCCTGTCCTGGCTGGTCGCCTTCAATGTCGTGAACACCCGCAACCAGTTCGTGGCTGCGGTGGCCGAGTTCCTGTACCGGATCACCGAGCCGCTATTGGCGCCGATTCGGTCGGTCATGCCGAATCTCGGCGGCCTCGATATCTCGCCGATCATCCTGATCCTGATCATCATGTTCATCCAGCGGGTGATCACCTATTACATCTATCCCGCTGTATTCTGATCGCCTAGCATCGCAAATGACGGCCCGGATCATCGATGGAAAGGTCATTGCCGCTGCCTTGCGCGGGCGCGTCGCCGATGAAGTGGCGCGGATGAAGCGCGACCATCGGCTCACGCCCGGGCTGGCCGTGGTACTGGTCGGCAACGATCCCGCCAGCGAAGTCTATGTCCGCAGCAAGCACAGGCAGACCCAGGCCGCCGGCATGGCCTCGTTCGAGCATGTGCTGCCGGCCGATGTCGCGCAGGACGAGGTGCTGGCACTGATCGCGCGACTCAATCGCGACCCCGCCGTGCACGGCATCCTGGTGCAATTGCCGTTGCCGAAATCGCTGCGCACCGAGACCGTGATCAATGCCGTCGATCCCGCCAAGGATGTCGACGGGCTGCATCCGAACAATGCCGGCCGGCTTGCCGGCGGCCTGTCGGCACTATCGCCATGTACGCCGCTCGGCTGCGTCATTCTGACCAAGAGCGTGCATGCCTCGCTCGAAGGCATGAACGCCATCGTGCTCGGCCGCTCCAACCTGGTCGGCCGTCCGCTGGTGCAGTTGCTGCTGAATGAAAACGCCACGGTGACGATCGCGCATTCGCGCTCGCGCGACCTCAGGCAATTGTGTGCCCGCGCCGATCTCGTCTATGCCGCCGTCGGCAGGCCGGAAATGGTGCGCGGCAACTGGATCAAGCCCGGCGCCACCGTGATCGATGTCGGCATCACCCGGCTGCCGGGGCCGGACGGCAAGACCCGATTGGTCGGCGACGTCGCCTTCGCCGAGGCGCTGAACGTCGCCGGCGCGATCACGCCGGTACCGGGCGGTGTCGGCCAGATGACGGTAGCATGCCTCCTCGTCAACACCCTGCGCGCGACTTGCGCCATTCACGGCCTGCCGGCGCCCGCGGTGTGATTCTCCGTCACTGCCCCTTGGCGCGCGCGATGCCTTCCACGATCAACCGGTGTGCATCCTCCGGGCCGCCCCAGCGCAGCACCTTGACCCATTTGCCGGGTTCGAGATCCTTGTAGTGCTCGAAGAAGTGCTGGATCTGCTGCAGCGTGATCTCGGGCAGATCGTTGTAGCTTTTCACCTTGTCGTAGCGCTGGGTCAGCTTGGAGGAGGGTACGGCGATGATCTTCTCGTCTCCGCCGGCCTCATCCTCCATCAGCAGCACGCCGACCGGCCGCACGCTCATGACCGCGCCAGGCACGATGGCGCGGGTATTGGCCACCAGCACGTCGCAGGGGTCGCCGTCGTTCGACAGCGTGTGCGGAATGAATCCGTAGTTCCCGGGATAGCGCATCGCGGTATAGAGGAAGCGGTCGACCACCAGCGTGCCGGCGTCCTTGTCCATCTCGTATTTTATGGGCTCGCCGCCAACCGGCACTTCGATGATGACGTTGACCTGGCGCGGCGGGTCGATCCCGATCGAGACGGCGTCAATGCGCATGGGACGGCTCCGCGAGGGTTTGCAGCGAACCCGAAGCGCTCAGTTGGTCCAGGCGAAGGCGACCTTGTCGAGCGATTTGGCGCCGAACTTTTCCGACGATCGCGCCACCATGCGGCCACCGAGGGCGCGGTAGAACTCGGTCGCGGGGTCGTTGTCGGAGAGCGCCCAGATCACCATGCTCTTCAGCCCGCTCTGCAGCAGATCGCGCCGGGCGGAAGTGAACAACCGGCGACCGAAACCGAGACCCTGAAACTCCGGGCGCAGATAAAGCTCGTAGATCTCCCCTTCGAAGTGCAGGCTGCGGGCGCGGTTGCGGCCGTAATTGGCGTAGCCTGCGACCTTGTCGCCGAACACCAGCACGCTGACGCGGCTGCCTTTGCGGATCGCACTGTCCCACCATTGCGGGCCGCGGCGGTTGATCAGCTTCTCGAGTTCGGCGCCGGGGATGATGCCCTGATAGGCCGAACGCCAGGCTTCGTCATGGGTGGACGCCACCGCGGCTGCGTCCGCAGCTTTGGCCGGCCGAACCTCGATCAGGGTTGTGCTCATGGTTCTAATCAAAGCAAGTCGGCGCGACGGCTTCAAGGTCCATCGTTAATTATCGGTTAACCTGTGGATTTTCTGCATCAGTTTTCGAGCCCTGTGTGTCGAAAAAGGACAAAGCGGGCGCCGCCGGGCGCCTTCCGTGGAGATTTGGCCGTGCATGCCGGTCGAGACGCGGCTTCGGCGAGGGCGCATGGACGGAAAAAATGCGCGGCACTGGATTAATCGCGGCTATTCTGTCGGTCGATCCGCCTTCCTTCACTCGGCACGCGTCAGGAAATTCATGCAGCTCTCCAGGGCGGTTCTGGCTCTCACCCTGCTGGCGGCGCTCGCCGCGCCGGTCGCCACCGCGCAGAGCCGATTCGGTCCGCAAGGCGGGGAGGCCGCGCCGAATCGCGAGCAGCAATGGCTGGTGCCGTCGCCCGATCCGGACACCGCGGCCCATGCGGTACTGTTCCGCCCGCCTGGCGAAGGGCCGTTCCCGCTGGCTCTGATTGCCCATGCCTCCACGCAAAGCGCGGTGCGCCGGGCGCTGATGCCGCAGCCGGAATACAAGGTGCTGTCGGCCTGGCTGGTGGCGCGCGGCTTTGCCGTGCTGGTGCCGGAACGGCCCGGGCACGGTGCTACCGGCGGCAAATATCTCGAGGATCAGGACGGCTGCGACGAGGCCAATTATTCCCGCTCCGGCTATGCGACCGCCGATTCGATCAAGGCGGCGTTGCGCTATCTGCGCGGGCAACCCTTCATCCGGTCGGACGGCACCATCGTTGTCGGGCATTCCGCCGGAGCCTGGGGTGCCCTGGCGCTCGCCGCCGAGGACCCGAAGGAGATCGCGACCATCATCGCCTTTGCGCCGGGCCGTGGCAGCGACCCCAACGACTTTCCCAACAGGGTCTGCGCGCCACACACGCTGATTGCGTCCGCGGCCGAGTTTGCCGAAGACGCGCGGGTGCCGGTGCTCTGGCTGGTGGCGGCCAATGACAGCTATTTCACGCCCGAATTGTCGCGGCAGATGGCCGACGCCTTCCGCGCCGGCGGCGGCAAAGTTGAATTCGATGTGCTGCCGGCCGCCGGCAGCGAAGGACACTGGCTGGCGGAGTCCGCTTCCGGGGAGAAGATATTCGGCCCCGTGCTGGACCGTGCGCTCAAGACGGCGGTGGCGAACCCAGCGCCGGCAAAAAAGCGATGAACTGGGGCGCCCACATAGACCCGCTGTTTCACCGTGGCCTGGCGTTCTGCCCGACCACCTCCTTTGCCGCCCTTTCCCCACTGTCCCTCGCCCCATGCGCGGTCGAGAAAAAATTCGGCGAAGTCGCCTCGCCGGCGAAGAACAGCCGCCCGTTGATCGGCGCTGCCAGCACCGCGCGCATGCCGGCGTGGCCGGGGAGCGCGTGGGAGTAGGAGCCGCGGGCGAATGGGTCGTGGGACCAGCGCGATTCCAATAGCGGCTTCAGCTTGCGGCGATAGTCGTTGCCGAGCAGCGCTGCGATCTCGTCGATGCTTTGGGCGGCGAGCGCGCCGGGGCCGGCGTCTTCCAGTTCCCGGGCAAAGCGGCCGCCGAAATAGCCTTCGATGCAGGCCTGCCCGAACGGACGCAGATGATAGCTGCCCATGGCGGTCCGCATGGTGGCGCCGCGCAGATTGCCGTCCTTTGGCAGGGCTTCGGGGTCGGCCAGTGCCAGCATCACCTTGTCGGCGAGGCCGAGCGGCAGGCCGCGCGCGGCGTCGACCTTGGCCGGCAGCGCCGGATGAAAGCGGATGGCTTCGGCCGCAATCAGATTGGTCGGCACCGTGACGATCGTCTGGCCGGCGCTGAGGGTGCCGCGCGAACTCTCGATCCGCAGCCGTTTTCCGGCATGGTCGATCCGCGTCACCTTGCAATCAAGCGCCAGCGGGCAATGCGCGCCATAGGCCGAGATCAGCGCGCCGTAGCCGCGCCGCACCCGCCAGTTGATCTCGGTATCTTCGTAGGCATCCATGTCGAACACCGAGACCCGGTCGAGCTCGCAGCCATTGATGTAGGTCGAAAGCGCATCGATCATCGGATTCCAGCGATTGCCGGGCTTGAGACAGAGGCTGGCGGGGCTGTCGCGGCTGCTTTTGGCGGCCCGCTGGGCGCGGTCGTGGAAGGCATCGAGCGCCCTGATGAAATCCATCCGCTCGGCCATGGGAAAGCCGGTGTCAAAACTCTGCTCGCGCCAGGGCGGACGGGTCTTGTCGATTGCGAAATCAAAATGTCCGGCGATGGCGACGAATGAGTTGCGGTCGGCCGAGTGCAGCCAGCCGCAGCCGAGGTCGAAGGTGATGCCGGGCGCGGGTATGGTGGTGTGGGCGCGGCCGCCGACCCGCGCGCGCGCCTCCAGCACGATGACCGAAAGGCCGGAATCCTTCAGCGCATGGGCGGCACCGAGGCCGGCGGCCCCGGCGCCAATGATGGCGACATCGACATCGGAGGGGAGGGACATGAGAGGCGGCGAATGGTGGATGGCGAATAGCGAATGGTGAATAGGGTATAGCAAAGCGAGCCGCGCTGAAACGCCCCTATTCGCTACTCCCTATTCGCCATTCGCCATTCGCGTACTCACGCCACTGCTTCCTTGGCCTTGACCGCGCGCTTGCGATCATTGGCGTCGAGAAATTTCTTGCGCAGCCGGATCGATTTCGGAGTCACCTCGACCAGCTCATCGTCCTCGATATAGGCGAGTGCCTTTTCCAGCGTCATCTTGATCGGCGGCGTCAGGCGCACCGCTTCGTCCTTTGAGGTGGTGCGGATGTTGGTGAGCTGCTTGCCCTTGAGAATGTTGATTTCGAGGTCGTTGTCGCGGGTATGCTCGCCGACGATCATGCCCTTGTAGACCTTCCAGCCGGGTTCGATCATCATCGGGCCGCGGTCTTCCAGCTTGAACATGGCGTAAGCCACCGCCTCGCCCTGGTCGTTCGAAATCAGCACGCCGTTGCGACGGCCCTGGATGTCGCCCTTGTAGGGCGCATAGCCATGGAACAGGCGGTTCATGATCGCGGTGCCACGGGTATCGGTGAGCAGTTCGCCCTGGTAGCCGATCAGGCCGCGAGTCGGCGCATAAAACACCAGGCGCAGGCGGTGACCGCCGGAGGGCCGCATCTCGATCATCTCGGCCTTGCGCTCGCTCATCTTCTGCACGACGACGCCGGAATGCTCCTCGTCGACGTCGATCACGACTTCCTCGATCGGCTCCTGCCACTCGCCGGTCGCATCGTCTTTCCTGAGCACGACGCGCGGACGCGATACCGAAAGCTCGAAGCCCTCGCGGCGCATGGTCTCGATCAGGATCGCGAGCTGCAATTCGCCGCGGCCGGAGACTTCCATGGAATCCTTGTCGGCGGCCTCGGTTACGCGCAGCGCGACATTGCCCTCCGCCTCGCGCAGCAGGCGATCGCGGATCATCCGGCTGGTCACCTTGTCGCCTTCGGTGCCGGCGAGCGGCGAGTTGTTGACAATGAACGACATCGACACCGTCGGCGGATCGATCGGCTGCGCCTTCAGCGGCGTATCGACGGAGGGATCGCAGAAGGTATCGGCGACGGTACCCTTGGTGAGGCCGGCAATGGCGACGATGTCGCCGGCTCCGGCCTCGTCGAGCGGCGCGCGCTCGATGCCGCGGAACGCGATGATCTTGGTGATCCGCCCGTTCTCGATCAGCTTGCCGTCGCCGCCGAGCACCTTGACGGCCTGATTGGGCCTGATGGTGCCGGAACTGATGCGGCCGGTAATGATGCGGCCGAGATAGGGATTGGCTTCGAGAATGGTGCCGATCATGCGGAACGGACCGTCCTCGACGGCCGGCGGCGCGACATGCTGCAGGATCAGGTCGAACAGCGGCTGCATGCCGGCGTCCTTCGGTCCTTCTGGACTTTCCGCCATCCAGCCCTGCTTGGCCGAGCCGTACAGAATCGGAAAATCGAGTTGCTCCTCGCTGGCGTCGAGCGCCGCGAACAGGTCGAACACTTCGTTGATGACTTCGGTGGGCCGCGCGTCGGACCGGTCGACCTTGTTGATGACGACGATCGGCTTCAACCCGACCTTGAGTGCCTTCGAGACCACGAATTTGGTTTGCGGCAGCGGGCCTTCGGCGGCATCCACCAGCACCAGCGCGCCGTCGACCATGTTGAGGATGCGCTCGACCTCGCCGCCGAAATCGGCGTGGCCCGGCGTATCGACGATGTTGATGCGGGTGTCCTTCCACTGCACCGACGCCGCCTTGGCAAGAATGGTAATGCCGCGTTCGCGCTCCAGATCGTTGGAATCCATCGCGCGCTCGACCACGCGCTGGTTGTCACGATAGGTGCCCGATTGTTGCAGCAGGCGGTCGACCAGCGTGGTCTTGCCGTGGTCGACGTGGGCGATGATGGCGACGTTGCGAAGTTTCATGGCTGTCTTCTGACTTTGACAGGCTGGAGCACGATCTCGCCGGAAAACCGGGACCCATTCTTCCGGATCACGCTCAGAAACCTGAAATTCGAAGGGCGCGCGGCGCCCAAAAAGGAAGCCCGGCCAAACGGACCGGGCACGCCTTACTCGTTGCGGCGCAATATAGTCAGAAATCGCCGGAAAACAATGCGGTGATGGCGCCTTGGTTAGCAGATTTTTCGGGCGAATCGCTCCGGGTTCAGCGGATGTGATCCTGATCGGTCGGGTAGACCCCGCGCAGCACTTCCTCGAAGTGGCTTTTGACGGCTTCGCTGCAGTTGCAGGCCTTGATCCGCAACAGATCCGGGTTGCGCACCAGGATCGAACCGCGGCGGGTCTCCAGCACGCCCTCGGCCTTGAAGGCCTGGATCACTCGGCTGGTGTAGCTGCGGCCGACCCCGAGCAGGGTCGCAAGCTGTTCGTGCGTCAGCGGTACGGTGCTGTCGCCGCCGTTACGTTCCATCGCCGAGATGATCCATTTCGCGGTGCGCTGCTCGATCGAGTGGAGCGCGTTGCAGGCGGTCGACTGGAAGATCTGGGCAAGCATGCAATCGGCATAGCGGGCGAACACGTTGCGCAAGGTCGGCGACTTCAGCTTCGCGGCCTCCAGCTTTCCGACACTCAGACGCACGAACGTGCCGCCGAATTTGACCATGATGCGGGTGAAAGCGGGCAAATAGCCCTCGCTGACAATGCCGCCGACGGCGCCTTCGCGTCCGACCAGAATGGTCTCGACGTCACGGCCGTCCTCGTTGTGAACCATGAAGGTCGCGAGACTCGGTCCGCACGGGAAGTGGACGGTCTGAACGTCGTCACCGGGATTGTACAGCACCTCGTTCGACGCCGCCTGTTCCCGGCTGAGATGCGCGACGATCAGGCCATAGTCGCTGGCATTGAGCCTTCGCAGCAGATTATTGAATGGCCGATCGGCTTGATCGGGTTCGGGGCGGTGCTGCGCGGGCATAGTTCATCTCCCATTGAAGCGGTGAACATACGCTCACAAGTCCGGGTTTCTGTGTCCACTAGTGAACAGACAACCGAACCTAAATGGGGGTTCCATTCGGGAACCGGCCGGGACTGCCGGGACGCCTCATGGACCATCCCGTCCGTTGCACACGACCCGCCGAGATCATGGAACACGCCCCCTCCGGCACGGCCACCTTTCCAACCGATGTGCTGATTGTCGAGGACGACCCGATCATCGCCCTCGATTTCGAGGACACGATCATCGGTTTCGGAGTGCAGACGGTGCGCACAGCGGCAAGCGCCGCACTCGCGCTCCAGATGATCGCCGAACGCCCGCCGGATTTTACGCTGCTCGATGTCGGGCTGGTCCGCGAAAAGAGCTTTGCCGTCGCCGAGCGGCTGGCGTCGTTGAAGATTCCATTCGTCTTCGTGACCGGCAACGCCGAGGAAGTTCCTGCGGCCTTCTCGAACGCGCCGAGGCTGCCAAAGCCCTGTTCGTGCGAGGCGCTGCGGGCGGCATTGCAGCACTGGTCCGGCGCTGTCGCAAAAGAATGAAAATGATGGCTTCATCCGGCACGTGCAGCGTTTGCGGCTGGCTCGCCAGCAGCTCGCGTTGGTCGGCCACGCCTCGACTGCATCCGGTCGAGTTCTTCCGTGGAATTTCTGCGGCCGAGGCTGCCCCGCCGCCATATCCCTGCGTTGGACCCGAAAGCCGCCGTTAGGTGTTAGGATATAGCCCGGGTTTGAACAGGGAGACGAGCATGGCGGAGCGGCTGTCGGCGGAGGCGCGAAAATCGGCCCTCAAGGGGCTTCCAGGCTGGGCGGAGGCGCAGGGCCGCGAAGCGATCGCGCGGACCTTTACCTTCAAGGATTTCAACGAGGCCTTCGGATTCATGGCCCGCGCGGCACTGGTGGCCGAGAAAAGCGACCATCATCCCGAATGGCGCAATGTCTACAAGACAGTCGAGGTGGTGCTCGCCACCCATGACGCAGGCGGCGTCACCGCGCGCGACATCGATTTGGCGACAGCCATGAACGGGATCGCCAAACAGATCGGCGTGGCCTGATTGCGGCGGCGCCAATCTTGCGGCCAGCGCGCGTCATCCCCAGCTTGAGGTCCTGCAGCGTTTTCGAGTGAAGTGGATACCGGTTCGCGTGAAGGAAAGCGCGCCGAAACAAGAGCCCGGTTCTGATTCAACGGAACCAGACAGACACCAAGGGATTGCTGCGATAAGGAATTGCTGCGATGGCAACCGAGCACACCATGGGCTTTGAGCCGGCCGACCGGCTGGCGCAAGACCGCGAAAGCGTGCGGCGCCGCTTCTGGACAAAGCTGAAGCGGGTCGCGGCGCAGCTTCCGTTTGCCGAGGATCTGCTGGCGGCGTATTATTGCGCGTTCGACCGGCAGACGCCGCGCCACGTCCAGGCGACGCTGCTCGGCGCGATCGCCTATTTCATCCTGCCGTTCGATTTCATTCCGGACATGATGCCAGTGCTCGGCTTTACCGACGATGCCGCGGTGCTGGCCACCGCGATCCGGCTGGTTGCGACCCATATCACACCGGAGCACCGCGAAGCGGCCGTCGCGGCGTTGAAGCGCGGGATCGGCCCAGGCGATGCTCAGGGCGCCTAAGCCCGAGCCTACCGTTCTCTCCGGTCGGGGCGAGCCTGCGCCCTGGCGTTCTGCTCGGCTTCCCATGCCTGGAATTGCCTGAACAAGGCTTCCTTGTCCGCGCTCGACTGCACCTTGCCCGAAGCCGGACTCTCCCTCAGGAATTCCTCGAACCGGTCACGCGCAACGGGTGAAATGCCATGCTTGTCGAGCCAGTCCTGCGCCGGCGGAAACCGGTTCCAGCCGGCCAGCGGCGCCGCCAGCGAAACTTCCTTCCATTTCGGATGGAAAGGTGGGTTCTGCAACGTCGGGAATTTCGTGAAGAACGCATCCACGAATAGCGCAAGCTTTCGATAGCGGTCGGTCCTGGGCGCCCAATTATAGGCCGCCAGCACCGCCGGGACCGCGATGGTATCCACCTGCTCACCCTTCGCAACCAGGTTTGGGTAGTCCGCGGAGGTGAGCGTCGCCGGCAGATAGTCGCTCTGCAGCGGCTTGTCGTAGCTGACCGTCACGAGGTGAAAGCGATCGTCCTTGAAGTTGCTCACGGCCTTGTACGGCTTGCCGCCGCACACGATCACCGCATCGATTTCGCCCTTCGACAGCTTCTCGAGCGCAATGCGCTGCTCGATATAGACGACGTTCGGCTTGATGCCGAGCCGCTCGAACATGGTCAGCGCCGTGATGAAGGTGCCGCCATTGGGCAGGTCGACGCTGACGGTCTTGCCATCCAGTTCCTTCAGATTGTGGACCGATTTGCTCGCGACCACATGCACCTCTTCATTGTAGAGCTTGGTCACGTAGGTGAACTGCTTCTTGATGTCCTTGGCGAAGCCTTTCCGCTCGAGATAGTCGAGCGTGTCGGCGCGCACGATCCCGAGATCGACGCCCTGCAGAAACAGGATGTCCGCGACGCTCTGCACCGAGCCGCGCCCGACGATCGACAGCACGCGCAGCTTGTTGCCGTCGTCGAGCACCGAGGCGAGGTCGGCGCCGAATTGAACATAGGTACCGCCGATGGTGCCGGAGATCAGCGTCACCGTATTGGCGTTCAGGGTCTGCTTGGTGGCAGCCGAGCCGAACTGGAAGATGGCCTTCAGGCTTTCGCTGACCTTGGCCGGGTCAAACTCCGATTGCTCGGCTCGAGCCGTGAAGCCAAGAGCCAGCATGATGGCGAAAATCACCGGTCCCACTAAGCGACGCATCGTCTGCCCCCCGCTGTTCAAAGATTAATTCTGTAACTGCGCGAGGCGCTGCTCGGCGTCGGTCGAACCAAGCTGAGCCGCCCGCTGATACCACATACGAGCCGCGGCCGGATCAGGCGTAATGCTTCGTGTATCCGGCGTTCCCAGCACGGCTGGATCATAGGTCTCCGCCAGCAGGAAAGCGGCGCTCGCCTCCACATTGGCAGCCCGTTCGAGCAACAGGCGGGCCACCGGAATGTCGCCGGACGCAAGGGAGTCCTTGGCGCGCTTCAAGAGCGTGGTGAGTTCATCGGCGTCGATCTTCCTTGGCGCGGGAGCGACAGTCGGTGCTGCGACCGCCGGTGCCGCGGCGGCCGGTGTTGCGACCGTCGGCTCGGAAACGGCCGGCGCAGCGGCCGCCAATGCGACGGCGGCTGGCGCGCGGTTCTGCAGCGCGGATTGATACGCTGTCGTGATTTCCTCGCGCGTCGGCGCCATGGCGACCGTCGTTGCCGGAGTTCGCACACCGGCCGTCGAGGCCAGGGCAGGCACCGGCGCCCGCGCCGGATCCTTCAACTGCATGTCGCGGGCGGTGAGTTGCGCGGAAGTCGGCCGCGCCGATGCGGATTGACCCTGCAGCGCCGCATTGATCGAGGCTTTGGCATTGACGATGAACCCGCGTGTGACATCGGATGAGAACACCGTGATCAGGAGTGCCGCGGCCGAGGCTGCCAGGACGCCCGCGAGGATGCGGAATGAGAGCGCGGCCTTTCGATTGCTGCGCAGGCTGGGAGCGAATTCGCTGGGATCCGGTTCACCGTCGTAGTCGGACAAAAACAGTGGGGCGGGTTCGGGCTGAAAATTGTTTCGCGTCGATCGTTCGAATGGGTATGGCGCCTGGCGGTCGGAATTGTCTTCGTTGTAAGGATCGTTGTCCTTGTCCGGATCATGTGAACGGAAATATGGCGACTGTTCCACCATGGTAAGCTCCCCTGTGACGCAACAAACGGGGGCATCCACAGCATCCGTATTTTTATTTTTGTGGTCCAGAAGCCCCGTTACTGAGGCACATTATTCGCCGTCTGAATCAGCCCAAAAGACGACCGCGGCGGGCACGATTTGGGAGATATTTGGGTTTCATTGAGGCGTGAATGCGAATTGTAGTTGTATTTTTCGTAAAGTTGCGGAATTTTACCTTAACACGTAAAGGTTTAGGTGGAATCTAGGGATTTAGGATCACTTTCCCCATGGCCTTGCGGCCGGCGAGCACCTTCAGGGCGTCGGCGGTTTGTGCCAGCGGAAAGGTACGGTCGACATGCGAGGAGATCCTCCCGTCGGCTGTCCACTTCACCAGCCTTTCGAGATTGGCGCGGTTCTTTTCCGGGTTGAGCCGCGCCCAATTTCCCCAGAACACCCCACGGATATCGCAGCCCTTCAGCAGCGCGAGGTTGAGCGGCATCTTCGGAATGTCGCCGGCGGCAAAGCCGATCACCAGGAAGCGGCCTTCCCAGGCGATCGACCGCAGGGCGGCCTCGGCATAGCTGCCGCCGACCGGATCGAAAATGATGTCGGCACCCTTGCCGCCGGTCAGCCGCCGCAGGCCTTCCTTGAGGTCGTCCCTGGCGTAGTTCAGCGTGAGTTCGGCGCCATGCGCCTTGGCGAACGCCAGCTTTTCGTCGGAAGAAGCGCAGGCGATCACCTTGAGTCCGAGCAGTTTGCCGAGTTCGCAGGCTGCAAGCCCGGTGCCGCCGGCGGCTCCCAACACCGCCAGGGTCTCTCCCGGCTTGATGCTGGCGCGATCCTCCAGCGCATGCAGCGCCGTGCCGTAGATGATGATGATGCCGGCGGCGCGGTCGAAATCCAGATGGGCTGGAATCCTGACAATGGAGTTTGCCGGCAGCGCGATCTTCTCGCGCGCGCCGTTGTGGCCGCAGGACGCCACCACGCGGTCGCCCACCTTCAGCTCGGTGACGCCGGCGCCGACGCTCTCGATCACGCCCGCGACCTCGGCCGCCGGCGAAAACGGAAATGGCGGCTTGATCTGGTATTTGCCCTGGATCATCAGCAGGTCGAAGAAATTCAGCGCCGCCGACTTGATCGCGATCACGGCCTGTCCGGCCTCGGCGACCGGGTCCGGCACTTCGGTCAGGACGAGATCGTCGGGACCGCAATATTGCGAGCAGAGAACGGCTTTCATGGGCACACCTGATATTCGGACGCTCAACAATGCTTCATGCCGGATTTAAAGCCGGGCTACAATCCTTCTTGGGCATCCGGGCCTGGTGCCGACGCACCACCCGGGAATGACGGAAGGCTCACCATCAAGGAATCGAACGATGTTTGAGAAAGACCTGCTGGCGGGAAAGCGGATCCTGGTCACCGGCGGCGGCTCCGGGCTTGGTGCGGCAATGGGGCGCCGTTTCGCCGGGCTCGGCGCCGAACTCGTCATCTGCGGTCGCAGGCTCGAACGGCTCGAGGCGACGGCCGCCGAGATCGGTGGCGATTCCGGCCGCAGGGTAACCGCGATCCAATGCGACATTCGCGACGGCGCGGCCGTCAATGCCATGCTGGACACGATCTGGCACCAGGCGCCCCTCGACGTGCTGGTCAACAATGCGGCCGCCACCTTCATCGCGCAGAGCGAGCGGCTGTCGTTTCGCGCCGCGGATGCGATCCTGGCGCCGACGCTGCACGGTGCGATGTATTGCACGCTGGGCGTGGGCCGGCGCTGGATCGAGGATAAACACCGCGGCGTGGTGCTGAGCATCCTGTCGACCTCAACCATTACCGGCCGTGCCTTCACGATGCCGTCGGCCATGGCGAAGTCCGCGGTTCTCGCCATGACCAGGAGCCTCGCGGTGGAGTGGGGACCAAGGGGCATCCGCACCGTGGCGATTGCGCCCGGCCCGTTTCCGACGGCAGGCGCTGCAAGTCAGTTGCGGCCCGAGGGTCGCGATGAGGGGGCGGCGGCAAAGAATCCACTGGGCCGCGTCGGCGAGCATCACGAACTTGCCGATCTCGCGAGCTTCCTGGTTTCGGACGCCGCAGGTTACATCAATGGCGAGATGGTGGTGCAGGATGGCGGCGCGCATCTGCGCGGTTCGGGTGCCGAGGATCTGCTGCAGTGGAGCGATGCCGAGTGGGAAAGCCATCGCGCCGCGCGCGCGAAGGCCAGGCAGGAATGATGTCGCGAGCCGTGCGCCACGGCAGCGCCGAATGCGCGAGGTCGAGACGTCGACGACCTTCCCAAGAAGATATTTCCCGGCTATCCATCGGCGCCGTGACGATGTGATGTCGAGCCATCTTCCAGTCACAATCATGAGGGAACCAGATTTGGTCATGTCCGTGGCGCGAATACTGACGATTCTGGCGGGAAGTGTGCTGCTGGGTGGGACTGCGATCCCGGCGCCGGCGCAGAGCGCGCCGCCGAAAGCCGCGGCCAAGCCCGCGGCGGCCAAACCGGAAGCGAAGCCCGCGATTGCCGCGGCCGGCGGTGCGGAGCCGACGCTGATCGGCCAGTTCGGCACCTGGGGCGCCTATACCGCGAGCCCAAATGGCAAGAAGGTGTGCTTCGCGCTCGCGAAACCCGCGTCGTCGAAAACCAATCCGCCGAATCGCCCACGCGATCCGGCCTATGCCTTCATCTCGACGCGGCCGGCGGAAAAAGTCGTCAATGAAGTTTCGGTGATGATCGGCTACACGCTCAAGCCGGGCTCCGAATCGACCCTGGAGGTCGGCGGCGCGAGCTACGCCATGTACACCCAGGGCGACGGGCTCTGGATCAAGAACGCCGCCGAGGAGGAGCGAATGGTCGAGGCGATGCGCAAGGCCGCCGACGTGGTGGTGAAGGGCGTATCGGCGAAGGGCACGGAGAGCACCGATACGTTCTCATTGAAAGGCCTGTCCCAGGCGCTCGACAAGGTGGCGCAGGATTGCCGACGCTAGGCGATTCCGGCACGATTTGGCGTTGTTTGCCGGTCGCGGAAAGCCTATTTGATGGCTCTACCCCCCTCACGGTGAGGAGGCGAGTCTCCTGCCATGAGGCCAACGTCCTCGTCCTTCAAGACAAGCACGAAACCGCCGCTTCCCGGGATGGGTTGAAACTCAAATCGCTGGCCAACAACGCAATGACGTCAGTCACAGGCGAAATCAACGTCCAGGCGCAAGGCGTCGCGCCGCTGGAAAAGATCGCGCTGGAAACCTATGTGCCGCCGCCGATGCCGTCGCTGATCGGCATGTCACGCGCCGAACTCGCCGAGCGACTGGGTGGGATCGGGGTGGCGCCGGCGCAGCGCAAGATGCGCGCCCAGCAGCTCTGGCACTGGATCTATTTCCGCGGCGCCCGGACGTTCGACGAGATGACGAACGTTTCCAGGGAAATGCGCGCGCAGCTCGAACGCCACTTTACCCTCGAGCGTCCCGAGGTGGTCGCGGAACAGACCTCCAGCGACGGCACCCGCAAATGGCTGCTGCGGCTGCCAAGCGGCGATGCGTTCGAGAAGCCGCATGAAATCGAGTGTGTCCATATTCCGGAAACCGATCGCGGTACGCTGTGCGTCTCCTCGCAGGTCGGCTGCACGCTGAATTGCTCGTTCTGCCATACCGGCACGCAGCGGCTGGTGCGCAATCTGACCGCCGGTGAGATCGTCGGCCAGGTCATGGTCGCGCGCGATCGCCTCAATGACTGGGCCGACCGGGTCACGCCGAACGGCAGCCGCCTCGTCACCAATGTGGTGATGATGGGCATGGGTGAGCCGTTGTACAATTTCGACGCAGTGCGCGATGCGCTGCTGATCGTTGCCGACAACGAGGGCATCGGCATCTCGCGCCGCCGCATCACCTTGTCGACGTCGGGTGTCGTGCCGAACATCGTCCGGACCGGCGAGGAGATCGGCGTCATGCTGGCGATCTCGCTGCATGCCGCACGTGACGAATTGCGCAATGAGCTGGTGCCGCTGAACCGCAAATACCCGATCGCGGAATTGCTGCAGGCCTGTCGCGACTACCCGGGGTCGTCGAATGCGCGCCGTATCACCTTCGAATATGTGATGCTGAAGGGCATCAACGACTCACTCGACGATGCAAAGCTGTTGGTCAGGCTGCTGAAGGGGATTCCGGCCAAGATCAACCTCATTCCGTTCAATCCATGGCCGGGCACCGCCTACCAATGCTCGGACTGGGAGCAGATCGAAAAATTCTCGGAGTATATTTTCAACGCCGGCTATTCCTCTCCGGTGCGCACGCCGCGCGGCCGCGATATTCTGGCGGCATGCGGCCAGTTGAAATCGGAAACCGAGAAATTGTCGGCCCGCGAACGCCAGGCGCTGCGCGCCATGGCGATGACGGATTGACGATGGCCGGGCGTGCGATTCGCGGTGCGGTAAGATGGCGCTGATCGGCCGGTTGTTCGTCGTATTGTTCGGATTTCTTGCCGCCTGCCTGGCAGCGGCGATCATCGTGGTCGGCGCGGTGCTGCTTCCCGAGTTCAGCGATTTCGGCGCTGGTCCGATCGATCAGAGCGCGCTCAATATCGTGGCCGGCTTCGGCTTCATCGTCATCAGCGGCTTTGCGCTGGTGCCGGCGATGATCGTGGTGGCGATCACCGAGGCGTTCCATGTGCGGGGTGCACTGACCTATGCCACCGGCGGCGCGCTGGCCGGGCTCGCCTGCTATCTCGGCCTCGTCCCGTTCGATCCCGCAACCCTCGAGTTCGAGGGGATTGTTCGGCGGCATCTCGAAATCATGACCGGTGCAGGGATCGTCGCCGGAATGGTCTACTGGATGATCGCTGGCCGCAATGCCGGCGCGTGGCGGGTGCCACCGGCCCCGCTGCGCCCGCCGCCGCCGCTGCCGTCCCATTCGCCGCCGCCCTGATTGCGCCATCGGCGGCGTTGAGAGGAGGCGGCGATGAAGCAATAGTGGCGGGGGTTTTCACGGCAGGCAGTCTCCGCTAAACCCCGCGCCATGAACCGGACCGGACTCTTCATCGCGCTCGCTTTGGCGCTTGTGATCGGATTGCTGTTCGGGGTTTATCCCGAACTCGATCTCAAGCTGTCCGCGCTGTTTTACGATCCCGCTACCCGGTCGTTTCCGCTCAAGCACAACTGGCTCGCCGCGGTCGCGCGCGACGGCTCGATGTGGATCGCTTGGGCCTTTGCAATGCCGGCGATTGGCGCGTTGGTGTTCAAGTTCGTGCGGCCCGACCGGCCGCTGCTGATCTCCGGGCGCGCGGTCGCCTTTCTGCTGGTCAGCTTGCTGCTTTCCGCGGGCATTTTGACCAACCTCACCTTCAAGACCTATTGGGGCCGGCCGCGGCCGGTGGTGGTGACGCAGTTTGGCGGCGATCTGCCATTCGTGCCGTGGTGGGACCCGCGTGGCGGCTGCGCGCGAAACTGTTCATTTTTCTCCGGCGAAGGCGCCACCGCGTTCTGGACCTACGCGCCCGCTGCGCTGGCGCCGCCGGCCTGGCGGCCGGTCGCCTATGCCGCCGCGACCGTGTTCGGCGTCGTCACCAGCACGTTGCGGATGGCGTTTGGCGGGCACTTCTTCACCGACGTCGCGACGGCGGGATGGGTGACGTTTGTGGTGATCTGGCTCGCCTACGCCTGCATCTACCGTTGGCGCCTTACCCGGCTCACTGACGCGGGCATCGATGCCGCCCTGACGCGGCTTGCATGGCCGGGGTACCGCCTGCGGCAGCGCTGGCGCGGCCGTGATGTCGGACCACGCCCTGTCGGTTCGAGTCCTTCCGCCTAGAACGCTTGCGCCACAGGCCGTTCCGCCTATAGTCCCGGCAATTTCGCTACCGCCAAATTCCACGGAATTTTCATGAGCAAGAACGTCAAGAAGGTGGTGCTCGCCTATTCAGGCGGTCTCGACACCTCGATCATCCTGAAGTGGCTGCAGACCACCTATGGCTGCGAAGTCGTGACTTTCACGGCCGATCTCGGCCAGGGCGAAGAACTCGAGCCCGCGCGTCAGAAGGCGCTGCTGCTCGGCATCAAGCCGGAAAACATTTTCGTCGAGGATTTGCGGGAGGAGTTCGTCCGCGACTACGTGTTTCCGATGTTTCGCGCCAATGCCGTGTATGAGGGGCAATATCTGCTGGGCACCTCGATCGCACGGCCGTTGATCGCCAAGAAGCAGATCGAGATCGCCGAGAAGGTCGGCGCTGACGCGGTCGCGCATGGCGCCACCGGCAAGGGTAACGACCAGGTGCGCTTCGAACTTGGTTATCATGCGCTGAAGCCGGACATCACCATCATCGCGCCGTGGCGCGAATGGGACCTGCGTTCGCGCGAGCAGTTGATCGCGTTCGCCGAAGCGCATCAGATTCCGATCGCCAAGGACAAGCGCGGCGAGGCGCCGTTCTCGGTCGATGCCAATCTGCTGCACGCCTCGAGCGAGGGCAAGGTGCTGGAGGATCCCGCGCTGGAGGTGCCGGATTACGTCTACTCGCGCACCATCGACCCCGAGCAGGCGCCGGACCAGCCGACCACCATCGTCATCGATTTCGAGAAAGGCGACGCCACCGCGATCGACGGCAACAGGATGTCGCCCGCGAACCTGCTGGCGAAACTCAACGAACTTGGCCGGGCCAACGGCATCGGCCGGCTCGATCTGGTGGAAAACCGCTTTGTCGGCATGAAGTCGCGCGGCATGTACGAGACGCCCGGCGGCACCATCTTGCTGGCCGCGCATCGTGGCATCGAATCGATCACGCTGGACCGCGGTGCAGCGCATCTCAAGGACGAGCTGATGCCGAAATATGCCGAGCTGGTCTATAACGGTTTCTGGTTCGCGCCCGAGCGTGAGATGCTGCAGGCGGCGATCGATCTCAGCCAGCAATACGTCGCCGGCCGGGTACGCCTCAAGCTCTACAAGGGCAACGTCATCATGGTCGGCCGCGAAAGCAGATATTCGCTGTACGATCAGGATCTCGTCACCTTCGAGGAAGGCGCGGTCGCCTACGATCATCGCGATGCGGCGGGCTTCATCAAGCTCAACGCGCTGCGCCTGCGCACCCTCGGCCAGCGCAAGCGCAAACTCGGGCTGTAGGCGTTCGCGCCGCGACTTGGGCCGCGCCATTTCTCGTCATTCCGGGACGCGCCTCTTGGCGCGGACCCGGAATCCATTTGCCGCGATAACGGTGGCGCGATGGATTCCGGGTTCGCGCTGACGCGCGCCCCGGAATGACTGCACCTTCCTCACCGAGGCGGGGCGGTGCCGGGCGGCGGCGGTGGCAGCGAGGCCGTTCCGCCGTCGAGCAGCGGGGTGATGCGGCGGATGGTGACGCGACGGTTGATACGGCTCGGCCCGTCGGTCTGCTCCTTCGGATATTGCGCGCCGTAGCCCTGGGAAGTCAGGTTTTCGGGAGGTACGCCGAACTGCTGGGTCAGCAGCTCGGCCGCGGATTCGGCGCGGCGGTCCGACAGCGACAGATTGTCGACGTCATTGCCCACCGCATCGGTGTGCCCTTCGATCAGGAACACCTCTCGCGGGTTGCGCTGGATCGCCCGGTTGAGCCCGTCCGCGATCGACTGCAGCTTCGCCGCCTGATCGGGCGGTATCGCCCACGATCCCGTCTCGAAGTTGATGGTGTCGAGATCGATGCTTGGCATCAGCATCCGGACCGAGGGGCTGTAGCGGATCTCATCGAGCGAATAACGCCGCGCGACCCGATCCACCGGCGGGGCCTCCATGGTGTCGTAGATCAGTTCCGGCGAGGCATCGACGGCATCGACGATGTAGCGGTCGTAGGGAATCCCGATCACCGGCGGCGGCAGATCGACATAGAAGCCGCCGACCGCGCGGGGATCGCGATAGGAATTGTCGATGATGATGACCTCGCGGCCGTCGCGATCCCTGCGGATCCGGC
>DASUIA010000056.1:0-6349 GCA_036273255.1 Bradyrhizobium sp.
TGGGACACCAATTGCCCGCAGCACATCCCGTTGAAGTTCGACGCCCCCGACGTGGCTGCGGCGCTGGCCGCACGTGACGCGCGTATTGCGGAGCTGGAAGCCGAGCTGGCGTCCCTGAAGGGCCAGCCGTCTCCCCCGCATTGACGGCCGCCGCCGTTCATGCGGCCTGCCGCAGCGGCGTCCAGGCGAAGTCGGGATGATATTGCCGCATCAAGCGGTCGACATAGGCGGTCAAATTGGCGAACTGCTCGGCACGGTCACGCAATGCCGAGACAAAAAACGGTGTCAGCACGCCGGCGAGTGCGCCGAAGGCGGTGGCATCGGCGCCGCAGGGGCGATCGCCCATCAGATATGGCTTGTCGCCGAGTTGGACCGACAGCGCAAACAGCGAACGAACAGCCAGCTCGACATCCTCGTCGGGGGCATGGCGGCCGAGGCCGCTCAGCAGATAATTCTCGGCGACGCGGAATTGAGCATCCTCGCGCAGCTTCTCCCGGACATGCGCCGGCGCGCCGTCGAAGAAATGCGTCGGCCCCTTGGCAAAGTTCTCCGCATCGATCCAGCGGGCGCCCACCAGCGCCCAATAGACGTGATGCTCGATCATGCGCTCGAACGCCCAGGCCTGCGCGCGCTGCTGCAGATCAAGCCCGGCGTCGAAATCAAACCCATATTTGCGTTCGATATGGGCGCGAATGAAGGTGGAGTCGGCGATCCGTTCGGAATCGTCCTCGATATAGGGCAACTGCCCCTTCGGCGAGGCCGGCGGCATCGCCCGCTCCTTGCGGTAGGCAAGGCCCGCCATCTTCAACTGGACTTCCGTCTTGGTCACAAACGGGCTTATTTCGGGCAGGCCAAAACCGGCACCAAAGCCATAGAGGGTGATCATGCTTCGCTCCTGATCTCGGTGGAAGAATGTCTAGCGGCCCCCTGCTGCCACCGTGGTGTCAGCAGGAGGCAACTCGGCCGCAAATCGGGCACCCTGCCAGGCACGCCGCAATACATTCCGGGCCAACCGGCCCAATTGCCGCTGCGCCAAGGCGCAAACGGCGCCGAGCGTCCGCACGGCCAGCGCCACAATCATCCAGCGCAGCCCCGCGACCTCGCAGTTGAACGCGGCAACGCGCGTCCATACAAAGGCTTGGGCCCGCCGCAGCGGCTGGAAGCCCTCCCGGGCGGCGAATGGGTAAAGGACCATCATGGACATATTCCCTTCATCTGAGGTGTTGTCCCGATATAGCCTCGGCCTGCTGCCAACATGCTGTCAGCATCGACAGCGCCGCCGCGAAAAAAGTGAGCTGCCATGAGACGCGCCGACCGGCTGTTTCAAATCATCCAGGTGCTCCGGCGCACGCGAAAACCGCTGACCGCCGACGCGATCGCAGCCGAGCTCGAGACCTCGAAACGCACGATCTACCGCGACATCGCCACCCTGATCGGACAGCGCGTGCCGATCCGCAGCGAAGCCGGCATGGGCTATATACTGGAGAAGGGTTTCGACCTGCCGCCATTGATGCTGACGCCGGAGGAAATCGAAGCCGCCGTGCTCGGCGCGCAATGGGTGGCCGGGCACGCCGATCCGGCGCTGTCGCGCGCCGCCGAGGATCTGATTGCGAAAATCGCCGACACCGTCCCGGAACGGCTGCGACCTTTCGTGCTGGAGCCCGCCAGCCGGGCCCGCCCGAGCTGGCAACGGGAGCCCGACCGCCTCGACATGGTGCGAACGCGGGCGCAAATTCACGAAGGAAGGAAAATCGCCCTGCGCTATCGCGACGAACACGGCCGCGACAGCGAACGCACCATCTGGCCGATCGCCGTCGGTTATCTCGAAGCCGTGCGGCTGCTGGCGGCCTGGTGCGAACTGCGCAAGGATTTCCGCAGCTTCCGCACCGACCGCGTCGTCGAGGCGGACTATCTCGGCGAAAGATACCCCGAGCGGCGCGATGTGCTGCGCGCGCGATGGCGCCAGAGCCTGGTCTGGGAACGGCCGGGAGATAGCTGATTTACACCATGGAGAACAGACCCGCTATCGCCGACGATCCGGAGACGCTATGCCGCGCCTGCGGCGCCTGCTGTTCCTATTCGTCGAACTGGCCGCGCTTCACCACCGAGGATGAGGCCGCACTCGATCTGATCCCGGCACGATTCGTCAACGACAGACAGTCGGGCATGCGTTGCGAGGGCGACCGCTGCTCGGCGCTGTCAGGCCGGATCGGGATCGCGACGAGTTGCGAAATCCATGCGGTGCGGCCCGAGGTCTGCCGGACCTGCATGCCCGGCGATGCCGAATGCGGGATGGCGCGGCGGCGGCACGGACTGCCGGCGCTGACGTGACGCTTACGCCGGGACAGCCTCGGCGAGTTCGTCATCGAGTTCATCCTCGATCGGCGAAAATGTGCTGAGCGGCTTGGTCGAAAGCGTGATCGCCCGGCGGTGGCCGTGGGACGCCGATACCGGGCGCGCCGCCGGCGCTTCGCGGGAAAGCGCATAGAGCGCGGAGCCGACGCGTCCGCCGAACAGGATCAGTTCGCGTTCATTGCAGCTCGCGGCGATCGCAACCGCCAGCGCGTGCAGATGGCTTCTGCGATAGCAGAACAGCGCCAGCATCGCCCGCACCTCGGAAGAAACGCTCTCCACCAGCTTGGGCAGACCGTGTTCGCTGGCGCGGTACATCTCGCCGAGCAATTCGTCGCGTACCGGGCAAAAATCGTTTTCGAAGGCGTCGCGGCTTGAAAACATCGCAATTCTCCTGCGAACGGAGGATGCAATGCAATTCTCTAACGAGAGGTTAACCACGGAAGTCAGTCGTCGCATGAGGGTGATTGACCAATCGCCGCGAATCGGAGCGGCCGCCGCCCGGCTTCAAAGTGCATTGGTCCCGATCCAGCCGGCCACCGCCCGGCCGATGGCGCGGCCGGAATCCTCCTGGATGAAGTGCGAACCCGGCACCGTCACCTCGGTCTGGTTGTTCCAACGCCGGCAGAACTCGCGCGGCGCGCCGATCAGGATCGCGCCGGGCTCGGCGTTGACAAACAGCTTGGGCAGATCGTTCTGCGCCATCCAGCGCGAATAGTCGGCCGCGATCTGCACCACATCGGCAGGTTCGCCCGCTATCGGTATCTGCCGCGGCCAGGTCAGCGTCGGCCAGCGATCCTCGCGGGACTCGAACGGTTTACGATATTCCGTCATCTCGGCCGCGGTCAGCTTGCGCAACACCGACCCCGGCAGCACCCGCTCGACGAACATGTTGCGGTCGAGAATCATCTGCTCGCCCTTGTCGGAGCGGAAGCCCTGGAAAATCGGCGTCGCCGCTGGATTCCATTCGTCCCACGAGGCGATCGGCCGCACGATCGCCTCCATATAGGCGATGCCGCGGATCCGGCCGCGGTGACGGTTGGCCCAGTCGAAGCCCAGCGCCGAACCCCAATCATGTACGACAAGGACGAGGGACGACGCCGACCCCACCACCGCTTCGATGAAGGCGTCGAGATGGGCGCGATGGGTGACGAAGCGGTAGGTGTCGGGCCCCGGATTCGGCAGCTTGGCGGAGTCGCCCATGCCGATCAGGTCCGGCGCGATCAGCCGGCCGCATCCCTCGAGCTCCGGAATGACGTCGCGCCACAAATAGGACGAGGTCGGATTGCCATGCAGCAACAGCACCGGTCTGCCCTCGCCCCGTTCATGATAGGCCATGCGGGCGCCGAGCACATCGACGGTCTTCTTGGTGAGCGGCTGTTCCGTCATTTCAACTCTCGCGGGTGGGGGTCCTGATCGGCCGGCCCAATCAGCCGTTTGCCGCCATGTAGATCGACAGACCGAAATCGGTCAGATGGTGCAGGGCCTGGTCGACGCCGATCAATGTCCAGAACCAGGGGTGCTCCAGCGTCATCTCGAAGGTGGAGGAGCAGAGCCCCTTGGCCCGATCGACGGTGATATGAATGACGAAATCGACGAAAGCGAGGAACCAGAACCGCGGCGCGATGATCAGAATCAGCACCATCGCCACCGCGAAATGCACCAGGCAGTGCGCCAGCAGCGGCAGCGCCCATCCCGTCTTCTGGTCCTTGCCGATCGCCATCCAGGAGGTCTGCAAGACGAAATCGGCGATGACGTGCTTGACGGTGAGAACGAGCATCCATCCGATCAGGACACCGACCGGAACCGACGATGACATGGCGGGAAAGACCAAAGCTGACGCCCTTTGTTTGGAAATTGACCTGGACGAGGAAAAACAGGCTTAGGCAGTCAGCACGAATCCACTCAACTCGAACAATTCAGCCGAGATGGATCATTTATGACATCTCCCGGACCAGAATGCACCCCACGGGGAATCGGAAAAACATCGGGTGTGGCCGAACGGCGATAGCCGCGCGGCGGAGGCTTGCCCGATCCCGGTAAGGTTACCGGCGCAGCCGATTTGCAATCCGCGGCGGGCCGGATATCATCGAGACCGGAAAATTGTCGTTCTGTCTTATATATTTACGATCTCATTCGGGCGACGCAGAACCGCGACGGCGGCGAACCGCCCGGGTGCGGGTAATGAGCCATGAGCGCTGACGTCCCAAAACCGGAAGCCGGAATGCCGCCCGCGCGTTCGCGTGTCGCGCGTCGCAATCAACGGCAGATGCTGCTGTTTGCCGCGCTGACCCTGCTTCTGACTGCCGTCGCTGTCTGGGGCGGCCACGTCTGGCTGAGAGATTCCGAGACGCTGGTGTTCGCGGTCGGCGACTCGAACGGCCTTGAAGCCCGTTTTGCTGCCCGGCTTGCCACGGTCCTCAAGAACAGTTCTTCGCGACTCCACCTCAAGATCGTACCCAACGGGGACAATTCCAGGGCGCTGGCGGAATTCGACCATCGGCAGGCAGACATCGCCGTGCTGCGCACCGACGCCAAGGTCCCGCCGCACGCCCGCGCGCTGGCCGTGCTGGAGCACGATGTCGTGCTGCTGATCAGTCCGGCCGGCAAGAAGATCAAGTCGCTCGCCGATCTGCGAAAAAGGAAGGTTGCCGTTCTGGCGAACGGCGACAGCAACGCGGCGTTCGTCCGCAATCTGCTGGAGATCGCCGACGTTCCGGATGCCGCCTCGCGGGTCCAGATGGCGCCCCTGAATTCGACACTCGACAAGCTGCTCGCGCCGGGCGGCTATGGCGCGGTGATCGCCATCGCGCACGCCTCCACGATCGCGAAGGACAAGATCTACCAGCAATATGCCGGGCGCGGCAGCTTCACCCTGAATTCGATCGACGAATCGAAGGCGTTGACGCGGAGAAATCCCGCGGTCTCCGAGGAAACGCTGCCGACCGGCATGCTGTCGTCCTCGCCGGTCGTTCCCGATGACGACCTCGACACCATCGGACTGCAATGGCTGCTGGTCGTGCAGTCGCGGATGTCGTCGGTTACCGCGGGCGATCTTGCGCGCATCATCTATGAGAACAAGGCTGAACTCGCCCTCGACAGCGGCTTCGCCTCGAAGATCGAGCCGGCGGATACCGACAAGGACGCCTTCATCGTCGCGCACCCGGGCGCTGCCGAATACATCAACGATGAAACCAAGTCGTTCATGGATCGCTACAGCGACGTCCTGTATCTGGGTGTCGCCGCGCTCAGCGTCATAGGCTCGATCTTTGCCGCGATCTACACCAAGGTCACCCGCGTCGCGCCGGAGAAAGCCAGCGAGCTCTCGACCGCCATTCTCGATATCGGCGAGCGGGTGGAATACGCCAATTCGCTGGAGGCGCTGGAGCAATTGCAGCGCGAACTGGAGGATATCCTTCGCGGCGCGGTGATCGGATTGCGTGACGGCTCCATTTCGAGCGATGGGCTCGACGCGTTCAAGCTCGGCTACGAATTGGTACGCGACGAGATCGGCATGCACCGCGATCATCTCGAACGGCACGCCGGCCGCGACGACAATGCCAATGTGGTGATCGTCAAGACCGCGCATGGCGGGTAGACCTTTCCTGCTTCCCAGACCTGGCGACACTTGCTCTCCCTCGTCATTCCGGGATGCATCGCTTCGTACAGATCTCTCCTTCGTCATTCCGGGGCGCGCCTCTTTCTTGGCGCGAGCCCGGAATCCATACTCCCGATGGTGGTTATGGATTCCGGGCTCTCTCCGCTTCGCTTCGCGCCCCGGAATGACGGCGGTGGGATGTGAGTGCGCATTCCCGCGACACGAATGCGCCCGAGTCTTTGCCATAGCCTGCCCTCGAATCAGAGGGCGCAGGGAATGCCGGGGGCGCGCTGCACCCGCGGTCTCATACGCAAATGGAGAAGGGCGCGCATGAGCATACGGGCTCAGCGGAGGCACCCGGCATCCCCTGCGTAATGGCTTTACGGCTTATGGCGCGCT
>DASUIA010000057.1:0-4006 GCA_036273255.1 Bradyrhizobium sp.
ATCCTGCGGGTGATGGACCTGCCGCTATTCGTCGGCGACGAACGCTTGCTCCTGATCGGCAGTGGCGCGGTCATGATAGCGCTTGCGATCGCGCTCGTCTTGCCCAACGTGCCGCAGATCTTCCGCTACCGCGAATATCGCCGCGCGCCTGAATCATCGAGCTGGCCACAATGGAAGCCGCGCTTCATATGGGCGTTGGCGTCCGCGTTTGCCTTGGCGATCTCGCTATTCGGCATGTGGCAGCGGCTGGAATTTCTGTATTTTCAATTCTGACCTGCGCTCAAAAGAGCTGGCCGAGGCTGCTCCACACCAGCGTGACGCCGGACAGAAACAGAAGCCCAAGCACGACGTCGCGGAAATTGCCGTCGCTCAACACGCGATAGGCGCGCGTGCCGAGCCAGGCGCCGCCGATCGTTGCCGGAAACACGACCAGCGCGAGCCACAGCGTCTCGCGCTTGATCAGCCCCGAAGCTCCCTGCGCGACCAGCGCAGCCGTCAGGATGGTCCAGTTGAAGGTCTGGAACAGGCCGCGCCGTTCATCCTTGCCGAGGCCGCGCACGCTCGCCCACAGAATCGGAATCGGTCCGGAAAGTCCCGCCAGCCCGCCGAGCACGCCGCCGGCAAATCCGATGCCGGTGTCGGCAGCCTTGCCGCCGAAAGCCACCGCCATCGGGCGGCGCTGGAGATAAAGCGCGGTGGGAAATATCAGAAGCAGGATGCCGACCGCGAGCTTGAAATGACGCGGATCGGCATAGGCGACGAGCCACGTGCCGATCGGCACGCCGGCGAGGCCACCGACCAGAAACGGCAACACCAGCTTGAAATCGATCGATCGCCAGATCGATGGCATGGTCCAGGTCTGGGCGATGATGGAGCAGATCAGCACCAGCTGGACCGCGACGTCCGGCGTCACGACGTAAAGCCAGATACCGAGCGCCATCAGCGCGGTACCAAATCCCGCAAGGCCCGACACGAAGCCGCCGGCGAGCGCGCCGACCAACAGCACGGCGATCGTGATCATGCTCATGCAAATGTGGTTCTGACATTCGTATCCGAATGTCAAACTGGCTCAAGCAGGCGCGAGACTACTGGCCGTCGCTGTGGCGGGGTCCGAAGATCGCCGTGTAGAGATCGGTCGTCGGCCCGTTGGTCGAGATGCCGTAAGCGGTCGGGGAGGCTTGTTCTGGCGGAGGTGCAGGCGGCGCGGGTTGCTGCGCGACCTGCACCGGCGCGGGAGCGGGCTGGCCGTAGGCGGGTTGCGGCGCCCGGCTCGCCGCCGCGGTCTGCGCCTGGTTCGGCCGGCCGGGTTCTGTCGTGACGGCCTGACCCGCGCGTGGCGCCGGATATTGCTGGCCTTGTTGGACCGGGGTCATCGGCTGGGCGGTGACCTGCTGAACCGGCTGGGCATTGGCAACTGTCGTTGCCGGGGCGGGCTTCGGTTGGTTCGACCCGAAAATCTCGGTGTAAAGGTCCGTGGTCGGCCCATCGCTGCTGAAGCCGTAACCGGTCCTGTACGGCTGCTCGCCTTGCGCGGACGCCTGGCTCGAGGTCGCATTGTTCGCCGCCGCACAGCCGGCAACGGCGAGCGCGGCCGCGGCCAGCGCAGCGGCAGTCCGGATCCAGGACAATGCGTGATTCAAGACGAGCCCCCTGACCGTCGGTCCGGTCGATCACCCAGCAATAAAGGCAGGATATGGCGTCCGCAAGGCGAAGCCTCCCGTCCGGAATGCGCCGACCTGTCGCAAAACTGGCGAGGGGCCCGGCGCTTTCACGCCGAACCCCTCATTTATCAGCATCAGCCGGCCTGTAAGCCGGGTTCTGTAGGGCCTTGCCCGCTTTCGCAGACAAGACGCGACGGCCATTCCTCTGGGACCACGCTTGCGCGCGGCCTCGAGCAACCAACCCGGACGGCGAGCCTGACATCGCTCCCGCAGGCGTTATCGCTTTCGCGAACGACCCGCGTTGCCGTCCCTATTCGGTCTTGCTCCCGGTGGGGTTTACCATGCCGGTTCCGTTGCCGGTCCCGCGGTGCGCTCTTACCGCACCTTTTCACCCTTGCTGCCTCCCGGGGGAGGAAGCGGTTCGTTCTCTGTGGCACTTTCCCTGGGGTTGCCCCCGCCGGACGTTATCCGGCACCGTATGTCGATGGAGCCCGGACTTTCCTCTCCCTTTCGGAAGCGGCCGTCCGGCCGACTGACGGTTAAGGGATGGGATTTCTGGCTGCCTGCGTCAAGGCGTTAACCGGCGGACGGGGGTCCCAAAAATAATTATCGTGAAGATGTCGTTTGGCGGCCGGGCTCTTCGACTGCTTGTCGGCGATGACGCCGATTCACAGGGAGTTAAAGCGATGCAGTATTTGCTTATGATCTACCGAAGCGAAGCCGAACTTGGCAAAATGACCGATGCGGACCGTCAGAAAATGATGACCGAGTACGGTACGTTCACGCAGTCCATCATCCAGAGCGGCCACTTCAAGGCCGGCGACGGATTGCAGCCGTCGACGACCGCGACCACCGTACGGGTGCGCGAGGGCAAAATCCTCACCACCGACGGTCCGTTTGCCGAAACGCGCGAACAGCTCGGCGGCTACTATCTGGTCGAGGCCAAGGATCTCGACGCTGCCATCGGGATCGCGGCGCGGATTCCCGGAGCCAAGGATGGTTCTATCGAGGTCCGGCCGGTCATGGTCTATTCGCCGGAGATGGTTCAAGCGAGATCCGGCCGCTCCTGACCAATCAGTGAACGGCGAAAAATGGCACCCGGTGAGATCGAAAAAATATTTCGCGACGAGGCGGGAAGGGCGCTGGCCACGCTCATCCGCCTCGTCGGCGATTTCGATCTCGCCGAGGACGTCTTGCAGGAAGCCTTTGCGGCGGCGCTGGAGCGCTGGCCTGCCGCAGAGCCGCCGTCCAATCCGCGAGCGTGGCTGGTCAATGTCGGACGCAACAAGGCGATCGACCGCATTCGCCGGCAAATCTCGTTTCGCGGCAAACAGGAAGCGCTGACGCATGAAGTGCTGCTCAACGCCGAAGCTTTGCAGGACGAACACGATGCCGCGCTCGACGACGACATGTTGCGGCTGATCTTCACCTGTTGCCATCCTTCCTTCGCAGCCGAAGTCCAGGTGGCGCTGACGTTGCGCACCGTCTGCGGGTTGACCACGGCGCAGGTGGCGCGCGCGTTCCTCGCAAGCGAGGATGCGATGGGCCAGCGTCTGGTTCGCGCCAAGCAGAAAATCAAGCTCGCCGGCATTCCCTACGAGGTGCCCGAGCGCGACGCCCTCGAGCCGCGGCTGCGCGGGGTCCTGGCGGTGATCTATCTCGTCTTCAGTGAAGGCTATGTCGCCACATCAGGCGAGGTCTTGATGCGGCCCGATCTTGCCCGCGAAGCAATCCGCCTGGCGCGCCTGCTCGATGTGTTGATGCCACGCCGCCGCGAGGTCAAGGGCTTGCTCGCCTTGTTGCTCTTGCACGACGCGCGCCGCACCGGGCGTCAGACCGAAGGCGGCGATATCGTGCTGCTCGAGGAGCAGGACCACTCGCTCTGGGATCAAGCTCAGATCTCCGAAGGATTGATGCTCGTCGAAGCAGCGCTGCTGTTGCCGGGCCGTCCCGAACCTTACGCGGTGCAGGCCGCGATCGCAGCGCTTCACGCGCAGGCGCCGAATTTTCACGATACCGACTGGAAGCAGATCGCGGGGCTCTACGAAGTGCTGCTGCGGATTTCGCCTTCGCCGGTCATCGAGCTCAATCACGCCGCCGCCGTTTCGATGGTCGATGGACCGGCGCGAGCGCTTGACCTCGTCGATGCCTTGCAGGCGCGCGGCGGCCTCGATGGCTATGAATTGCTGCCGGCGGTGCGTGCCGATCTGTTGCGAAGGCTCGGCCGGCACCAGGCTGCGCGCGAAGCGTATCTGGCGGCGACTGAAGCGACGCAACTCGAACCGCTGCGACGACTCTACGCGCGGCGATTGGCTGAGCTCGGTTGACGCGAGCCAACCGAAATC
>DASUIA010000058.1:0-62603 GCA_036273255.1 Bradyrhizobium sp.
CGAACAGGCAGACGAAGCAGAGTTGGAGATAAGCGGTGCGGATATCGCGGTTGATGGCCGCGGTCACCTTGGTTTCGTCGATGCTGACGATCAGGCGCGACTGTGTGCCGGCAATCCGGGCAAAGCGAAGCGCGCGGTTGGAACCATGGGCGGCGGTGAACGACAGCGAGCCCTGCGCCTGCCTCGAATCGATCGCCTGTTCGGCAATGGCCGACAGCAACGGCACGGTATCGAGCGCACGGCCGACCAGGCCCGCCTCGTCCGCCGGCGCCGCCATCACGGTCCCGGCGCTGTCGATCAGGACCGCGGTGATGCCGGACCGGCCCGACAGGTTGCTCATGATCTTCGACAGCCAGTCGAGATTGATGCCGGCGACGATCACCGAATCCGAATCCTTGTCGATCGCCGAAACCGGGTAGGCGCCGATCACGATCGGCCGATCGGTAGCGATCGCGAACAGGAAGTCGCTGAAAACGAAGTTGCCGATTTCCCGGGCTTTCTTGAGATACTCGCGCTCACTGAGGTCGATGCCGACCAGCGTGTTGTTGGTCGAGCACTGGATGTGTCCGTCCCTGCCGGCGATCGAAAGGCTGCTGATCCAGGGCAGGTTGACCGGCAGGCTCGCCCGCAGCATGTCGCAGCTACGGCCCATGCCTCCCGCCGAAGCGCGGATATAGGCGGCCGATTTCAGCATGGTCTCGACCGATGAAATCACTTCGCGCTGGGTATCTGCGCTGTGCTGGACGAGGCTGGAAAAATCCTGGGAGGCCTGCTCGATCTGCCTGGCGCGGGCATCCTCGAGCGAGCGGGCGCGCTCCAGCATCAGCGGCGCCACCAGGATCAGCCCCAGCAAAGCGAGTCGGGCGCGTATCCCAAGAAGCTTCTTGAGTTTGGCTCGCTTGCGATTGAAAGTGAAGCGCGACATCTGTATCCCGACCCCGCGCGCAGGGTAGGACGGAACGGTTCAAGAAGCCTTTCCCGAACTGCGTAAAATTCGAACGACTCCGTAAAGTCACCACCGGCAGACGATATGGCGCCCGAACAATCCTCGCCGATAACTCCGCCTTTACCAAGCGGGCTCGCCTCGGTCGAACACGACGTCGCGCGAGCCTGCGAGGATGCGCGTCGTGAGCGCGATTCGGTAACCCTGATCGCCGTGTCGAAGACGTTCGAGGCCGATGCGATCAAGCCGGTGATCGGCGCCGGACAGCGCATATTCGGTGAGAATCGCGTGCAGGAGGCCAGGGCGAAGTGGCCAGGGTTAATGGCGGCTTTCCCCGGCATCGCTCTGCATTTGATCGGTCCGCTGCAATCCAACAAGGCCAGGGACGCGGTGGCGCTGTTCGATGCCATTCATTCAGTCGACCGTCCCAGCGTTTGCGAAGCGTTAGCCAAGGAAATCAATTCTCAAAAACGGCACCCGCAATTGTTCGTCCAGATCAACACCGGCGACGAGCCGCAGAAGGCAGGCGTGGCGCCGGCGGAGGCGGACGCCTTCCTTGCGAACTGCCGCGACAGATACGGCCTGTCGATCTCCGGCCTGATGTGCATACCGCCGGTCGACGAGGCCCCCGCGCCGCATTTTGCGCTGACCACCAAGATCGCCGCGCGCAACGGACTGAAGCATCTCTCGATGGGCATGAGCGCCGATTTCGCCATCGCCATCCGCCTCGGCGCCACCCATGTGCGTGTCGGCTCGGCGATTTTCGGAACGCGCACCTAACCAAATCCGACCGACACCTTGCCGAGCGGACCGAAATCGGCCTCGACCCTGTCGCCGGATTGAATCGGCAGCGGCGGATGGCAGGTGCCGGTGGTGACGACCTCGCCGGCTCTCAGCGTCACGCCGAGCAGGCGAAGCTCGTTGGCGAGCCATGCCAGCGCGATCCGGGGATCGCCGAGCACGTTCTTGCCGTGGCCGATGAATTGCCGCTCGCGCAGCCTGATCACGGGCCGCTCCTCGACAAGGTCGAGCGCGCGCCAGTTCGACGTCGCAGGCGCGCCGAGCACGAACCGATGGGCGCAGGCGTTGTCGGCGATGATTTGCGCGGCGCCGGCGCTGACGAAATCCGAAAACCTCGAATCGGGAATCTCGATCGCCGGATGCAGGGTGCCGACAGCGTCGAGCACCTGCCGCACGGTGTAGGGCGCCGGTCGCGGCGGCAGATCGGCGGCCATGCGAAAGGCGAATTCGGGTTCGGCGACGCGCATCTCGTTGCCGGCCATGGAGGCCATGGCGCCATCGGCAATCACGGTCTCGCTCAGAATGCGCCCGGCCATCGGGCCGTCGACATTGATGTGCTTCTGGCCGGCCTCGCTGGTGGCTGCGATCTTCCAGCCAAACAGGCGCCCGGTGGAATGCGCCGCCAGCGCCGCCTGGATCGCATAGCCTTCAGCACGGTCACGCGGACGCTGCGAGGATTCGAGCGCGGCGAGCTTGGTGCCGGCGCGCCAATGATCGTGCAGGGTCCGTGATGCCGCCGCGATCTGGGTGTCATCGAGCATGGTTTGCATTCTCCGAACGGCGTCAGCCAATCACGATCCTGGTTTCCGGTCCCAGT
Organism: Bradyrhizobium sp.; assembly: GCA_036273255.1. GTDB lineage: Bacteria > Pseudomonadota > Alphaproteobacteria > Rhizobiales > Xanthobacteraceae > Bradyrhizobium. Next base: position 2,562 of record DASUIA010000058.1, read on the forward strand.
CGCGCCAGCAGCCGCAACATGGCCGAGGCGGTCATCGACACGCAGCCGGCGGTGGGGGCGAAATTCTCGCGGGCAAGATGCAGAAACACCGCGCTGCCGCGGCCGGCGATTCGCGGCCAAATGTTATGGTCGATCTCGACAATGAAATCGTACAAGTGGTCGTCGCGGGTCAGCCGGTCACCGGGGCAGCCGTCCAGCCGGATGGGCTGGTTGTAATGGCGGCTGGCGGGGTCTTCACACCAGGCGTCTGCCGGGTGGATGGCGCGCACCGGCAGGAACGTGCGCGGCCGCTTGTGACGGTCGGCGCGCCACCACACTTGTCGCGGCCGGAACGTGCCCATGGGAGTTCCGCCGTCGCCTTCGCGCTTGTTGGCGAGGATGCCGCTGCGCCCGAGCGCAACCGGGATGGTTTGAGTCCCGGCCGAAAGCCAGCCCCGGCGGCGATCTCCGGCGGCGGCACGGATCCGGATCGCCGGCAGCAGCCTATCACCGCAGCTCGTTCGGTAAGCATCTGAAATAACTTGCATTTTATCCAAGCCGGGGTCTCCGCAAAAAGCCCGATGACCTAAAATGCTCCGTTTTTGTATTACAGGACATTCATCTGACGCTGGCGAATTCTCGAATACACTGCAATTCGGCTTGTGAATCGGTAACAGTTCCCTACCTCAAGGCGAATCACCATTGACCAGGCTGGATTTTACCAACCAGAACCCGGCTGAAGGCGTTTCCGCTTCCATCGGCCCTTCAAGAGGAATGTACGCCATGGCCAATGCCCGCAAGATCCTGATCGTGGATGACGACACCGATCTGCGCGACACCCTGGTCGAGCAATTGTCGTTGCACGACGAGTTCGAGGCTTCCGCGGTCGATACCGGCGCCAAGGGGGCCAGCGCGGCCAAGGCCAACGCACCGGATCTGGTGCTGATGGATGTAGGGCTGCCGGATACCGATGGCCGCGAAGTGGTGCGTAGTCTTCGCAAGGGTGGCTTCAAGGCGCCCATCATCATGCTTACCGGGCACGACACGGATTCCGATACCATTCTCGGGCTCGAATCCGGCGCCAATGACTACGTGGCCAAGCCGTTCCGGTTTGCGGTGCTGCTGGCGCGGATCCGGGCGCAGCTTCGCCAGCACGAAGCGAGCGAAGACGCGGTGTTCTCGGTCGGCCCCTATAGTTTCCGGCCGGGGTCCAAGATGCTGACCGGCGCGAACGCCAGGAAAGTCCGCCTGACCGAAAAGGAGACCGCGATCCTGCGCTTTCTGTACCGCGCCGGCCAATTGCCGGTGTCGCGCGAGACGCTGCTGCAGGAAGTGTGGGGTTATAATTCCGGCGTCACCACCCACACCCTGGAAACCCATATCTACCGGCTGCGCCAGAAGATCGAGAAGGACGCCGCCAACCCCGAGATTTTGGTTACGGAAGCGGGTGGCTACAAGCTGGTGCCATGATACGGTCGGGGCAGCGATTCGCATTCAGCGTGCCCGGTCATCGGTTTGGTATGTCGATCGAAGATGATGTCGCCCTGCTCGAGCGCGTGCCGACCCTGCGGCTGTTGGGGACAGCGGCGCTGCGCATGTTGGCGATCGGCGCCGAGCAGCGTGATGTCGGCAGAGGCGATCGCCTTTTCCGGGTCGGTGAGGATGCCGATGCCGGATTTGTCGTGCGACGTGGGCTATTCCGGATCGAGGACGCCAGCGGCGCGGAAACGGTGGCAGGCGCCGGCGCCCTGATCGGCGAACTTGCCCTCATCGTGGCGATGCAGCGGCCGGCGACCGCAACCGCAATGGAATATTCCACGGTGATTCGTGTCGCGCGCAGCCTGTTTCAGCGCGTGCTGGAAAACGACCCGGCCGCGGCCCGGCGGCTGCGCGATGAATTCGCCAGCCGCACCAGCCAGATCGCCAGCGAAATCCTGATCGCGAGTTCAAAGCTGAATATTTGAGTGGGGTTTCGTCATGGCCGGGCACGACGATCTCGTGCAGAGGACAGCTCACAACTCCAGTGTCACCGTAACGGGGACGTGGTCGGACGGCCGCTCCCAGCTCCGCGCCTCGCGGCTGATGCGGAAATCGCTCACGCTTTCCTTGAGGGCGCGGGATACCCAGATGTGGTCGAGCCTGCGGCCGCGGTCGCCGATGGTCCAGTCGGCGGCGCGATAGCTCCACCAGGTATAGACCTTCTCCGATAGCGGAATCCGTTCGCGCGCGATGTCGACCCATTCGCCATGGGCCTGCGCGGCCAGCAGCTTTTCGCATTCGATCGGGGTGTGCGATACCACTTTGAGCAATTGTCGGTGCGACCACACGTCGTTCTCGTGCGGTGCGACATTGAGGTCGCCGACCAGAACGTGGCGGTCGTCGCCGCGCGGATGCAGCGGTTCGCACGCCTTCATCTCGTCCAGAAACCTGAGCTTGTGCTCGAATTTCGGATTCAGCGCCGGATCCGGGATATCGCCGCCGGCGGGGACATAGAAATTATGCAGCACCAGCGGGGTCGAGAGCCCGGCGGCGGCGCCGAACGCAACCGTGATGTGGCGCGAATCGATCTTGTCGCAGAAGGTGCGGATATCGGTGGACTCGAACGGCAGCTTCGAGACCACGGCGACGCCGTGATATCCCTTCTGCCCGTTCAATGCGACGTGTTCGTAGCCGAGGCGCCTGAAGCGCTTCAGCGGAAACGCGTCATCAATGCATTTGGTCTCCTGCAGGCAGAGCACGTCGGGCCGCGCCGATTTTAGGAACCTCGCGACCAGCTCGACGCGCAGCCGCACCGAATTGATGTTCCAGCTTGTCAGGGAAAGGCGCATGGGGACCGGGAGCAGAGCGGAAGCGACGATGACGCACGTCCTGGTCCCGCGATCAACAATGAATTTCAGCCCGGCGGCGTCGAATAATTGGTGAAGTCGATCTTGAACATGCTGGGATCGGGGTGCTTGGTGGTGTCCAGATTGTACACCGCGACCGTGGTGTCATAGCCCTGCGGATCGGTCACCGTCCATTGCTTGAGCTGATTGTCCTTGACGCCCATCATCAGCATCAGCCGGCTGGTGCCGATCAGCGCGTGCTTCTCCTCGATGGTGATGCTGATATATAAATCGTCGGCCGTCACGCTCACGACATTGGTGTCCTTGAGCAGATCGATACGGTCCGACAGCAGGTATCGCAGCGGAGTCTGCGACAGCGGATAGATGTCCTGGGTCGCCAGCCTGCGGTCCCGTACCGCCACCGACGATCCGTCGGCAATGATCGAAATCGGGCTGGGGTCGTCATATTCGAAACGCACCTTGCCCGGCTTCTGGATATAGAATTCACCCTTGGTCTTGGTACCATCCGGTCCGACCTGAACGAAATCTCCGACCAGCGTCTGCAGCGACGACAGATAGGTGCTCACCTTGACGGCTTCGGCCTTCTGGGTGGCATTGAAGGTCGCGAAAATATTGGCGGGTACATTGCGGCGCGGATCCGGGATGACCGGGTTGGGCGGCACCGATACGGCTCCCGTCGTGATTGGCGCGCGCGGCTGCTCCGATGCACTCATCTGCATGCTGCGGGCCGCCTTCGGCGCGGGCTTCGGAATTGGAACGCTCTGCGCGGAAACCGGCGTTACCGCGGTCATCATGGCTGCCGCGATCACCGCCATGCCGGCGCCCAGACGGTAGCCGACGCCGCGGCTTGCAAATTGTGCTGTCATTCGAAACTTCGGATTTTCGTTCAAGATATTGCCCCGCGCGGCCCCGGCCCTTTTATCTTGGTTTCGGCAAGACGGGGTATCGTTTTTCCGTGAGGATATGATGCCGTGTTCGGCGCTTCGGTAGCTCGATGCCGCTTCTCAAAACCCGTTTTCCTGTTCTTCGATCAGGATTTCCCGCTTGCCGGCGTGATTCGCCTGTCCGACGATGCCCTCCAGTTCCATCCGCTCCATCAGTGATGCGGCGCGATTGTAACCGATCTGCAGCCGGCGCTGGATGTAGCTGGTGGAGGCCTTGCGATCGCGCTTGACGATCGCCACCGCCTGCGTGAACAGGTCGCCTGCGCCGTCGCCGCCCATCCCGGTGGAATCGAACACCGCGCCGTCTTCGTCGGTCGGCTCCTCCGCCGTTACCGCTTCGAGATATTCGGGCTGGCCTTGCGACTTCAGGTGCCGCACGACCTTCTCGACCTCCTCGTCCGAGACGAAAGGCCCGTGGACGCGGCTGATGCGTCCGCCGCCCGCCATGTAAAGCATGTCGCCCTGGCCGAGCAGTTGTTCGGCACCCATTTCGCCGAGGATGGTGCGGCTGTCGATTTTCGAGGTGACCTGAAAAGAGATGCGGGTCGGAAAGTTGGCCTTGATGGTGCCGGTGATGACATCGACCGACGGCCGCTGGGTGGCGAGGATCACGTGCAGCCCGGCCGCGCGCGCCATCTGGGCAAGCCGCTGTACCGCGCCTTCGATGTCCTTGCCGGCGACCATCATCAAATCGGCCATTTCGTCGACGATGATGACGATGTAGGGCAGTGGCTCGAGCTCGAGCTTCTCTTCCTCATAGATTGCCTTGCCGGTTTCCTTGTCGAAACCGGTATGCACCGTTCGGGTCAGCTCCTCGCCCCTGGATTTCGCTTCCATCAACCGCGCATTGTAGCCGTCGATGTTGCGCACCCCGAGCTTCGACATCCGCTTGTAGCGTTCTTCCATTTCGCGCACCGCCCATTTCAGCGCGACCACCGCCTTCTTGGGATCGGTCACCACCGGCGTCAGCAGATGCGGAATGCCGTCATAGACCGAGAGTTCGAGCATTTTGGGATCGACCATGATCAGGCGGCACTGATCCGGCCGCAGCCGGTAGACCAGGCTCAGGATCATGGTGTTGATGGCGACCGATTTGCCGGAACCGGTGGTGCCGGCGATCAGCAGATGCGGCATCCGCGCGAGATCGACGATGATGGATTCGCCGCCGATGTTCTTGCCGAGACAAAGCGGCAGTTTCGCCACCGACTCGTTGCTGTCCCTCATCGAGAGCAATTCGCGCAGATACACCTTCTCGCGGTGCGCATTGGGCAATTCGATGCCGATGGCGTTGCGTCCGGGGACCACGGCGACGCGCGCCGACAATGCGCTCATCGAGCGCGCGATGTCGTCGGCGAGCCCGATCACGCGCGACGATTTGATGCCGGGCGCGGGTTCGAGTTCGTAAAGCGTCACCACCGGGCCCGGATGGGCCTTGACGATTTCGCCGCGAACGCCGAAATCGCTCAGCACGCCTTCCAGCGCGCGTGAATTCGCTTCCAGTTCGGATTTGCTGAGCGGCTGGCGGTCCGAAGCCCTGGGAGCGGTCAGCACCGACACCGAGGGCAGTTCGAATTTTACCGACGGTTTCCGTGCCAGGGCCTTCTTGCGCGGCGCGCGCGCGACCGGCGCTTCCTCCTCGTCCTCGTCGGTTTCCTCGTCGTCGCAATCCTCTCCTGCCTGCGGCGCCAGCGATGGCGCGCGACCGTCGAGCGTCGGCTCCCGGCGGTCGAACAGGGACGTCCGTGGCGCAGGGCCGCTGGCAACCAGCCACCGGTAGGCCAGCGTCAGCCCCCGCCACAGCCGCGCTTTCGCGCTCATCGCGGCATGAAACGCCCAGCCCAACGGAACCGAGCCATCGTCATCCGCTTCCACGAACGGCGTGTCATCGTCTTCGATCGGCGTCAGCTCATCTTCCTGCGGCCGCGAGCCGAGGCCGCCGGCAATCAGGAAGGTTGCGGCCACGATGCCGCCCAGGATGAGTCCGAGCACGATGCGATAGATCGCGCCGGGCGGGCCGAACACCACTGCGGGTGCGCGCACCAGGGCGTCGCCGACCACGCCGCCGATTCCGGTTGGCAGCGGCCACGCGCCACCGTGCGGCCAGCAACTCGCAAAGCCTGCCGATGTCACCATGCACAGAATCCAGCAGGCGATCCGGAGCGGCTCGCGGTCGAAGCTGCGATGGGTCAGCATCCGCCAACCCCACACCGCTATTGGCAGGATCAGCATGACGGCGCCGAGCCCGAGAATCTGCATCAGCAGATCGGCGCCGATCGCACCGGGATAGCCGACGATGTTGCGAACGGCGCGCGATGTTGCGTGGCTGAGACTCGGATCCTGCACCGACCAGGTCATCAGCGCCGCCGCCGCCACGCCGGCGAGCGCGATCAGGCCGAGGCCGGTAAGTTCGCGCAGCCGCCGGGCCAGCGCGTCGCGCACCGAGACCGGCAACTGGCCGACGAGAGGTATGACACGTTCGATCGCTGGCATGCTCATGGGGGCCCCGCGACTAATCCAGAATTTCCACCAGCCGGTGCAAGGCCTCGGCTGTTGTCTCACTGTCTGATACCAAAGCGAGGCGGATATAGCCGGCGCCGGGATTGCTGCCGTCGGGTTGCTGCCGTGCCAAATAGCTTCCGGGAATCACACGCACGCCGCCATCCTTGTAGAGTTTCACTGTCGCCGCCTCGTCGCCGCCATGCTGCGACACATCGAGCCAGACGCAGAAGCCGCCCGCCGGGCGGTGATAGCCAAAGCGATTGCCGAGAATCTGGTCGGCGAGATCGAACTTGACCCGGTAGAGCCGGCGGTTTTCCTCGACATGCGCCTCGTCGCTGTAGGCGGCGACCGCGACCTGCTGCAACGGCACCGGCACCTGCGGCGCGGCGACATTGCGCAGCTCGTGAAACTTCGCAAGAAACCTGCCGTCGCCGGCAGCAAAGCCGACTCGCATGCCCGGCAAATTGGAGCGCTTCGACAATGACTGGAACGCGACGACATGGCTGAAATCAGGCCCGGCACATTCCAGCATGCTGCCGGGCGCCGCCTTGGTGTAGATTTCCGAATAGCATTCGTCGCTCAGGATCATGAAGCCGAAACGGTCGGCCAGTTGTTTCAGCCGGCCGAAATATTCCTTTGAGGCCACCGCGCCTTGCGGGTTGGCCGGCGAGGCGAGGTAGATCGCGACGGTGCGGGCGAGCGTCGCCTCGTCGAGCGCGTCGAGATCCGGAAGGAAGCCGTTGGCCAGTGTGGTCGGCAGAAAGACGGCCTCGCAGTCCGCGGCGCGGGCGCCGGCCGCATAGGCCGGATAGAATGGATTGGGCATCAGGATTGCAGGTTTCCCGCGACGTCCCCCGACCTGGCGCGCCGCGGATATCGCAGCGAAAAAAAGCCCTTCGCGGCTGCCATTGAGCACCAGAATTTCGCTGTCGGGATCGATGGCCCGGGGCAGGTGGAACCGGCTGGAAAGCCAGTTCGCCGCCGCCCGCCGGAACGGCTCGATGCCCTTGGCGATAGGGTAGCGGCCGAAATCGCCGATGTGCTTCGCCAGCACCGGCCCGACAAACCCCGGCAAGGGGTGTTGCGGCTCGCCGAGTGACAATGCAATCAACGGCTTACCCGGCTGCTGCGGGGCCAGCAATTCGGCCAGCCGCGCGAACGGCGAGCGTTCGCTCTGCTCGCTGCCGACGCCTTGCGGGGCGCTGGATGAAGCGGTCATGGCCATACGTGAAGCGCCAGCACTTTCAGGGCAGCCGGTCGCATGTCGAGGCCGGCCGCAAGCGGATCAAGCCACCATAGATACGGCAAGGTTAAGACACGATTAACCATCGACCGCACTGGACAATTTGCATGGTGTTACCGTATTCTTTGACGGTATTACCTCGGAGAGTGCGATGGCAACCACCGTCACTCGCAAGGGTCAGGTCACGATTCCGAAGCCGGTCCGCGATCACCTCGGAATAGGCCCCGGCAGCCGCGTTGCCTTTCGGCGTGCGGGTGACGGCAGCATCGTCATCGAACGGGCCGATGGAACGCGCCAGCCCAGCCGGTTCGCAGAATCGGTTGGAATCGCCGGCCCGGGCGCTTTCACCGACGAGATCATGGCAATGACGCGCGGCGAGTAATTCGTGACCCTGGTGGACTCGAATGTGCTGCTCGACGTCTTCACCAGAACACCCAATTGGTGGGAATGGTCGCTTGCGCATTTGGAGGAAGCTGCCCTCGAGGGCACGCTGCTCATCAACGACGTGATCTATGCCGAGACCTCGATCCGCTTTCACAGCATGGATGAATTTGATGCGGCGCTGGCGAGGTTTGGTATCAATGTTGCGCCGATGCCGCGCGCCGCACTTTTCCTCGCGGGCAAGGCCTTCATCCAGTACCGCAACGCGGGCGGAATTCGTAACGGCGTGCTCCCGGAATTTTTCATTGGAGCCCACGCGGAAGTCGACCGCCTGCGGTTGCTGACGCGCGATCTGCGGCGGTATCGAAGCTATTTTCCGAACGCCATGCTGATTGCACCGGAGGGACAAGGTTAGGCGACGGAGATCAGCCAAAAGAAAGGGACTCCAGCTTGCGCTGGAGCCCCTCAACGGTCGGGGCATTGCCGGGTATGTGCCCTAACCGAAGTTCAGGGCGCGACGCTGGGACGCCGCGCCCGGGGAGAACTACATGTTGTAAGCGCGCTCGCCGTGGCCGGTGATATCGAGACCCTCGCGTTCCTCCTCGACGGTGGGACGCAGACCCACGAGCACGTCGACGAGCTTGTAGAGGATTGCCGAACCGATGCCCGACCAGAGCAAGGTCGCCAGCACGGCCTTGCCCTGCGCGATCATCTGGGTGACGAGATCATAGGTGCCGGCGTTGTTGCCGGTGATGTTGGTGTAGTCGGTGATGCCGACGCCACCGAGTGCGGGATTGACCAGGATGCCGGTGCCGAGTGCACCGATGATGCCGCCGATGCAGTGAACGCCGAACACGTCGAGGGCGTCGTCATAGCCGAAGGCGTTCTTCACCGTGCTGACAAAGAACAGGCAGACCGGCGAAACCACGAGGCCGAGCACCAGCGCGCCGATCGGGCCGGAAAAGCCCGAAGCGGGCGTCACCGCCACCAGGCCGGCCACCGCGCCGGAGCAGATGCCCAGCAACGAAGGCTTGCCCTTGACGACCCATTCCGACAGCAGCCAGGACAGCGACGCACCCGCGGTCGCCACCATGGTGTTGACGAAGGCTAGCGCCGTTGTGCCGTTGGCTTCGAGGTTCGATCCAGCGTTGAAGCCGAACCAGCCGACCCACAGCAGCGAGGCGCCGATCATGGTCATGGTCAGCGAATGCGGAGCCATCAGGTCCTTGCCGTAGCCAGTGCGCTTGCCGATGATCAGGGCGCCGACCAGACCGGCAATGCCGGCGTTGATGTGCACTACGGTACCGCCGGCGAAGTCGAGGGCGCCGGCACCGGCGAGCCAACCGACCGCGCCGGTAACTTCGTCGAGTTTGGCTTGCGCCGCGGTCTTGGCCGCACCGTCGGCTGCGGCGGCGAGCGCCTTGGCAGCGGCCGCGACGTCGTCGGGAGCGGCCACGTACCAGACCCAATGCGCGATCGGGAAATACACGAACGTGACCCACAGCAGAATGAACAGCATCACCGCCGAGAACCTGATCCGCTCGGCGAAGGCACCGACGATCAGCGCCGGGGTGATCATCGCGAAGGTCATCTGGAACACGAAGTAGCAGTATTCCGGAATCACGACGCCGTTGGAGAAGGTCGCTGCCGTCGAGCTGGCATCGACCCCGTGCATGAACGCCTTGGTGAAACCGCCGACATAGGGAGTCATGCTGCCGCCGTCACTGAAGGCGAGCGAGTAGCCGTACAGAGTCCAGACCACGCCGACCATGGCGACGATCGCGAACACCTGGGTCAGGATGGAAGCCATGTTCTTGGTGCGGACGAGGCCACCGTAAAACAAGGCGAGGCCCGGGATCGACATCATCAGAACGAGGGCGCTCGATACGAGCATCCAGGCGGTGTCGCCCTTGTTGGGGACCAAGGCCGCGGCAGCCGGCGCCGCAGCCGCATCGGCTGCTGCAGGTGCAGCCGGCGCCGCCGTTTGGGCAAGTGCTGCATCGACAAAGCCTACGGCACAGAGGCTTGCAATGGCGAGGACTGCCCATCCCGCGCTTGTGGGATGTTTGAACGTCATTTGATTTACTCCTGATTGAATAGGTTGCGCGGGTTCACAGTGCTGCGGCATCGGCCTCGCCAGTGCGGATGCGGACCGCATGGTCGAGGCTGATGACGAAGATTTTGCCGTCGCCGATCTGTCCGGTCTTTGCTGCCGACGTGATGGCGTCGATGGTCTTGGCGACCTGGTCCGAGGCGATCGCCACCTCGATCTTGATCTTGGGCAGGAAGCTCACGGCGTATTCGGCACCGCGATAGATTTCCGTGTGGCCTTTCTGTCGGCCATATCCCTTGACCTCCGTTACCGTGAGACCGTGAACGCCGATGGCGGTCAGGGCGTCGCGGACTTCTTCAAGCTTGAATGGCTTGATGATCGCCGTAATTATTTTCATGGTCCTATCCCCGCTGAGGCCCGGTCGAGACACGGCCGGACGTTTTCGATGAGGTTCACCACGCGGAGAGGGTCACTACGCGGGCATCGCCAAGGCGGGTAGAATCAAATGCCGTGCCAGAGCCGGCGAAATCCCTAACGGTCTATGATGACGGGGCTTTTCGCGCCTGTTCGAGGCCCGGTCGGGCGACGCCATTCGGTCGCGCCCAATAGCTGGTCAGGCCTGCGCAAAAGTTGGGCACGGCCGGAGGAGGCTACTGCAAGGCCTCGCCGTGCTGCGAAATGTCGAGCCCGATCAGCTCGTGTTCGCGCGACACCCGCAGCGGTACAAACGCGCTGACGAGCTTGAGCAGCACGAAGGTCACGCCGCCTGACCAAACCAGGGTGACAGCGACCCCGTAAAGCTGGATCAGGAGCTGGTGCGGATTGCCTTCGATGAGGCCGGGGATTCCGCAGATCGAGGCGGTCGCGAACACCCCGACCAAGAGCGTGCCGGTCATTCCACCGATGCCGTGCACGCCGAACACGTCGAGGGAATCGTCATAGTTGAAGCGGTGCTTCAGCCAGGTGCAGGCCCAGAAGCACACCAGCCCGGCCACCACGCCGATAACGATGCCGTGCCAGGGAGCGACGAAACCCGAGGCCGGCGTAATCGTCCCGAGACCGGCGACGGCGCCGGAAATCATTCCGAGGACCGAGGGCTTGCGGCGGGTCGTCCATTCCAGCGCGCCCCAGGTCAGTGCCCCGGCACAGGCGGCGAGATGGGTGACGACCATCGCAATGACCGCGCGTGAATTGGCGGCCAGCGCCGATCCGCCGTTGAAGCCGAACCAGCCGACCCACAGCAGGCCGGTGCCGACCACCGCCAGCGACAGGTCGAACGGCGACAGGTTCTCGCTGCCATAGCCGTGGCGGCGGCCGAGTACCTTGGCAGCCACGAGGCCGCCTGCTCCGGCGCTCAGATGCACCACCAAGCCGCCGGCAAAGTCCATCACGCCGGCGCTGCCGAGGAATCCGCCGCCCCAGACCCAGTGCGCCAGCGGAATGTAGACGAACACGAACCACAGAATCGAAAACAACAGATAGGCCGAGAACCGCATCCGGTCGGCCACCGAACCCGCCACCAACGCGACCGTGATGATCGCGAACGTCATCTGGTAAAGCATGAACAGCGCCTCGGGGATGGTCTTCGCGGCGGGATTCACCGCATCCATCGACATTCCGGCGAGAAACGAGCGATCCAGCGTTCCCAGCCAGGGACCGTCGCCGACAAACGCCAGCGAATAGCCGAAGGCGACCCAGAGAATTGAAATGACGGCCACCGCGGCCAGGCTTTGGGCCATCGTCGCCAGGACGTTCTTCTTGCGCACCATGCCGGAGTAGAACAGCGCAAGCCCCGGTATCGTCATCATCAGCACGAGGGCCGTCGCGACCATCATCCATGCGGTGTCGGCGGCGCTGATCCCGGGCGCTTGCGCCAGCGCCGGGGTCGAAAACGAGATGATCGCCGCAAAACTGATCGCTGCAGCGGGCTTCGCTGCACGATACGCCAGTGCCCCCATGGTCTCTTCCCAGCCGGTTATGATTTCATCAATCGCGCTCCAAGCCCCGTTGCCGGATGCGACTGGCTCGCGTGAACCTTGGCTTCTTGTTTTGACGCGTTGTTTTGACGCGTTTTCTTCACGCGAACCGGAACCCCACTTCGCTCGAAAACGCTTTCAAAGTGCATCGTTGTCGGTTTCGCCGGTGCGGATTCGCAGCGCGTTGTCGATCGGCGTCACGAAAATCTTGCCGTCGCCGATCTGGCCGGTGCGCGCGCTCGCGGTGATGACCTCGACCGCCTTGTCGGCAAGGTTCGATGCGACCGCGATCTCGATCCGCAGCTTCGGCAGAAAATTCACCACATATTCGGCGCCGCGATAGATCTCGGTGTGGCCCTTCTGGCGCCCATAGCCCTTGACCTCGGTCACGGTCATGCCGCTGACCCCGATCGCGGTCAGCGCCTGACGCACCTCGTCGAGCTTGAACGGTTTGATGATTGCGACGACGAACTTCATGGTCAGGCCTTCATTATCCGGGAAATCGCAAAACCCGGCCACACCGCGCCGGGTTCGGGCGAGTTTGCCAGCTTTCTGTGCAAATGGCACAAAAAGTTTGCAGACCCAACCGAAAAAGCAATTGCTGTTGCGCCCCGGCCCGATCCCGGGTGCTCCCGAGCCGGCTGCAGAACGGCCCGAATTCAATAGTCCGCCCGACCCGAGGACCGACGCCTCATTTGCGTTACTTGCGTTCGCGGACCGAGCCTTCCTGCGCGACCGAGGCCACCAGCGTGCCGTCGGGTTTGAAAATCATGCCGCGGGTGAGGCCGCGCCCGCCTTGCGCGCTCGGCGAATCCTGGGCGTAGAGCAGCCACTCGTCGGCGCGGAAAGGCCGATGAAACCACATCGCATGATCGAGGCTCGCCGGCATCATCCGCTTGTCGAACAGCGTGCGGCCGTAACGCGCCATGACGGCATCGAGCAGCGAGAAATCCGACGCATAGGCCAGGGCGCACATATGCAGCGCCGGATCGTCGGGCAGTTTGGCCGCGGTGCGAATCCAGACATGGATGCGGCCGTCGTCGATTTTCTGGCCAAAATAACGGCCGAGTTCGACCGGGCGCAGTTCGATCGGGCGGTCGGATTCGTAATAGCGGCGGATGAAGTCCGGCATTTCGCGAAACATCGGCTGTTTCGCCACCTCCTCGGCGGTGAGTTTTTCCGGGGACGGAACGTCGGGCATCCGGTCCTGGTGATCGAAAGCACCCTGTTCCTCGACATGAAACGACACCATGATCGAAAAGATCGCATGGCCGTGCTGGATCGCGGTGACCCGGCGGGTCGAATAGCTCTTGCCGTCGCGCAGCCGCTCGACCTCGTAAATGATCGGAACCTGCGGGTCGCCGGGCAGGATGAAATAGCAATGCAGCGAATGCGGCAGGCGGCCCTCGACGGTGCGGCACGCCGCCACCATCGCCTGTCCGATCACCTGGCCGCCGAATACCCGTTGCCAGCTCGTTTTCGGGCTGTTGCCGCGAAACAGGTTCACCTCGAGCGGCTCGAGATCGAGAATGGAAATCAGGTCAATCAGGCCTTTGGACATCGCAGCGCCTTCGATTTTCACCATTCCGGGGCGTCAGCCGACCAGTCCGGCCTTTGGCCGTGCGATGACTGACTCCGCGAACGAACCGGGAATGACGATCATGCAGCCCCTTGCTTCGCCACCCTGTTTCGCCCAGCTATAGTCCGGGGGCAAGGGTATCGCGAGCAGGTTCCGATGTCGGCACAGCGAAGCATTGTTATCGGCGGAGGCGCCCTGGCAGGGCTGGCGCTGGCTTTGGCGCTGCGACAGGGCCTTGGCACCGATATCGCGGTCATCGTTGCCGACCCGGCGCTGGCGACACGGCCGAGCCGCGATCCGCGTGCGACCGCCATCGTCGCGGCCTGCCGCCGCCTGTTCGATGCCATCGGGGTATGGAATGAGGTCGCGGCCGGGGCGCAGCCGATCCTCGACATGGTCGTCACCGACTCCAAGCTGGAAGACGCGACCCGTCCGGCCTTCCTGACCTTCGCGGGCGATGTCGAGCCGGGCGAGTCGTTCGCGCATATGGTCGAGAACCGCCATTTGATCGATGCGCTGGTACAGCGCGCGGAAGCCGAGGGGATCGATCTGCGTCCGGTGGCGGTGACGGCGTTCGATGCCCGAGCCGATGGCGTCGAGATAACACTGTCCGACGGGAGCACCGTCGCGGCGAGCCTGCTGGTTGCGGCCGACGGCGCGCGTTCGAAACTGCGCGAGCGCGCCGGCATCGCCACCCATGGCTGGGACTATGATCAGTCCGGCATCGTCGTCACGGTCGGTCATGAACGGGATCATCACGGCCGTGCCGAAGAACATTTCCTTCCGGCCGGGCCATTTGCCATCCTGCCGCTGTCGGGAAAGCGCTCGTCGCTGGTGTGGACCGAAAAGCGCGACGAGGCGGCGCGAATCGTCGCGCTCGGCGAGGATGAATTTCACCGCGAACTCGAGCAACGTTTTGGGCTGCATCTCGGCGAGATCAAGCCGCTGGACCGGCCGCGCGCATTTCCGTTGGGCTATTTCGTCGCCCGCTCCTTCATCGGCGAGCGGCTGGCACTGGTCGGCGACGCCGCGCATGTGATTCATCCGATTGCGGGCCAGGGGCTGAATATGGGGCTCAAGGATGTAGCGGCGCTGGCCGAAGTGATCGTCGATGCGGCGCGGCTCGGCATCGATCTCGGTCAAGCCGATGTGCTCGATCGCTATCAGCGCTGGCGGCGGTTCGACACCATGGCGATGGGACTCGCCACCAATTCGCTCAATCTGTTGTTCTCGAACCGCTCCACATTGCTGCGCACGGTGCGCGATATCGGGCTCGGACTGGTCGATCGCGCGCCGCCGCTGAAGAGCATGTTCATCCGCCAGGCGGCCGGGTTGGCCGGCGAGGTGCCGCGGCTGCTGAAGGGCGAAGCGCTGTAGGCTCCATCCGGGCTACGATTCTCACTTTCATTGCGACGGTAATGGCGGATCCGCCTCACTTCGTCGTATCACCTGCGAGGACAAAGGCTGCGACGGTCTCGATCAACGTCGGATCCAGCGCCCGCTCCGGCTGGTTGTAGGCGGCGAGATCATCGGCATCGTCGGTCACATCGACCAGCACATGGTTCATGTCCGGGAGCCACACCGCCTTGGCCACCGGCGAGGCCGCGGAGAGCGCTGCGTAATCCACCCGCGCCACCTGCAGGTCGCGGCCGCCGCCGATGATCAGCGTCGGCTGTTCGATCTTCTTCAAGGGATCGATCGGATCCTCGGAGAATGCCGAGGCAATGCCGGGTTGCATCGCCGGCGGGATCGACAGCCCCGGCGGCGGCGGATCGACGATCTGTCCCGCCATGATGGCATCGATCGCCTTGACGATCGGTGCCAGCACCTCCGGTGCCAGCTTTTTCTCGAGCTGGGCCTTGATCAGGTCGCCCTGCCGCCTCGCGGCGGTGACCAGCAACACCAGCCGGTCGATCGGGACGCGCCGTGCGGCCAGGATCGCAACCAGGCCGCCCTCGCTGTGGCCGACCAGCACCAGCCTGGAGAATTTGCCGCTGCCGCGCAGGTAGTTTACGAGCGCGACGGCATCGTCGACATAATCGTTGAAGCGGAAATCCTCCGGCCGTCCGAATTCCGGCTTCCATCCGCCGGAGCCGCGCTTGTCATAGCGCAGGGTGGCGATCTTGCGCGCCACCAGTTGCTCCGAGAGCTTCTTCAAGGTCGCAGGCTTGAATTGCGGTCCGTTGCCGTTGTGGTCGGTGGTACCGGAGCCCGCGATCAGCAACGCGACCGGCGGCCGCTCAACTCCAGGCGGGACCGTCAGCACGGCGTCGATGGCGCCGACGCGGATCCGGCTTTCCTCGGCGGCGGCGTTCATGGTCATGCCGGGGATAGCGAGGATCGCGATCACCCGGAAGATTCTTCCGGCGCGCATGCGCTAGTCGATCTTCCTGGCTTCTTCCGGCAGCATGATCGGGATCCCGTCGCGAATCGGATAGGCGAGCTTGGCCGAGCGCGAAATTAGTTCCTGCCGCGCCGCATCGAATTCGAGCGGGCCCTTGGTCATCGGACAGACCAGGATCTCCAACAGCTTGGGGTCGACGGTGCCTTCAGGGCGTTCGGGCGGGGATGTCATGCAGGGGGTCTCCGGCTTGGTCGCTCGATCCCTTATAGCGTTTTCGGGCGAATTGGGTCGCGGTTCGCGCAGAGAAAACTCGGCGGTAACCGGTCGCGTCATGGCGCGGCCATCTGCAGCAATTCGTCGAGCATCGCTTTCTGCTTTGCCTGTGGCAGCGGCTTGTCGGAAAGCGCAAATCCGACGAATGCCCAGTACAGAATCTGTGCGCGGGCGCCGGCCACCCGCGGCGAAACTCCGGACGCCAGCAGCAGCCTCTCCACATAACCCAGCCGGCGCCGATCGATCGTCTGCACGGCCGCCGCCGCCGCCGCGTCGAACGTGGCCCAGGTTCGAACCGCCTTCTCCAGCGAAAGCCTGGCGCCGAACGCCCGGCGCAGCAGCAGCGGCAAGGCTGTGTCGCTGTCGGACGCAGCCTCGAGATCGGCGATGACCTGTTCGGCCGCGACCTCGCGCCAATGCCGGAGGATGGCGGCGTGAAACGCGCCGACGTCGGCGAAGTGCCAGTAGAAGCTGCCGCGCGATACCCCCATCGCCTTCGCCAGCGGCTCGGCCTTCAACGCCGTGAAGCCGCTGCGGGCCAGCGTCTTGAGGCCCCGGTCGAGCCAGTCGGTTGCCGAGAGCTGGTCGGTCATGGGTTTCCTCCTGCGACAATTCACCATACACACCTGTATTGACGCTGGCCAGCAGGTCCGGTAAACCATCCATACAGTGATGTATGGATGGTTGCGATGCATAACGGGTTGCTGCAAGCGGCCGGAATGGCCGCCATCGCGGTGGCGCTGATTCATGGCGTGCTGGGCGAAGCCAAGGTGTTCGCCCGCGCCACCATCGAACCGGCGCGGCTGCGTACCCTGATCCGGCTGGTCTGGCAGGCCGGAACAGTGGCGTGGATCGGCGGCGGCGTGCTGCTGATCGCGGCGCCATGGCTGGGCTCGGACCCGGCTCGGCACTGGATTGTCGCTACCATGTCCGGTGTTTTTGCCTTTGCCGCGCTAGTCAACGCCTGGGCAACGCGCGGCCGCCATTTTGGCTGGATGGCGCTGAGTGCGGTGGTCGCACTGGCGGTGGCCGGATATTGAGGCGTTTTCCGGGCCAGTCGAATCATTGTCGCTTCTCCCGCGGCCTCGTGGTTCTAGACGCCGCGCAAGGCGCGGCTCCTCACCATGAAGGTCTCATATCAGTCCTCGTCCTGAGGAGCATCGCGATGCGTCTCGAAGGATGAGGCCATTGAGGTTGAAATTGCGCCAGCGCGCGCCGCGCCGGCCGCCGTTCTATTTCCAGTAAGGGGCGAGCTTCTCGAGCGCGTCAAACGCCCGTTCGGCGGTCGCGAGCAGGGGCTTGAAGCGGGCTTCCTCATGGTCCGCCAATAGTCCGGCGGCGAACACCCGTCGAGATGGCCGTGCGGTGGGAGTCGCCTTCGTCTCGACGATCCCCTTGGTCAGCTTCTCGTGCACGGCGATGTCGTTGAGCTCGCCAAGGCATTCCTGCAATTGCTTCAAGGCCGACAGAAAAGCCAGGCGGCGCCTCGCCTGCTTTTTCCCGGCAAACACCGTTTTGTAGAATTCGGTCGCATAGCGCAGTTTCTTGGCCCGGATGCGCAGCTCGTGCCGCGCGCGCGGATCGAGCTGCGCCAGCCGTCCGCCGCATTTGCGGATCTTCTTCCAGCGCCGCTTGAGCTGCGCGCGGGCCACGGCCTCGATCCGCTGCTCGCTGCGGTCGCGTGCGAGCTTGCTGCGCGGCTCGCGCCAACTGCCGGTTTCGATCCACCCGGCGACATTTCCCGTCAGCTCGCGAAACCGCCGCGACGAGACCGCCGCCAGCGCGCGCGCGACCGCCGCCTCGCGCTGATCGGCCAGGTCCCGCGACAGCGTGCGCATCCCGCTCAACCGGGTGTGCTGCTTGCCGAGCGGCGCTACCACCCTGGTCAGGAACACCTCGAACTCGCGGGCGGGGCCAAGCTCGCCGGTCAGCCACTTCAGCTCCCGCTTGACCGCGGGCGTCCTGGCGTCGACGGCAAGGTCCGCAAATAGCGCTAGTGCCGTGCGCAGGCGACGCAAACCAACGCGCATCCGGTGGACGCCTTCGGGATCACCGCGCAGGATCGCCGGCTTGCTGGCGACGATCTGCTGCAGGCACGCCGAGGCAATCGACTGGAACGCCGCTTTCGCCGGAAGCTCCGGCGCGATCTCGATTTCCTTCCGGGATGGCACGGGCTAGCACCGAAAGTCAGGCGAAAGTCACGGCCCGGATTAGAAGTTCCGGGCAGGGGGGCGTCAATGCCGTTGTCGGCGCCGAACCTATTGCAGGGGCGGGTCGCCGCTGGTGCGCTTTTTGGCGAGATCCATCTCGGTGACCGCAATCAGGATCTCGGCGCGGGTCTTCAGGTCGGGTGCCTCGAGCAGCGCCTGCTTTTCCGCCGGACCGTAGGGCGACATCATGGCCAGCGCATTGACCAGCGCCTCGTTGGGCGCGCTCTCGACGCCTTCCCAGTCCACCTTGAGATTGTTGGCCTTGAGGAAATCCGTCAGCACTTCGAGCAGGGCCTCGCGATCGACCGCCTCCTCGCCCTTGCGTGCGGTGAAATCGTCGAGATAGGGGAAGTAGTCCACCCTGCATTGCCGATAGGCGGTCAAGACCGTCATTTCCTCGAGCACCTTGAAACGGGAGATGCCGGTGAGTTCGAGGATGTAGCGGCCGTCACCGGACTCGGCGAGCTGGGTGATGCGCCCGACGCAGCCGACCCGAAACAGCGTCGGCCGGTCCTCGTCCTGCGAATGGGAGACGTCCGGCTGGATCATCCCGATCAGCCGATGCCCGTCGCGCAGCGCATCGTCGACCATGGCGAGATAGCGCGGCTCGAAAATGTTGAGCGGCATCTGGCCGCGCGGCAGCAGCAAGGCGCCGCGCAGCGGAAACACCGGGATCACCTGGGGTAGTTCGCCGGGTCCGCGGTATTCGGCATTGAGCGGCATTGGCGGTCCCGATTGATCGAGAGCTTCAGGAGAACAGGATCGTCGACAGCCGCTTGCGCCCCTCGACCGTGGCCTCATCGGTCGGACCCCACGCCTCGAAGAACTGCACGAGCTGCTTGCGCCCGCCATCGTCGTTCCATTTGCGGTCGCGCTTGACGATTTCGAGCAACTGATGGGTGGCCTCGGCGCGCTTGCCGCTGGCGTTGAGCGCGGTCGCGAGATCGAATCGCGCCTGATGATCGAGGGGGTTTGCCGCGACTTTCTGTTCCAGTTCGGTCACCGGGCCGAGCGTCTGGGCCTGCTCGGCGAGGTCGAGCGAAGCCTGCACGGCCTTGACCGCCGCGTCACCGCGTTTCGATTCCGGCACCATCGCAAGGGTCTGCTTCGCCTGCTCGTTGGCGCCGGTGGCGACGTAGCATTTGGCGAGCCCCGCGAGCGCGGCGATATTGGTGGCGTCGGCCGCCAGCACTTCGGCATAGATCGACGCCGCGCTCGCCGGATCGCCCTCGGCCAGCACCGCTTCGGCCTCCTGAAGAATTTCTGCGATGTTGGGTTCGTCGGCGCCCTTCACGCCGGCGGTGACCTTGTTGATGAAGGCGGTGACCTGGCTCTCGGGCACCGCGCCCATGAAGCCGTCGGCGGGCTGGCCGTTGACAAAGGCAATCACGGCCGGGATCGACTGGATGCCCATCTGACCGGGAATCGCCGGATGTTCGTCGATGTTCATCTTGACCAGCTTGACCTTGCCGCTGGCAGCCCGGACCGCCTTCTCGAGCGTCGGCGTGAGCTGGCGGCAGGGGCCGCACCACGGCGCCCAGAAGTCGATCAGCACCGGCTGACGCTTCGATTCCTCGATGACATCCTTCACGAAGGTCTGGGTCGTCGTCTCCTTGATCAGACCTTCCGCCGCCTGCGGCACCGGACCGCTGCCCTGCTCTACTATTGTCACGGGATTCCTCGCCTGGTGTCCTGTCGGGTTTCGCCTGTTCTAGCACGGCCCGAAGGGTTCGGAACTTGTCTTCTCCTAAGTGGCGGCTGGGGTCGGAATTTCAATCGGTCGAAGCGCTGGCTTCGCCGCGTCGGCGATTTGGGGCCTGTGCTGATCGCAAGGCCGATTTGCGGTGTTTTTGCGCTCTTCCCTGGGGTAGCAGGCCATGGAGGCCGACCGCAGGTTCCGGCCTTCCAAGGGTTGTTGCATTCATGGGCCGCATTTGGCATAGCTCTGACCGTTGCCGGCGCACCCATCGCCGCCAGCTTCTCGGATGCGGGTGTAGCTCAGGGGTAGAGCACGACCTTGCCAAGGTCGGGGTCGAGGGTTCGAATCCCTTCGCCCGCTCCAATTTTATCATGTCCGGCCCGTGTCCGGCCCGGACACATGGGTAGCAGAACGTACCGAAGACATCGGTGACAGGCTCACCCCTGAGCGCTGCGCGGGCGGGAGCCTGGCCGGTAGGCAAGCCTGGTGTGGCCGGCGCAATAGGGCAGCCCGTCGAGGGGCGGGTTGCCGCAGAAACAGAAGTCGTCGGCTCCCGGGGTGCTGATCGGCCAGCGACATCTTGCATCGTTCAATTCGAGCAATGAGCAGCAATGTCCGTTGTGGATCGGTTCGTCGTCGGCTGGCTCCGGCTCGGTGTAAAGCGCGATCCGGATCCGGCAGCGCAGCCTTGGCGCGGTTCCCGGCCGATGTCCTTTCGCGTCGGCCTTCCGGGCCGGCCGTCGGAGTTCGCCGGATTTTTTTCGGGTCAGATTGAGGCGAGAGAGTTTGCCGATGACGGCGTTGCGGCTGACCCCGATGTCGTCGGCAATCTGGCGGCAGGATAGCCCGGCTTCAAAGTGGCTTTTCAGGAGTTCGACGCGTTCGTCAGTCCAGGTGGGGTTGTTGGCCGGCATGCTGATGGGTCCCAAGCTGCGGGTGATTGCTGCAGGCCTTGATGTCGCCGAACCCCCGCCTCCGAAGGTATTCTCAGCGCGTCCCGGCTTCAGGGCGTCTTGCCGTTGTCGCGGATCGCGAGCAGCCCGTCCTTGATGGCGAGCCGGACGCCTTCCTCGATCAAGGTTCTCGCGACGCCGGGAACGCTGGTGCCGTGGGTACCCTGCCTCACCAGTTTTTCGAGATAGGTGATGGTGGAGAGCGCCAGGGTAATCGGAACACGGTCGGTTTCGGCTTTTTCTGTGGCCATGCCAAAAAGCTAGCCGTTAAACGGTGTACTGAAAAGTATCTTTTTAGAGTCTATTCCGGCACCAAGCTGTGGGTCACGTCTGGCCGGAATACCGGATTTCGCCGAAGTTTGCCGAAATATGGCCCAAGGGACTGGCGGCTAGTGCGCGTGGAGCTGGGGGAGGCGACGTTGGGCCGAGCGATCTGCGGAGGCACGCTTGCGCGATTGATAGAACTTCAGAACGCTTTTCGATGTCTCGATGTTGAGATCCGCAAATTCAGCCTGCAGGCGAGCCAGGTCCTGCGAGGTGATCCGATGGTCCGTCGCACCAAGAAACAACAGCGACATGGTGGTTTCCCAGCAGAATCCGAGCGCCTTGGCCAGGATCAGGACGACTTCCCTGCCCTTGTCGACCAACACCCGCTCGACGACGTAGACCGGCAGCGCGCACAACATCGACAATCCGACCGTGGTCTCCTCGAACTTGCGGGCTCGCGCGTATTCGAGGATCTTGCTTTCGTTCAGGTTGCCGTAGTGACGCTGGATGGCGACGGCCTTCTTGGCCGCAAAATAGACCTTGGACGCTGGACCGAATTTGGATTGCATGGCCCCGGTGACATCGCTCACCAGCGCCTGAACCTGAATCGCTATCGCCGGGTGCTCCTGCTCCAGCTTCTTTCGGACATCGTCCGACGCCTTGGCGATCAATTGCTGGAACAGATGTCGGGGAATGTCGGTCCGCAGCCCGAGACTCCTGGCGAGGATGGAATCGGTCTCGGAGCGCTTGATCAGCTTCAAACAGCCGAACTCCGACAATCGCGCGCCGCTGTTGCCCGCCACCGACTGCACGACCTCGCGGTTGCCGCGTGTCACGAGAACGTCCGTCACCGGTTCGCTGACGAATTTTCGCCGGGAGATCGCCAGCAGATGGGGTTGGCTTTTGGTCCTGGCGTTGGCGACGAGCGAGCGCACGTCGAGCCGCTCGGAATGCCGCAGGATCGGGCCTGCGACATCGATCTCGTCGTCAAAGGCAAGCTTGCGGACAATGCCGAAGGGTGCGTTGTCGGCGCGGGCCAGTCGCTGCGCGAGTTGGACCCGGGCCGCCACTTCGATCTCCTCCGCGAGGCGCCCGATGGCTTCGCCAAAAACCCAGATCTCCTCCTCCGTAAACCGGCCGGTAATCAACAGATCGGTCGCATGCCAAAGCGCCCGCAGCCGACTTTCGGCCGATCCTCGCAAGACGGCCTCATCAAGCTCCTGCAGAAATGATCTGGCTTCAATCATCTGATCAAATCCCGGTTCGCCGGCACGACGCCTGCGCGAGCCCATCCATGCACGGGAAAGGGCCGACCGGTTTTGCGGTCGGCCGGTCAAGGCAATCGCGCGCGGCGGAATGCAACGGATCGGCAAGGGCGGACGAACAATTTCGCGTTGTTTAATTCTAGGTTCCAAAAGGAAATTTTTCCGTAAACGCGCCGCGCCGCCCGGCCGGAGTTGAGCTCCGTTGGATAATTCCTCTGATAATTCCAGCGCCGCACCGAGCATCCGGCGTTTGCCTCCGGGATATCGACGCTTCCTCGGGCATGGTTAAATGCGAATTAAAATCCCGATCGTTCAGGGCGCCGATACGGCGGCCCGGTGAATGGCTTCCGGCGTTCATTAACGTCTTGATGGTTAAATAGGACGAAGGTTGAATATTGCGCAACGAAATGGATTTCCTGATGGCGACGCTCTCGGCCTCGGTCGAAGCAATGGTTCGCAGCCGACGCGCGCGACTCATGCTGGCCCTCACACTGATGGTGCTGGCCGGATGGGCGTTATTGCCCCACCTCGCCTATCGGATCGCGCCGAGCGCCTTCGTCAACGCAGAATTGATGCGGGTGACGGCTCCGATGGCCGGCCGCCTGGCGAACGACCTTCCGCGCAAGGGTGACATGATCGATCACTCGATCACGGTCAATCTCACGGAAACGCTGGCTCCCGACCGGCGGCATCTGTTCGATCTCGAACAGCAGGATGCGGTCGCCAAGGACCGTGCCGAGCTCGCGAAACAGCAACTCGCCGAACTGACGACGGTCGATCAGGAGCTTGCGACCCGTACCGACGCCTATCAGAATGGGATGATCCAGCGCATCGGCCAGGAGATCGCCGAGGCCGAAGCGGACAAGACCGGGTGCCTCGCCGAAGCCTTCCAACGCCACGATATCGGCTCGCGGATGGATGAGCTGGTGAAATCCGGCTACGCATCGCCGATCCGTTCGGCCGAGGCGTCCGCCACCGAGGAGGCCAATGCCGCGCGGTGCCAGATGGCGGATGCCCGGATTCAGCGCCTGAAGGTCGAGCTCGCATCTGCGCAGAAGCGGGTCTTCCTGCGCGACGGCGCCAATGACGTTCCCTATTCGCAGCAACAGCGCGACCGGCTGGTGCTGCGCCGCCAGGATATCGAAACCGAAATGCTGCAGCAGCGCTCGCGCGCCCTGCAGCTCGATGCTGAAATCGCGGAAGAGCGCAAGCGGCTCAGCCGGATCAGCCATTCCGATCTGCTGCTGCCGGCGGATCATGTGGTGTGGTCGGTCTCCGCAAGCCCCGGCTCGACCGTCACGGAAGGGCAGACCATTCTTGATCTGGCCGATTGTTCGGATCGGTTCGTCGTGGTGGATCTGCCGGAACGGGAGTTCGAGCAGGTCAAGGCCGGCGATCTTCCATCGGTTCGTCTGATCGGCAGCGATAGTTGGCGGCAGGGCAAGGTCCGACAGGTGCTGGGCTCGGCGGCCCGCACCGACGACCGCCTGCTTGCCGCGCAAATCCCGCGTATTACCTCGAACAACATCGCGGTCGAAGTCGAACTCCCCGCCGACGATCCCGACAGCGACCGCAACAGCTTCTGCAATGTGGGCCGCATGGCCGAAGTCCGCTTTCAGCGCACCGGGCTCGGTTTCGCCGGGTGGGTCGTCAAGGGCCTGGCGTGGCTGACCGGCGGCACGGACCGAAGCGAGGTCGCGCTCAACAGCGCCGCCCGCAAATAAGCATGAACCCCGACGCGCTTACCTATTTCGAGCTGATGGCGCCGCTGGCGTTCGTGTTCGGCGCCATTTACCTGCTCGGGCCGATGCTGCCGCTGTCACGCCCGTGGGCACGGATGCTGGTGTTTGCCGCGGTGTGGCTGGTCATCGCGCGGTATCTCGAATGGCGGCTTTTTGAGACGGTGATGCCGGCTGGCGGCGAGTGGTACGAGGTCGGCTGGGTCTGGTTCTGCTTTGCCGTCGAGGTGCTGGCGCTGTTCGATGCGCTGATCCTCTATCTCGCTTTCCTTCGCGTCAGCGATCGTCATGCGGAAGCCGATGCGCACGAGGCCCGGCTGCGCTTGCTGCCGCCCGAAGCGACGCCTTCGGTTGACCTCTATATCCCGACCTACAACGAATCGCTGGAAGTTCTGGAAAAGACCATCACCGGCGCGCTCTGCCTCGAATATCCGAACTTCAAGATCTGGGTGCTCGATGATGGCCGGCGTCCCTGGCTCAAGGCGTTCTGCGAAGCCAAGGGCGTGGGTTATCTGACCCGCCCCGACAATGCGCACGCCAAAGCCGGCAATATCAACCACGCCTTGACCAAGACCAACGCCGATTTCGTGGCGATCTTCGATGCCGATTTCATCCCGCAGCGCAATTTTCTGATTCGCACCATGGGATTCTTCGAAGATCCCAGGGTCGGCATCGTCCAGGTCCCCCACGCCTTCTACAATTACGATCCGACTCAATCGAGCCTGGCGCTGCAGAAGGCCCTGCCCGACGATCAGCGCTTTTTCTTCGAGGCGGTGATGCCGAGCCGGGATGGCTGGGATGCCGCCTTCTGCTGCGGCTCCAACTCGGTCACACGGCGCGAAGCGCTGCGAAGCGTCGGCGACGCGCTGCCGACCGACTCGATCACCGAAGACATGCTGCTCAGCATCGCGCTGCTCCGCAACGGCTACATCACCCGTTATCTCTGCGAGCGGCTGGCTTTCGGGCTTGCGCCGGAAGGCCTCAAGGCGTTCTTCGTGCAGCGCAAGCGCTGGGCCCGCGGCGCGATGCAGATCCTCTATCTCGCGGCAGGACCGCTCGGCCGCAACCTCAGTCTGATGCAGCGATTGCTGTTTCTTCCGACGCATTGGCTGTCGCAAGGCCTGATGCTGCTTCTCACCCTGGTCGCCCCGCTGGTCTTCCTGTGGACCGGCATCTTGCCGCTGGTCCATGTCACGCCGGAGGCCGTACTGTATTATCTGCTGCCGATGATCCTGGCGGTGGCCGGCGGTATCTGGGCCTTTGCGCCGCGGCACTATTTTCCTTTTGCCGCACAGGTGCACGGTACCTTCCAGAGTTTCAAGGTCCTGCCGACGGTCCTCGTGACCATGGCGAAGCCGTTCGGACACGTCTTCAAGGTGACTCCGAAGGGAGCCGAGGCCAAGACGTCCGATTACGACCGGCCGATCTTCTGGACAGCGGCGTGCCTGATGCTGCTTACCATTCTCGGGCTGGTAATCAATTCCCAGTCGGAATGGCGGATCATCGGGGAGGGAGGTCTGCTGCCGATCGTCGCATGTTGGGCCGTCCTCAACATCGTCGTGCTGTTTCTTGTTTGCATGATGTCGCTCCAGGCGCCGGTGCGCCGGGGCGAAGAACGGTTCGATCTGGACGAGCCGGTCTGGATTTTCGCCGCCAATGGCGCGCTGTCGACCGGACGCATCAGGGATATCTCGCTGTCGGGCGCGGCCATCATCGCCGATGAGAACCGCGCGCTTGCCACCCATTCCGGTGAGAGGGCCCGCATCTTCATTACCGAGGTGGGATTCGTCGCCGCCTCCGTGGTTCGGCAGGCCGGGCAGTTTCTGGCTGTGCATTTTGATCTGCCGCCTGGCGTCGAACGCGATCTCCTGGTGCGACGGCTGTTCACCGCTGGACTGGATGCCACGACCGTCCACGCTTCGGCCCTGTCGTCAACGGCGGCCATGCTGATGAGCATCTGGGCCATGGGTACCACCCGATCCAACGTCGAGGCGCCGGCACCGGCATCACCGCTGGCTGCGGTCGAGAAACTGCCCGCCCAGAGCCTCGTCGTCCCCTCCCGGCAACAGCCCAAGCGGCTTGGAACGATCGCCGCCGAGCGGAAGATCGCGGCCTGAGGCTGGACGGGCAGGCCAAGGTCGGCAGGTCTAGCCGATCATGGTGTATCCACCCGAGACTGACAGAACCTGGCCGGTAATATAGCCGGCCGCCGAAGAGGCCAGGAACACCACGGCGTTGGCGGTATCCTCGGCGCGGCCGAGCTTGCGCAGCGGCAACGTCTTCGCAATCTTCTCGAACTGCTCCGCCGAGAAGAAGGACTCGGTCTTGTTCCACATGCTGGCGCCGCCGATTTCGTCGGCCGTTTGCGGTACGGTGACACCGGGGCAGACGACATTGCAGCGGATACCGTAGCGTCCATTCTCCTTGGCGATGGTCTTCATGAACGAGTTGATTGCGGCCTTGACGCCGCCATAGACCGCTTCGCGCGGCTCGCCGGCGCGGCTGGCGTCGGAGCTGATGGAAACGATGGCGCCGGCCTTGTTCGGGATCATGATGTCGAGCACGCATTTGGTGCAGTTGAGCACGCCGACATAGTTGATCTGGATGATCTTCTGCCAGAGCTCCGGCGTGGTTTGGGTGAAGAACATGAACTGGTCCCAGCCGACATTGTTGACGAGCACATCGACCGTGCCGTGCCTGTCGGTCGCGGTCTTGAACATCGCCTTGACCTGATCCAGGTCGGTGACGTCGGTCTTGACCACCTGAACACTCGCGGCGCCTTTTCTGCGCGCGAGGTCGGCGACCTTTTCGGCCTGTTGGTCATCGAGATCGCCCACGGTGATATGGGCGCCTTCGCCGGCGAAGGCGAGAACGATGCCGCGGCCGATATTGGAGGCGCCGCCGGTGATCACCACCGATTTGTCTTTCAGGCCCAGATCCATCTGCCTACGCTCCCACGCGAAATCCAACCAGCTCAGCCGGGGTCGACCACCACGACGATCGCATTGCGCCCGACGGTCTCCCCGGCCCGGCAACGGACGGCGGTGACGAGGCCATCGATCTCGCTGCAGATCCGCAATTCCATCTTCATAGATTCCAGGATCGCCGCAATCTCTCCGGCCTTGATGCGGTCTCCGACCGCGACGTTCACTTTCAGGATCATCCCCGTCATGGGCGCGCGCAACTCGCCGCTCGTCTCAGCGACGGCGCTGATATAGCTGAGATAGGGAATCGCCGAGAGGGTGTGGACGCCGCGGATGTCATGGACGAAGATGGTCTCTCCCTGCTGGCAAATCAGCGCCGTCTCGCGGCGGGTGCCCACGATGGCGGTGAAGCGGTCGTTTTCCAGCGGGATCAACCGGACCGGCAGCTTGTCGTCGTTGACGCCGACGATCATGCTGCCGTCGCCTTGTCGCGGCGCAAAACGAATCTCGGCGCTGACGCCCGAGGCTTCGAGATGCAGGATCGGAATCGGTGACAATCCGTCGTCGCCGGTCGCCATGTGCCATCCGGTGGTCTCATGCCCGCGCCAGGGACCGCAACTGGCGGGTTGGCGCTGCCGCATCATCCAGAAACAGGCCCCCAGTGCCAGCGTCTCGAGGTCCGGACCATCTGGTTTGTCCACGAGGCGGTCGATCTGCTCGTCAATCAGCCTGGTATGGAACGTGGCGCCGCGTGTCGCGGGCAGGTCGATCAGGCGTTTGAGAAACGCCTGATTGGTCGTGATGCCAAAGATCGCGGTCTCGTCGAGCGCGCGTCCCAGCCGATCGAGCGCCTCATCGCGGGTTTCGGCCCAGGCAATCAGCTTGGCGAGCATGGAATCATAATAGGGCGAGACGATCGATCCGCTCTCGACGCCGGTCTCGACGCGGACGCCGTCGGCCGGAAACTGAACATGAGCGAGCACCCCGGAACACGGCAGAAAATCGTTGGCCGGATCCTCCGCGCATAGTCGCACCTCGACCGCGTGGCCGCGGCAGGGCACCTCGCGCTGGGTCAACGGCAATCCCTCGCCGGCGGCGATGCGCAGCATCGTCTCGACGATATCGATGCCGGTCACCATTTCGGTGACGGGGTGTTCGACCTGAAGGCGAGGATTGACCTCCAGGAAATAGTAATGGTCGGAGCTGAGGATGAATTCGACCGTGCCGACCCCACGATAGTTCAGGCGCTCGCCCAGCCGCACCGCGTCGGCGACCATTCGGTCGCGCAGGGTCGCGGAAAGATTGGCGGCGGGGGCTTCCTCGATCAGCTTCTGGTGGCGCCGTTGCAGCGAACATTCGCGCTCGAACAAATGGATCACGTTGCCGTTGCCGTCGCCGGCGATCTGGACTTCGATATGCCGTCCGTGCTCGATCAGTTTTTCGACAATCAGCCCGGGATAGCCGAAGGCGCTTTTTGCCTCGCGCATCGCGGATTCGATTTCACCGGCAAGACCGTCCAGCCGGGCCACGGCGCGCATGCCTTTGCCGCCACCTCCTGCCGCGGCCTTCAGCATCACCGGAAGCCCGAGATCGCGAACCATGCCGGCGATCTCGGCGTCGTCGTCGCTGCCTGTCTTGCTGCCGGGAACCGTCGGGATGTCCGCGGCCTCGGCTTCGCGCTTGGCCGACGCCTTGTCACCGAGCCGCTCGATGGTCTCGGGGGTCGGGCCGATGAAAGCGAGCCCAACCCGCTCGACCGCGCGCGCGAAGGCGGCGTTCTCGGCCAGAAAGCCGAAGCCGGGGTGAATGGCCTCGGCGCCGGAGCGCTGCGCCGCCGCGATCACGGCGTCGATCCGCAGATAGCTGTCGGCTGCGGCCGCGCCGCCAATCTCGGTCGACTCGCCGATCATCCGGACATGGACGGCCTCAGTGTCGGCCGCGGAGTGGACCCCGGCGACGGCTACTCCCAGTCGATGACAGGTTCGTGCGATCCGGCAGGCGATTTCGCCGCGATTGGCGATCAGGATTTTCTTGAACACCGGACGCTATCCTCCCATCACATCCGGAGCACGCCGAAACTGGTATCCTGCTGCGGCAGGCGGCCGGCAAGATCGAGCAGCAGCGCCATCACTTCGCGGGTTTCGAGCGGGTCGATCACCATGTCGCACCAGGTGTTGCGGGCGAAATTGTAGGCATTGGCGAAGTCCTCGAAGGTCCTGCGCACCGGCGCGCGATAGGCTTCGCGCTCCTCGTCGGTCCAGCTCGTTCCCTCGCGCCGGTGGCCTTCATCCTTGACCATGGCAAGCGTATTGGCGGCCTGGTCGGGTCCCATGATCGCGGATCGGCCGTTCGGCCACATCATCATCGCGTTCGGCCTGAAGGCGCGGCCACACATGGCGAGATACCCGGCCCCGTAGGCATTGCCGATGATCAGCGTGTATTTCGGCACATTGGCGCTGGCCATCGCGGTGATCATCTTGGCGCCGTGCTTGGAGATGCCGCCTTCCTCCGCCTCGCGCCCGACCATGAAACCGGTGACGTCGGCCATGAACAGCAACGGAATATTGCGCTTGCAGCAGAGATCGATGAAGTGCGTCGCCTTCAGTGCGCTTTCCGAAAACAGGACGCCGTTGTTGCAGAGGATGCCGACCTCGAATCCCATGATGCGGGCAAACCCGGTGATCAGCGTATCGCCGTAAAGCGGCTTGAATTCGTGCAGTTCACTGCCGTCGACGAGGCGGGCGACGATATCGCGATTGTTGGTGGGCACGCGAGGGTCGGCGCTGATCAGTCCGTAGATCTCGCGCGGGTCGCAGCGCGGCGGGCGCGGGGTCGCAACCTGCCATCGTTGCGGTGGAATGTCACCGAAATGGGCGACGATGTCGCGGGTGATCGCGATCGCGTGGCTGTCGCTTTCGGCCAGATGATCGGTGACGCCGCTGACGCGGCTGTGCATCTCGCCGCCGCCGAGCGCTTCGATCCCGACCTCTTCTCTGGTGGCGGCATAAACCAGTTGCGGTCCACCCAGGAACATCGCGCCCTGGTTTCGGACGATGACGGTTTCGTCGCACAGCGCCGGAATGTATGCGCCGCCTGCCGTCGAAGGCCCGTGGACGATGGCGATCTGCGGGATGCCTTCGCTCGACATCCGGATCTGGTTGTAGAAAATCGAGCCGAACTGGCCTTCGTCCGGAAAGATGCTGGGTTGGTCGGGCAGGTTGGCGCCGCCGGACTGCACCATGGTGATGCAGGGCAACCGGTGCTGCCAGGCAAATCGCTGGGCCCGGACATGCTTCTTGCAGGTGATGCCGTAATAGGTGCCGCCCTTCACCGTGGCATCATTGGCGATGACCATGCAGGCGCGGCCCGACACCATGCCGACGCCGGTGACGATGCTGCCGCCGGGCGGCACCCCCTCATACATGCCTTCGCCGGCGAGCTGGCACAATTCGAGAAAGGGCGAGCCGGCGTCCAGCAGCGCCGCGATGCGCTCCCGCGGCAACAACTGCTTGCGCTCCTTATGCAGTCGTCGCGCCCGCTCGGGGCCACCGATCACGGCGGCGGCGCGGCGCGCATGCAGATCGGCGATCCGCCCGGCATATGCCACGCTATTGCGGCGGTATTCCTCGCTCCCGGCGGAAATCTCGGACTTGATGACGGCCATCGCGGGCGGTCCTAATAACTGCGCGGCAAGCCCATCACATGCTCGCCGATATAGTTGAGAATCATTTCGCGATTGAGCGGGGCGGTCTTCAACAGCCGCACCAGCGGATAGATGTCGAAGATGCCGTATTCCCTGGTGAAGCCGTTGCCGCCATGACATTGCAGCGCGGTGTCGACTGCCTTGATGCCGGCGTCGGCGGCTGCGAGTTTTGCCATGTTGGCAAATTCGCCCGCCTCGCGGCCCTGGTCGAAGATCCAGGCTGCCTTGAGTGTCATCAGGGAGGCCATTTCGATATCTGTCCGCGCTCTCGCCAGCGGGTGCTGCAATCCCTGATAGGCGCCGATCGGCACATTGTTGAACACCCTGCGCTCGCTGACGTAGTCGACGGCGCGGTTCAGCGCGTAGCGGCCAAGGCCGCAACAGATCGAACCGACCAGGATCCGCTCCGGGTTGAGGCTCTTGAACAGGATGCCGAACCCCCTGTCGATTTCGCCGACGATATCTTCCGGCCCCAGATCGACGTCGTCGAAGAACAATTGCCACTGGGTTTCCGGCGCCGGAATGCTGACCGGAATGTACTGCTTCTCGAGTCCCTTGGCCTTCAGATCGACGATGAACAGGGTGAAGCCGTCGGTTTTCTTCTGGGTTTCACCCTGCGGTGTGGTCCGCGCCACCACCAGCGCATGGTCCGCGCCGTCGGCGTCGGTGATGAATGTCTTCTGGCCGTTGAGCGCGAAGCGGTTGCCGCGCTTCTTTGCCATCGTCGCGGTGCGGATGGTGTTGCTGCCGGCGTCGGGCTCGGTGATCGCAAAGCAGAAGCGGGTCTTGCCGCTGCAGGCGTCGGGCAGATAGCGTGCCTTCTGCTGTTCTGAGCCGTATCTGGCGATGAAGCCGAGGCTCATGGCGGCCCCGACCACCAGATTGAGCAGTGGAATGCCGTTGTTCGACAATCCTTCGAGAAACAGGTGCATCTCGACCATGCCCTGGCCGGCGCCGCCATATTGTTCGGGGACCATGGTGCCGACAAACCCGTCATCGGCGATCCGCTGGTACAGCGCCTCCGGAAAAACATGCTGCTCGGCGCATTCCATCCAGTATTTGCGATCGAACTTCTGCGCGACCAAATTGCCGTATTCCAGGATCTGCCGCTGCTCGTGGCTAAGATCAAAGTCCATGCATCAGCTCCGTCGGCCGCGGCCGGGCGATCGTCCAGGGGCATTGACCGCCATCTTTAGGCAGAAGGCCGCTGCAATTCAATCTAACAATCGTTAGAAATCGAACGGATGTTAGAAAATGACCCGCGTAGCGGCCAAAGTCACGACAGGTCTTTGGCGAGCCGGGCCTCGAGCTCGTGACGCTGGACCTTGCCGCTGGTGGAGCGGGGGAATTCCGAGAAGTCGATGAACCGGAAATGCCGCGGACGCTTGTAGGCCGCGAGATCGCGCCGGCATAGTTCGAGCAAACCGGCTTCGGTCACGCTGCCGTCGCGACAGGAAACGAAGGCGACGGGGACTTCGCCCCATTTCTGGTCCGCCACCCTGACCACGGTCGCCTCGGTGACCCTGGTGTCGCTCAGCAGCACGCGTTCGATCTCGGCCGGGTAGACGTTCTCGCCGCCGGTCTTGATCATGTATTTGGCGCGATCGACGAAATCGAGCGTTCCGTCGTCATTGCGCCGGAACACGTCACCCATGTGGAACCAGCCGCCGCGGAAATCGCGGGCGTTGGTTTTCTCGGCCTGCCAATAACCGGAGAACAGCGTCGGGCCGCGGATGGCAAGCTCGCCGGGCTCGCCCGGGGCGACGTCCTGATCGAAAGCATCGACCAGCCTGACCTGGCAGAACGCGCTCTGCTGCTTGGACAGCCGCGACGGAATCTCGCCCACGGCAATCAGGGCTCGCGTTGCCGGCGGCAGTCCGGTTTCAGTCGCACCGAAACTGTTGAGATAAGGCGCCTGCAACAGTTCGGTGACTTCGGCGATCGCGTGCGGCGGCACCAGGTCGGCCATCGCGCCGCACACCCCGATGCCCCGGACCGTCGTCGATTGTGTCTTCAGCGCCGCGGCGAACGCCTCCACCATGCCGGGAATCAGCACGAGCCAGCCGATCCGGTGCCGCGCGATGGCGTCGAGCAGCGGGTCGACCTGGAAGCCGTCGATCATCACCACCGTACCGCCGCGCAGCAGCGTCGCGAGGCCATGATCGGTCGAGGCCATGTGAAACATCGGCGCCCACGCCACAAAGCTGTCGCGAGGCGAAACGTTCAGTTCGGACGTGAACACCAGCGCCCGCATCACCATCGCGCGATGCGAAATGACCGCGCCTTTCGGCAGGCCGGTGGTGCCGCTGGTGTAGAGGATCACCAGCCCGTCCTCGCAATCGGCTGCGAGAGGGGCCGCGCGCGCGTCGTGCTGCTGCAGCAGGCTTTCATATTGCGGGCCGATCTCGATGGTCGGTAGCCTTTCAAGGACAGGCGGCGGCAGGCAGCCGGTCAGCCCCTGCTCGATGATCACGAGCCTTGGCGATACCAATTCGACGCAGTAAGCGAGTTCGCGCGGCGACAGCCGCCAATTCAGGCATGCGGTGATGGCGCCAAGATTGGCGGCCGCCAGCTCGATCTCGAAATATTCCGGCCGGTTGTGAGACAGCAGCGCCACCCGGTCGCCACGGCGAACACCCTGGCTGGCAAGCACGGCAGAGGCGCGCTCGACCCGCTCCAGCAGTTCCCGATAGCTGATGTGCCGTCCCTGATATTCGATGGCGACGTCCGTCGCGTGAACCTGCGCGCAGCTCCGAAACAACTCGCCGACCGTGGGAACGGCGCCCGCCAGCATGGACGGCGCGTCTTTCAGTCCGCCTGTCATCTGCCATCAACTCCCAATGCTAACGTTCGCCGTGTTGTGACCGACGATTGATTGGAAACTATACGCTTGCGGCCTATCGCGATCAAACCTAACTTCCAACGCCTGTTCGAAAGCGAAGGAAGCCGCATGTCCGACCGTTACAATGCCTACATCAGGTTGAAGATCGACTATCCATCGAAACGAATCCTGCGGCTTACTTTCGATCGGCCCGAGACCTACAATTCGGTCGATGCCGAGACCCACACCCAGCTCACGCATATCTGGCGCGACATCAACGACGATCCCGACATCAACGCCGTGATCGTGACGGGCGCCGGCAAGGCGTTTTCCGCCGGCGGGGATTTCGAGCTGATCAAGAGCATCCTCGACAATCCGTCGGCGCGGATGTCGACCTGGAAGGAGGCCAAGGACCTCGTCTACAACGTCATCAACTGCAACAAGCCGATCATCTCGGCCATCAATGGCGTGGCCGTCGGCGCCGGCCTCGTCGTCGGCATCCTTGCCGATGTTTCGATCTGCGGGAAATCGGCGCGCATCGTCGACGGTCACACCAGACTCGGCGTCGCCGCCGGCGACGTCGCCTGCATCATCTGGCCGCTGCTGTGCGGGCTCGCCAAGGCGAAATACTATCTCTTGACCTGCAAGCCGCTGTCCGGCGCCGAGGCCGAGCGGATCGGGCTGGTTTCACTGTGCGTGGAGGATGCCGAGTTGCAGAAGGTCGCGCTGGAGACCGCGGAGGATCTCGCGAACGGAGCGCAGAGCGCGATCCGCTGGACCAAATACGCGTTGAACAACTGGCTGCGGGTGAATGGTCCGCTGTTCGACACGTCGACCGCGCTGGAAATGCTCGGTTTTACCGGTGCCGAGGCCCGCGAAGGCCTTGCCTCGCATCTCGAAAAACGCAAGCCGGTATTTCCCCCGGATTGCCCGATTTGATGCTGGCGCAGAATGAGATGTTTTCGTCACGGCCGGGCTTGGACCCGGCCATCCACGTCTTTCTTGTTTGTTGCGGCAAAGACGTGGATGCCCGGACAAAGGCCAGGGCATGACGGGGTGGTGCAATGTCGGCAAGGCCGCCGGCCTGACTCGACCCCTCACGCGGCGCCGAGCTGCTTTCGCAGCCGGTCGACGGCTTCGGGGTTGGCGAGCGCGGAGAGATCGCCGGGATCCTTGTTTTCGAACACCGCCCGCAGCACCCGGCGCATGATCTTCAGATTGCGGGTGCGCGGCAGGTCGTCGATGAACAGGATCGTTTCCGGCCGGTACGATGCTCCCATCGCCTCGACCAGGGCGGATGCGAGCTCGCTCGCGAGATCGCGGCCCACTTCCACGCCAGGCATCGGCACGCAGGCGCAGGCGATCGCCGACCCCTTTACCGGGTGTGGAATGCCGAACACGGCGGCTTCTGCGACCTTCCCGGTTGCGATCAGCAGGCCCTCGAGTTCGGCCGGCCCGGTGCGCTTGCCCGAGATCTTGATGGTGTCGTCGGAGCGGCCGAGAATGTAATAGAGGCCGTCATGGCCGCGCATGGCGAAGTCGCCGTGTACCCACAGGCCCGGCAGCGTGCTCCAGTAGCTCTCGAGATAACGTTCATCGGCCTTCCACAGGCTCTTGGTCAGACCGATCGAGGCATGGCGCAGCACCAGTTCGCCGACCGTCCCGTCGGGCACCCGCTGCCCCATGGCGTCGACGATGTCGGCGCCCACGCCGAGCGCGGGCCGCGAAAACGAACCGGGGTTCATCGGGTGGTTGGGCGTCCCGGTAAAGATGCAGCCTCCGACTTCCGTGCCGCCGGAGATATTGATGATCGGGATCCTGTTCTTGCAGACGTGCTCGAAGAACCACAGCCAGGGTGTTGCCGTCCATGCCTCGCCACCGGAGGCCGTGATGCGCAGGCTGGAGAGATCATAGCCGTCGACCTCGAGCCCATAGCGCATCAGGCTGCGCACGATCGTCGGCGAGACGCCGAGATAGGTCACACGGTGATCGGCGATCAGGCGCCAGAATCTTCCGCTGTCCGGATAATCCGGCGTGCCTTCCGCGATCAAGAGGCTGGCGCCGGCGAAGCTCGGGATGCAGGCGCACATCGCGCCCACCATCCAACCCATGTCGCTGAAAAAGAAGAAGCGGTCGGACGGCTTGAAGTCGCCGCAAATGATGATGTCGCGGGTCACCATCGAGCCGATGAAGCCGATGTGGGTCCAGACGCATCCCTTGGGCTCGCCGGTCGTGCCCGAGGTGTAGAGCAGGATCGCCGGATCTCCGGCCTGCATCTCGGCGGTCGCAATCGCGCCGTCCCGGCCGGCCACCACATCATGCCAGTAATGGTCGCGCGCGCCGCGCATCGGTGTGTCGACGTCGATGCCGCGGTCATGCACGATCACATGGCGGACCGATGGCGTGGCATCCAGCGCCACGTCGAGCACCGATTTCAGCGGTGCCGCCGTACCACGCCGCCAGGTTCCGCTCGCGGTGATCACCGCCTTGGCTTCCCCATGATTCAATCGGGTCTGCAGCGGCGCCGGGCCGAATCCCGAGAACAGCGGCATCACAATCGCGCCGAGCTTCAGGATCGAGAAGAACGCAATGAACGTCTCCGGCAGGTTCGGCATGTAGATGGCAACCACATCGCCGGGGCCAATGCCGAGCCGGCTCAGGCCCTGGGCAAGCCGCCCGACCTCGGCGTCGAACGCGCGATAGGTCAGGGAGCGCTGCTCGCGCCGGTCTTCGCTCTCCCAGACCAGGAAGGTCTGATCCCATACCGCGGTGCCGCGATGTCTGTCGATGCAATTGAGAACGACGTTGGTGGTGCCGCCGACGCACCAGCGCGCCCACGGCTGACCCCGCGACAGATCGAGCATGTCATCGTAAGGTCGGTAGAACCTGACGTCGCAGAACTTGAAGACTTGCTGCATCAGCCAGCCGGGATCGCCCTCTGCCCGCGCTGCCAGATCGTCATAGTCCTGGTGTCCGGTTGCCCGAAGGAATGCGGTCAGATTGCTTTGTGCCACGAGCTCCGGCGGCGGTGTCCAGATGTACTGCGGCGCATCGTTCATGAGCTGTGTTGCGGACCGTCGTCTCTACGGATGGGATTGAAGGCTAGCGCCTCCGTGCGATTTGCGTCAATGGCGCTGCGATGCGCGGCATGGTCCCAAAAGCGGAAACGAAGGATGGAGCTCCAACCACCCGTCATTGCGACGGCTCCGTCGCGAAGACATCATCGCTGAGGAGTCCGCTCTTCGCGCATCTCGAAGGATGAAGCCACGCCGAACGGGCTCTAAGGCGGCTTCGCGTACTGAACGGCGACCCGTCCGACCCTCTCGCGGGCAATGACCAGCTTCTGGATCTGCGCGGTGCCGTCACCGATCTGCAGGCCCATGACGTCGAGATAGCGCTGATGGAACGGCAGGTCGGTGGTGTAGCCGTAGTGGCCGTGCGTGAGCAGGCATTGGTGGATGATCTCGCAGGTCACCTTGGGCACATACCATTTGCACATCGCGGCTTCCGCGGTGTGGGGCAGGCCGCGGTCACGCAGCGACAGGGTGTAATAGCAAAGCTGCCGCATCATGATGAGCTGGGTCTCGGCCTCCGCCAGCGGGAAGCTCACGCCCTGAAACTGCGCAATCGGCCGTTCAAAGGCCGTCCGTTCGGTGGTGTAGCGCCAGGCTTCGTCGACCGAGGCCTGCGCGGGTCCGATGCATTGCAGCCCGATCAAGGCGCGGCTGTAGTCGAATCCGGCCATGATCCGCGAGAAGCCCTTGTTCTCCTCGGCCATCCGGCATTCCGCCGGAATGAACACGTCGTCGAAGAACACCGAGCCGCGGCCGACCGGCCGCGTGCCGATGTCGTCGAAATGGGTCCGGGTAATTCCCGGCTGGCCGAGCTCGACAAAGAAGGCCGTGATGCCGCGCGCGCCATCCTCGAGCCGGCCGGTGCGCGCGAAGATCACCGCCGCGTCGCATTGATCGGAGAAGCTCATGGAGGTCTTTTCGCCGCGCAGACGATAGCCATTGCCGGACTTCTCGGCGCGCAGCACCAGATTGGCGGCGTCCGATCCGCCGCGCGGCTCGGTCAAGCCGAGGCCGATGATGGCTTCACCGCGCGCCAGGCGCGGCAGCCATAGCCGGGCGAGGTCGGGCGAGGCATGTTGCGCCATCATGCTGCCCGTCAATGATGCCAGCAATTGTACGTAGCTCGCATTGAAATCGCCGCGAGCGATCTGTTCGATGATGATCCCGGCCGTGGTGCTGCTCTCGCCGAGGCCCCCATTTTGCTCCGGCAGATCGACGCCGATCAGGCCGAGGCTGCCCATCTCCCGGAGCATCGCGCGGTCGATGCGGTCCTGCCGGGCGCGGGTCTGGTAGTGCGGCGCAAGCTTCTCTTTGGCAAACCGCTCGGCGGTTTCCCGAAACGCCTGCTGCTGCTCGCTTGGTGCGTAATCCATGTGATCTCTCCGGCAAGACGGGTTTGCCCTTGCGGTTATTTCGTCCTGGCGACGGCCGGCTCGCGCCGGGAAAATTTCGCCGCGTCGATCATCTGGCGGGCGTCATGGGCGAGGTGCAGCGTTTCGCCGCCGTCGATGTACCACTCCTCGCCGGTGACGAATTTGCCGAGCGGCGAGCTGAGAAAGATGATGGCGGCCGAGATATCCTCGACGTCGCCCATCCGCCCCAGCACGTTGCGGTTGAGTTTCAGCCATTGCTCGGGTTCGATCGGATAGTGGCCCATGCCCTCGGTCTTGATGGTGCCGGGGGCGACGCAATTGAGACGAATGCCGAATTCCGCCCACTCGAACGCCAGCGTCTTCATCATCGCCAGCACGCCGCCGCGCGCCGCGGCGGTATGCACGAAACCGCTCAGCCCGGAGCGGACGCACGCCGTCACGAACACGATCGAGCCGCCGTGTTGCAGCATGAAATGATCGGCGGCGGCCTTGGTCATCTGCCAGGACCCGATCAGGTTGTTGCGGATCACCGTTTCAAAGCCCGTGTTATTGAGCTCGCGTGCCGGTGTCACAAACTGGCCGCCGGCATTGTTGACCAGCATGTCGAGCCGGCCGAACGTGTCCTTGATCCGCAGCATCGCGGTCTCGATCTGCTCAGGCAAGCGGATGTCGGCAGGAATGGCGAGCGCCTTGCCGCCGAGATCGCGGATGATCGTGGCGCAATCCTCGATCGGACCGGGGCGGCGACCCAACACCACGACACCGGCGCCGCAGCGCGCCATCTCGATGGCAGTGGCGCGGCCCATCCCGGTTCCACCGCCGGTCACCAGCGCGACCCGGTCCTTGAGGAGGTCCGGCGCGAAGCGCATGTTCGAAAGCTGCTGCATGGCGGTCTCGATCACTGAATGCCGGCTGTATTCGACCTTTTGGCAGGTAGTCTAACAGCTGTTAGAATTTT
Source organism: Bradyrhizobium sp. (assembly GCA_036273255.1). Taxonomy (GTDB): domain Bacteria; phylum Pseudomonadota; class Alphaproteobacteria; order Rhizobiales; family Xanthobacteraceae; genus Bradyrhizobium. The sequence continues at coordinate 41,665 of DASUIA010000058.1, forward strand.
CGGAAGAGCTGGCCGATCGGCGGCGGCACGACCGAGGTGACGCTGGAAGAAGTCGCCAAGCGGATGCGATGAAGCGCGGCATCCGACCATTGGCGCGGCTTCAGGCCTTCTTGACCCCGTCGAAGATCAGCAGTTCGGTACGGCGCGCGAGCTTCAGCACCGCCTGCCGGGAATTGAAGCTGAACCACTCGATGGTCCAGTTCAGCGCACCCAGCACGAATATCCGCAGCGGAACGATCTCGATATCGGCGCGAATTTCGCCGGCACGCCGCGCGTCCAGAAACAGCCGGTCCCAGTATCGCGCATAGGCCCTCCGCAACGGCCGGTGCGGCTTCTTGAGATGCTCGGGGAGCTGGCCATAGATGCGAATATTTGCCGAGGTGAAATCGCTTGCCTCCAGCAGCGCCACCAGATGCGCCTCGATCGCCAATCCGATCCGGCGCCGGTGCGAGACCTTGCCGGCGCGCTTCAACGCGGTCTTGACCGCGTCGAATACGCCGAGCAGGCCGCGATGCAGGACCTCGTCGAGAATGGCTTCCTTGGAATCGAAGTAATAATAGATGCTGCCGGCCTTGATCTCGGCCATCGCGGCAATCTGGCGCAAGGTGGTGGCGGAGTATCCCTGGCGGCGAAACAGCTTGGCGGCGGCCTCCAGAATCAAATCGCGCGACTTTTCGGATTTCGAGATCTGGGTGCTGTCGCCACCGGCTTTCTTCGAACCCGCGGCATCGCGTTTCGATCCGGCCCCGCGCGGCGAGGCCGGAATGCTTCGGGAGAGGCGCCTTTGAGGCCCGGAAACCAGCAAAGACCGCCGCGTCGGATTCATGTTCGAAATGCCTTCCGCTCCGGAAGTATTGACGCAGCGAAAACCCTTCGTCAACCGGCGGCGGATCGGCGCCGTTCATTTGCGGCTCGTCCGGCGCGGCGAATGCGAGATCACTCATTTCTCGTCATTCCGGGATGCGCCTCTTGACGCAGGCCCGGAATGACGAAACCATGTCATGAGCGTTGCTCTTCCATTTCGATCGGTGCGATTTCGACCAGCACGGTGCCTGCCGGCACGGTATCGCCGACGGCACATCGGATGGCTGCGATACGGCCGGGCGCGGAGGCCTTCAGGCTGTGGATCAGCTTCATGGCCTCCATTTGCAGTACCGGCGTTCCCTGCGCCACAGTATCGCCGATCGCGACATAAAGGCGGGAGATCACGCCATGAAGCGGCGCTTCGATGCCATTGCCGGCGCGGTCGGGCGAATGCTGCGTGCGCGGCAACTCGATTCGCGGACGAATGGTCGATGTCAAAGCGAGGCCACCTTGAGCGATGCTCACCCTCATGTCGCGGTGCTGTGCGACGAATCGCGCGGCGGTGCCGGCATGGGCCAACACGATCGCGTCTCCCGTAACCATGGGCGTCTCGAAGGCGTGGGTGATCTCGTCGATTTCGACCATGATGCCATCGCGGCCGACACGAAGCTCGGCATCGACCTCGCCATATTCATCCGCGCCATGCAGCAACACCTTCGCGGGCCGCACGGCGGCGGTTAGTCGGACAGCGCTGCGGCGCCGCCAGGGATTGATCCAGTCTCCGGTCGGCTCGGTCGCGCCGAGTCCAGCCCAGACGACGCAGGCAGCGGCGCGCAGCAGCCGCAATTGGTCCGGGTCCGGCTTCCAAACCTCGGGAAAGGCGGTCTCGATGAAGCGTGTCGTGGCGTTGCCGTCTCCGAACAGCGGATGACGAAGCGCGTCGCACAAAAAGGCTTGCGTGGTCGGAAGCCCGAGCAAAGTGAGGTCGGACAATCCGGCGACCAGTCGCGACAGGGCCGCATTGCGATCGGCTCCATGCGCGACAGCCTTGGCGAGCAGCGAGTCATAATAGAGGCTGACGCGCGAGCCGGAGGCCACGCCGGAATCGAACCGCAGGCTGCGCGGCGCATCGACCAGGGCTAGTTCGCCGGTGACCGGGGCAAACCCGAGATCGGCGCGTTCCGCCGTGATGCGGGCCTCGATGGCATGGCCGTGAACGCGAATCTGATCCTGGGTCAGGGGGAGCTTTTCGCCGGCGGCCGCCAGCAATTGCCATTCCACCAGATCGATGCCGGTGATGAGTTCGGTCACGGGATGCTCGACCTGCAGCCGCGTGTTCATCTCGAGGAAATACGGTCGATCGCTGCCCTGCTCCATGATGAATTCGACGGTGCCGGCGGAATCATAGCCAATGGCGCGGCCGAGCCGCAGCGCCGCATCGAACAGCCCGGTGCGGACGCGATCCGGGAGGTTCGGCGCCGGTGCCTCTTCCAGCACCTTCTGATTGTTGCGCTGGACCGAACAGTCGCGTTCGAACAGGTGCACCAGGCCGCCGGTGCGGTCGCCGGCGATCTGCACTTCGAGGTGTCGCGGGTTGAGAATATATTTCTCGAGCAGTATCGAACCATCGCCGAAGGCAGCCTCGGCCTCCGCTTTCGCGGCATTCAACCCGGTTTCGAAATCTTCGGCACGATCGACCCGGCGCATGCCGCGCCCGCCGCCCCCGGCCGACGCCTTGATCAGGACCGGAAAGCCGATCCGCCGGGCAGCGTCGGCAAGCGTGTCCCGATCCTGCTCGTCGCCATGATAGCCGGGCACTGTTGGTACGCCGGCGGCTTCCGCGATGCGCTTGGACTGGATTTTGAAGCCCATCCGCTCCACCGCCGTCGCGGAGGGGCCGACGAAAATCAGCCCGGCCGCGTCGCATTGCCGCGCGAACGCGGCATTCTCGGATAGGAATCCATATCCGGGATGGATGGCGTCGGCGTCGGCCTGCTTGGCCGCCAGCAGGATCGCGTTGATATCGAGATAGCTCGCGCGCGCCGGCGCCGGCCCGATCCTGATGGCCTCATCGGCCGCGCCGACGTGAAGCGCGCTGGCGTCGGCGTCGGAGTAGACCGCGATGGTCCGGATACCCAGGCGGGCGCAGGTGCGCATCACGCGCAGCGCGATCTCGCCGCGATTGGCGATCAGCACCGAGCGGACGGGACGGGGAGCATGAAGCAACGGCACGGTGCGACGCCCTACATTCGATACACGGGTCGTTGACCGGCCGATGGCGGTTCCATCGCGCCGATCGCCAGGCAGAGCGAAAGCACCTCGCGGGTATCGGCGGGATCGATCAGACCATCGTCCCACAATCGCGCCGTGCAATAATAGGGATTGGACTGTTCATCGAACATTTCCCAAAGCTTTTGCTTGTGCTCGGCGAGGTCAGAATCGGTTGCGGGATTGCGCGAGATGCTGGAGCGGCGCAGGTCCATCAGCACGGAGCTGCCGACATCGGGACTCATGGTGGCGAGTCGGGCGTTCGGCCACATGAACATGAAGCGCGGCCGAAATCCGCGGCCGCTCATGCCGTAATTGCCGGCGCCGTAGGAGCCACCGGTCACGATCGTATATCGCGGCACCCGCGCATTGGATACGGCATAGACGAGCTTGGCCGAATTCTTGGCGATGCCGGTACGCTCGGCTTCCGAGCCAACCATGAAGCCCGTGATGTTCTGCAGGAACAGGATCGGCACGTTCCGCTGGTCGCACAGTTCGATGAAATGCGCGCCCTTCAGCGAGGAATCGGAGAACAGCACGCCGTTGTTGGCGAGAATGCCGATCGGCAGGCCGTGGATGTGGGCGAAGCCGCACACCAGCGTCGCGCCGTAGAGCGGCTTGAACTCGTGGAATTCGCTGCCGTCGACGAGGCGGGCGATGATTTCGCGCTGATCGAACGGTCGGGTCAGATCGGCGCCGACTATGCCGGGGATCTCGGCGATGTCGAACAGCGGCGGACGCGCGGGGCGAAGATCGCCATGGACCGGCTGCACCCGGTTCAGGGCGCCGACGATGTCGCGGGTCTTGGCGATCGCCTCCATTTCGTCGCGCGCGAAATGATCCGAGACGCCGGAAACGGTGCTGTGCATCTCGGCGCCGCCCAGCGTATCGCGATCGACGATTTCGTTGATGGCGGCCTTGACGATCTGCGGTCCGCCGAGATGGACGCTGCTGTTGCCCGCCGTCATCACCACTTCGTCCGCGAGCGCCGGTATGTAGGCGCCGCCGGCGGTGCATTCGCCGAATACCGCGGCGATTTGCGGAATACCCGAGGCGGACATCCGGCATTGCCGGTAAAACGCGCCGCCGAAATGGTCCTGATCCGGAAACACCTCGTCGCCCTGCGACAGGTTCGCGCCACCGCAATCGACCAGGTAGACCACCGGCAGGCGGTTTTCGAACGCGATGTCCTGGGCCCTAACGTGTTTGCGAATGGTCTCCTTGAAAAACGAGCCGCCTTTGGTGGTCGCGTCATTGGCAATGATCATGCAGATCACGCCGCGGATGGTGCCGATCCCGGTGACGAGGCCGGCGCCCGGGACCGCGTTGTCGTACAGCCCCCAGGCCGCCAGCGGCGACAGTTCGAGAAACGGGCTGAGCGGATCGATCAGGAGATCGATGCGCTCCCGCACCGGAATCTTGCCGCGGTCGCGATGGCGCTGGACCATCCGCTCGCCGCCGCCGGCGAGCGACCATGCCTGCCGTTCATGCAGCGTCTTCAGGAGGCCGTGATAAACCGCGGCGTTGGCCTTGAAGGTTTCGGACCGCGGATCGACCGTGCTGGTCAGGGTTGCCATGGCCTGCCGTCCCGGCTCGCGTCCTGCGGACGGCGCTGCATCAGCAGCACGATCGATCCGACCTGGACGACCTCGTCCTTCTGGTTGAGGACCTCGAACCCGATTTTCAGAATGCCGCGCTCGGGCGCCTTGCTCGGCCGTGCCTCCAGCGGCGTGACCCTCGCGCTGACGGTGTCGCCGAACTTCACCGGGGCGTGGAATTCCCAGGAAACGCCGAGCAGGCCGAGCGCCGTTCCGTCGATCCAGTTGAGTTGCGACATCAGTCCGATCGCCGTCGACAGCACCAGCGGCCCGTGCGCGACGCGGCTGCCGAAAATGCTTTGGCGGGAAAATTCCTCGTCGACATGGAGCGGATTGTGGTCGCCGACCAGGCCGGCGAACAGCGACACGTCGCCTTCGCCGATGGTGCGGCCACCGGTGCGTCGCGTGGCATTGAGTTCGAAATCCTCGAGATAAAGGCCCACCGCGTCCCCCGTTTCAAATCCAGGTGCCGGCAACCTGCGATCGCCTAACCGCGCGGTTAGCAAACCGACTTGTCAGAAGGTACACTAGTGGGTAGCGTATCCGGCGGCAAGACGGATCATTCCGGAGGATGGCGTGTTTCCCACCAGGGCGGACGTGCATGGGATCAAACGCCAGGAAGTGCTGCGCGAGGCGGCGGCGTTCTTCAACTTCAAGGGCTATCACGCGACCTCGCTGACCGAGATCGCCACCGGCCTCGGCGTCACCAAGGCCGCGCTCTATCACTACTTTCCGAACAAGAACAGTTTGCTGGCCGCATGCTTCGAGCAGGCCATGGAAGTCGCCTTTGCCAGCCTCGAACGCGGACGCAAGCAGGGCCGCAACGGCCGCGACCGGCTGGTGCTGACCATCTCGTTCTACGTCGCGCAATTGCTCGACGAACTCAATTGCTGCGTGGTGCTGATGGAGGAACAGGCGCTCGAGCCGGCCGACCGTGCCAAGCTGGTCCGGCAGCGCGACCGGTTTGAACGCGCACTGCGGGCGCTTGTCAGGGAAGGCATCGAGGACGGCAGCGTGGTGCCGTGCGATCCAAAGCTCGCGATCTTTGTCATTCTCGGCGCGATGAACTGGGTGGCGAAATGGTTCAAGCCGAGCGGCGCATGGACACCGGCGCAACTCACCGTCGCGCTCGGCCAGATTTTCGAGCGCGCGCTGTCGTCGTCGCCGGCCGCCGTGCTGCCGCGCGAGGTCGGAGAGATCGCGGCGGCCGGATGGCCCGGTTCGGACAAGCGCGCATCGGCTGGCAAGCGCGTGCTGACCTTTGCCGCTCCGGCGCGGTCGGGGTCGAACAAGAAGACAAGAGCAGGAGCAAGGTCATGAAGACGAGAGCGGCGCCGACGCCCCGCCAATCCCGGCGCCACGCGGCTTGCCCGCACTGATGCAGGGGCGACGGTGCCGTGACCACTGAGATGATGCACGACTATCCGCTGGCACAACGCACGATCGGACATCTGCTCGCCGACAAGGCGAAGCGTGTTGGCAACCACACCTGGCTGATCTTCGGCGGGCAGCGCTACTCATATGCCGATGCGCATGATCTTTCCAACCGCTACGCCAACGGCTTTCGCGGGCTCGGGGTCGGCAAGGGCGATCACGTCGCTGTCATGCTGCCGAATTGCCCCGAATTCATCTGGACCTGTTGGGGCCTCGGCAAGCTCGGCGCGGTCACGGTACCGCTCAATACCGCTGCGCGCGGCGAGCTGTTGCGATACTTCATAACCCAGTCGGATTCGCGTTTCGTGGTGGTTTCGGCCGAATGGGCCGACCGGGTGGCCGAGGCGCTCGGCGAGGAGCATCGGGTGCAGGCGTTCTGCACGCTGGGTGGCGCCGGAACCCGGCTTGCGGATTCCGGCAGCCATTGCGTGGATTTGGCGCGCTTCGCCGGTGCATCGGCGGCAGAGCCCGATCGCCACGCGGTACGCGCCGGCGACCCCCATTACATCCTGTATACGTCGGGGACGACCGGTCCATCGAAAGGCGTCGTCAGCCCCCATTCGCAGGCCCATGGAGTCGGCCGCTCGCTGGCGCTGAATTTCGGCTATCGCCCTGACGATGTGCTGTTCACCTGCCTGCCGCTATTCCACGCCAACGCGCTCTGGTATTCGGCCTATGCGGCCCTGTGGGCCGATTGCACGCTGGCGGTGTCGCCGCGTTTTTCGGCCGGCACCTTCTGGGATGAGATCAGGGCGGCCGGCGCCACCCAATTCAATTCGCTCGGCGCCATGACCAATATTCTGTTGCGCGCTCCGGTCTCGTCGGCGGATCGCGACCATCGGGTGCGCCAGGCCATGATCGTGCCACTGTCGCGCGAGTCCTATCGCGAAGTCTCCGACCGCTTCGGCGTCAAGGTCACGTCGCTTTACGCCATGACCGAGACCTTCGCCGTCACCATGTTCACGCCGGACGATTCGGAAGCCAAGGGTGCCTCGGCCGGCAGGCCGCGGGGCCTGGCGGAGGTTCAGATCGTCAGTGACGAGGGCGATCCGTTGCCGGTCGGCGAGGTCGGCGAAATCTGCGTTCGGCCGTGCGAACCCGGCATCATGATGTCCGAATATTACAAGATGCCGGAAGCGACGGTGCGCGACACCCGGGACCTCTGGCTGCATACGGGAGATCGGGGGCGGCTCGATCAGGAAGGCTACCTCTATTTCGTCGACCGCAAGAAGGAGGCGATCCGCCGCCGCGGGGAGAACATCTCGGCTTATGAAGTCGAGATGCTGATCGCCCGGCATCCATCGGTGCTGGAAGTCGCCGCCGTGCCGGTGGCCTCCGAGCTGAGCGAGGACGAAGTGATGATCTATGTGGTGTGCCGCGACGGCCACGCGGTCAGCGCGGAAGAGCTGGTGCGTTTTGCCAACCGCAACATGGCGCATTTCATGGTGCCCCGTTTCGTCCATTTCATCGACGCGATGCCGAAGACCGCAAGCGAGAAGATCGAGAAGTACAAGCTCAAGTCCTGGGCCGAACAGAACCGCGCCGCGCTTTGGGACCGTGAGGCGATCGGGTTGAAGCTCGAGCGGTGAGGGGAGAATCAGCAACTGGAAAACAGCGGGTCGGACCCCCCGCAGGATCGCCGCAAGCGCCGGGCGCGGCGGATAGAACGACCGCGGTCAGGCCGGATTTCCGGATCGCCGCGCGAGCGCGGACCTTGCCGGATCGCTTCCCGGCGGGGGCCGAGCCGCCCTCGGGGTATACTGCACTGCAACGCGAGTGCACGGCAGAATCGTCTCCATGGAAAATGCGCTGAAGAAATTTCTTCTCAATTCTGCTTTTGTCCAACAGATACCTGTGCGGTACTTCTCTCCTGCCGCGGATGTGATAACGTTTTCAGACCCGCCTACCTCATGACGGGCGCCCAGGTACGTCTCTCGAAACGTGCAGAATAAATAACATGCGCAGCCGCCCGGCTGCATAGGGGAGTGACGCAATGAAATCGACGTTCAATCGATCTGTTCTGGCGCTGGCAGCCATTGCCATGGTTGCAGGCGCGAGTCAGGTCAGCGCCCAAAAGGCGCTTCACAGCTATCAGTCCGGCAACAAGGAGTTCTGGACGCATCCGCCGGACGACTGGTTCCTCGGCGACGAAACTGAGGCGCAAAAGGGTCTCGCGCCGCCGTCGGGTCCGCCGACCGGTGCTTCGGAAGCCGAACTGGCTACGATGATGAAGAAGATCAAGCTGCCGGCCGGCTTCAAAATCGAGGTCTACGCGCCCGGCGTGCTGGCGGCACGTCAGATGGCCTGGGGCGACAAGGGCACGCTGTTTGTCGGTTCGTTCGGTCTCGGCAACGTCTATGCCATCACCGACAAGGGCGGCAAGAAAGAGGTCAAGACCATCCTCAAGGGCCTGAACATGCCGACCGGCCTCGCATTCCAGGACGGCGCGCTCTACGTCATCGCAGTGAACAAGCTGATCAAATACGACAACCCCGAAGCCAATCTCGACAATCTCGGCGAAGGCAAGGTGGTCTATGACGATATGCCGTCCTACGCCGCCCATGGCTGGAAGTACCTCGCTGCCGACAAGGAAGGCTGGTTCTACATTCCGTTCGGACCTCCCTTCAACATTGGCATTCCGCCGACCAGCGTGTCGCAGATCCGCCGCGTCGATCCCAAGACCGGCAATGCCGAGTTGGTCGCGCTCGGCGTCCGCAACAGCGTCGGCGGCGCCGTCGACCCACGTTCCGGCAAATACTGGTTCACCGAGAACGCCCGCGACTGGTTGAGCGACGACACGCCGAGCGACAAGCTCAACATGATCTCGAGGATGGGCGAACATTTCGGCTATCCGTATTGCCACGAAGGCGACATCCCGGATCCGAAATTCGCGATGGGTCACAAGTGCTCGGAATTCACCCCGCCGGTACTCAAGCTCGGCGCCCACGTGGCTCCGCTCGGCATGAAGTTCTATACCGGCAATCAGTTCCCCTCCGAGTACAAGAACAACATCCTGATCGCCGAACACGGCTCCTGGAACCGGCATAAATATCAGGGCGGCCGGATCGTGCGGGTGATCGTCGGTCCGGACGGCAAGAATCCCAAGCAGGAAGTGTTCGCTTCCGGCTGGATCGAAGGCGATCAGGGCTATCTCGGGCGGCCGGACGATATCATCCTCGACAAGGATGGCTCGATTCTCGTTGCCGACGACTGGGCCGGTGCGATCTATCGCATCAGCTACAGCAAGAAGTAAGCGCTGAATCATCGGGGGGCTGCGGTTGCTCGTCGGAGCGACCGCAGCCCCTTGGCTTTCGCGTTGCGCTCAATTCATGACAATGGCGGTCGACCGGATCGCCGGCACGCGGAACCCATCACGACCCCGGGGATTATGGTCGGGTTCGTGTCAACGCGTCCGAAAATGACGTCGAAGCGAAGGAAATGCCAATGATGCGCAGTCGGTTCGTGGTCCCCGTCCTGTATGGTTTTGCGTTGGGCCTGTCGGCGCTGACCGATTTTCCGGCTCACGCCGCCGATGCGGTCGCTGCCGGGAAGGAAAAGGCCGAACTGTGCGCGGGCTGTCACGGTGACAACGGCATCTCGCAAACCGAAAACATTCCCTCGCTGGCGGGGCAGCAGGATCAGTTCATCCAGTGGCAACTGGTTTTCTTCCGCAGCGGCGCACGCAAGAACGAGCAGATGCAGCCGATCGTCGAGCAGATCACCAATGAGGACATTCGCAATCTCGGTGCCTATTTTGCCTCGTTGACGCCGCCAAAGCCGCCGGCATCGGACGATGATCCGGATTTGTCGAAGAAAGGCGCGCAGGCTGCCGTGGGGCGCCGTTGCGCCTCGTGCCATACCGATTCATTTGCCGGAACCAAGGCGGTCGCCCGGATTGCCGGCCAGCGCGAGGAATATCTGGTCAAGGCGCTGCACGACTACAAATCAGGCGCGCGATCGGGCGGCGCCGGGGCGGCAATGTCCGATGTCGCCTACCCCCTCAGCGACGAGGAAATCACCGCGTTGGCGCACTACCTGGCGCATCTGTGAGAGTCGAACGCCCTGACCCGAACACTGTCATTCCGGGCTCGCACCAAGAGTTGCGCCCCGGGATGACAACAGTGTGTTGATCGCTTCGCGGAGCCTGTGCGCCTCACCCGCGCTGCTTCTCGTACGCCTTGAGATGGATGTAGGCGGTACGCAGCTTCGGCACCGGCACCTTCGCGGCATCGCCGCGCGCGACCAGATCGCCGATCACATGATCGGCTTCGACGGGCGCGCCGGCCTTGATGTCGCGGAACATCGATGCGGTCATCGGCGACCCTTCCGCCGTGAGCATGCCGCGGCTGCGTTCCAGGAACGGCGCGCGCGGTGCGTGGCCCTGGGCGACCGCTACCGCGCTGCATTCGTCGAGCATGCCAAGGATGAAATCCCGGCCGCCGGGCGCAGCCAGGATATTGCCGACCGACGTGCGCATCAGGCAGGTCGACGCCGCCAGCGAAGCCAGAAACACCCACTTCTCCCACATTTCCTGAATGATGTGTTCGCTGGCAACTCCACCGAAATTACCGCTTGCCATGACGTCCGCGATGGCACGAACCCGCGTTGACAATTTGCCGTCGCGTTCGCCGAAATTGAGCGACTGCATCGGCATCAACTGCAGCACCTCGCGCTTGTCGTTCAGCGTCGCGGCGATCGCACACAGACCGCCCAGCACCCGTTCGCTCCCGAACCTGCGGTCGAGGACGTCGAGATGCAGCATGCCGTTGAGCAGCGGGACGATCGCGGTCTGCGGTCCAACCGCCGGCGCAAACGACTTGATCGCATCGTCGAGGTCGAAGGCCTTGCAGCTCAGCAGCACGACATCGAACTTTTCGGTTAGCTTGTCGGCCTGCACCGTCGGCGGGTTCTCGAGGGTGGCGTCCCCGTTCGGGCTCTTGATCACAAGGCCGGCGTCGGCCAATTCGGCCGCACGACGAGGTCTGACCAGAAAGGTAACGTCACGGCCGGCCTCGAGCATCCGGCCGCCGAAAAACCCGCCGATGGCGCCGGCGCCGACCACGAGAATACGCATCGCTTGGTTCCTTTGCTGTGGATGGCGAGTAGTGGGCGAATAGTGAGTGGCGAATAGCGAATGGAATAGCTGCTACTCGCCATTCGCTACTCGCCTCTTACCACTTTTCCCCGAACGGACGAATCTCGAGTTCAAACGTCCAGGCGCTGCGGGGCTGCTGGTAGAGTTGCCAGTAGGAGGCCGCGACCGAGGCCGGCGGCATCAGCAAATCGGGATTGTCGAGCGCTTCCTTGCCCCAGAGCTTTTCCCGGCGTTCGCGCACCCAGGCGGTATCGACGCCGGAATCGATGATCAGATGCGCGACATGGATGTTCCTGGCACCGAGTTCGCGCGCCATTGCCTGCGCTACGGCGCGCAGCCCGAATTTGGCACTGGCGAAGGCGGCAAAGCCGCTGCCGCCGCGCAGCGACGCGGTGGCGCCGGTAAAGAAGATGTTGCCCTGGCCGCGCGGCACCATCAACCGCGCCGATTCGCGTCCGGCCAGGAAGCCGGCCCAGCACGCCATTTCCCAGACCTTGCGAAACACCCGGTCGGTGGTTTCCAGGATCGGGAAGTTGACGTTGGCGCCGACATTGAAGATGCAGACCTCCAGCGGCGCGTGCTTGTCGGCGTCACCGAGAAAGACCGCGACCTCATCTTCCTTCCGGGCGTCGAGCGCGCGTGCGACAATCGATCCGCCCGCGGCCTCGATCTCCCTGACCAGCGGCTCGAGCTTGGCGCCGTCCCGCCGCCCCGCGAATACGGTAAAGCCTTCGGCAGCGAATTTCTTGGCGATCTCGGCCCCGATATAGTCGCCGGCGCCAATCACCGCGGCGGTCGCGTTGCGTTTCTGCATTTGTCTTCTCCACCCTGTGGGCAGTTTGGTCCCGCCGGCCGGAGGCGCTATTTGCCCGTCACCATTTCCTCGACCTCGCGCAACTGCTCCTTGCCGAAAAACATTTCCTTGCCGACAAAGAAGGTCGGCGAGCCGAAGGCGCCGCGCTCGACCGCGGACCGGGTGTTCTCGATCAGTTTCGCCTTGACCTCGGCGTCCTGCGAACGGGCCAGCAGCTTGTTCGCATCGAGGCCGGAGGCGGCGAGCGCGGTGGCGGCCACTTCGGGATCGTCCATCTTCTTCGGTTCGACCCACATGTGGTGAAACGCCGCCTCGACATATCGGTCGAACACGCCCTCGAACTGCGCCGCCACGGCGGCGCGCATCAGGTTCAGCGTATTGACCGGAAAGAACGGATTCCAGGTGTATGGCCTGACCGCAAAGCGTTTGACAAACCGCTCGGTTTCCAGCGCGTGAAATTCACGCTTGTTCTTGACGCCGGCCAGCGTTTCGGCAGGCGATTTATTGTTGGTGGCCTTGAAGATGCCGCCGAGCAGGATCGGGACATATTCGAACTTGACACCGATGCGCTGCTCGATCGCCGGGATCGCTTCGTGACTGAGGAACGCATTGGGGCTGCCGAAGTCGAACATGAATTGCGGGGCGATTGGGCTCACGGCGATCTCCCTCGAGACGTGGCTTCTTATATGATCCCTATCATTCCAACCAGCCTATCGGTTCACGTTTGCGGGATCAACCGACTCACGTCCCGGTGTGGGCGTAAAGCGCGCCTTCTGCGAGCCTGGCGACGTGGTCGCGCACGTCAGCGGGCCATCCGGAGATCATTTTCTCGAAGCGAACCGGGTCGGGCGCGAACAGCGCGCGGATCGCTTCTTCATAATGCGGCCGATTGCCGGCCATAGCGGCCATGAAACGATAGGCCGCTTCCTGGGCCTGGCGTGGACGATCCTTCTCGTCGCCGCCGCGTCGCGCCTGCTCGACCAGCCGACGGATTGCAACCGACGCGCCGCCGCGTTGCTGCGCCAGCCAGTCCCAGTGCCGCGGCAGCAACGTCACCTCGCGCGCCACCACACCCAGTTTCGGGCGGCCCGGACCGCGCGGCGCGGGTGGCGCTGCGCCGTCCGGACCTGCGCGCGAACTTTCCGGCAACCGCGCCAGCACGTCGTCGACCGAGCCGCGGAAATCGAGGTCGATCGGTGCGCTGGTTCTGCCGTCAAAGATCAGAATCGACACGTCGCGGTGGCGGTCGATGATTGCCTTGGCGGCGCTGGCGACCTCCCGGAGATCGCCCGCCGCAATGCGGCGGTCGCCTTGGAACGCAATGGCGGCCGGGCCGGGCGGCATAGTCATCGGAAACCTCCTGAGCTTTCCGGATTATTACCCGGGTAAATAAAGGCTGTCAATAACACCCGGGTATTATTGGGGATGGCTCGACTTTCCGCCGCGCTGCTGGCACGACCGGGCGCCGCACTGCTGCGCGATGCCTGGGAAGGCCACCATGCTCACCGTCCACCATCTCAACAATTCACGCTCGCAGCGTGTGCTCTGGCTGCTGGAAGAACTCGGTGTGCCCTACGAGATCGTCCGCTATCAGCGCCAGCCGGACATGCGCGCCCCGGCGGAGTTGCGCGCCATCCACCCCCTCGGAAAATCGCCCGTCATCACCGACAGCGGCAACACCATCGCGGAATCCGGCGCGATCGCGGAATACATTATCGATACCTATGGCGAGGGCCGCCTGATCCCGCCTCCGAACACGCCGGAACGGCTGCGCTACACCTATTGGCTGCATTATGCGGAAGGCTCGGCGATGCCGCCGCTGCTGCTGAAGCTCCTGTTCACGTTGATGCCGAAGCGCGCGCCGGCATTGTTGCGCCCGCTGGTTCGCAAGGTTTCCAACCAGGCCCTGACGTCGCTGGTCAATCCGCAGCTCAAGCAGCATATGGCGTACTGGGAAGGTGAACTCGGCAAGAACGAATGGTTCGCCGGCGACGCCTTCTCCGCCGCCGACATCCAGATGAGTTTCCCGCTCGAAGCCGCCGCCGCGCGCGCCGGCCTCGATCAAGGCCACCCGCGGGCGATGGCGTTCCTCGACCGGATTCATGCCCGTCCCGCCTACAACCGGGCGCTTGAAAAAGGCGGCCCGTACAGCGTCGGCAGATAACCGATCGCAGTTGCGGCGATCGACGTCGCCGCTATTGATCCACTGCCGCAATCACCTCTCTGACAAGGCGAGCAAGACCCCTGATATCGCCTGTGGGATCGACGGAATCGCCAAGTCGCGCGATCACCAGATGTTGAGTCGGCAGGATGACGACGCGCTGGCCGAGATAACCGGACGCAAAGAAGGCGTCACGCGGAATGCCGAGGCGAACACGCCCTCTGGCGTCAGGGTGTTCGCTGCGATTGGTCCAGAAGCCGGCGCCGTAGTCGGTGTCCAGCGTCGCGCTGGCGGAAAAACCCACCCAATCGTCCGGCAGGATGCGGTGGCCGTCGATCTCGCCGTCGTTCAGATAGAGCAAGCCAAACCGGGCCCAGTCCCGCGCGCTCGCCAGCATGTTGGCGGAGCCTTGTAGCGTGCCGCTCGCGTCGAATTCGAGCGTCACGCTGCGCATCCCCAGCGGGTTGAACAGTTCGCGCCACGCAAAGGCCAGCGTTTGCTCCGGCCCGCCGGCGATGTCGCGGATGATCCGCGCCAGCAACTGGGTGGTTGCGCTGGAGTAATGCCACCGGCTACCCGGCGGCGCGATCAACGGGGCTTTCACGGCAAAGGCCGCCATGTCGTCGTACAGATACATCTGGTTGGAAGGATCAAAGCCGCTGTTGGTTTCATCGAGCGCCAGACCGGTGGTCATTCGCATCAAATGCTCGACCTCGATCTCGCGGCGCGGATCGGTCACGCCACGCCATTCCGGGATCGGAGCGGGTAACGACGGGGTCGTGCGGCCCTGCATGGTCAGAATACCCAACAAGGCGTTTACCACCGACTTGGTCATGGAGAATCCGGGCAGCGGCGTGTCGACGCCGACACCCTTGGCATAGCGTTCGGCGATCACCTTGCCATCGTGGATCACGACGATCGCCTTGGTGCGCCGGAACGGCGGTGAGGCGGGTTCTTCGAAGGCATGATTGAGTGCGGCCGTCAGTAGTGGATCGGCCGGCTCGACGATCGCCGGGCCGGCGATCTCCGGCAGCAGCGACGGATTCTTCGGCGTTCTCAGCGCGTCGAAGTCACTCTTGAGCAGATAGGGTTCCCTCGATCCATGCAGCCGGACGCAACCCAGGCCATCATGGAATGCGACGCGGCTGCCAAGCAGTCCCAGCAACGACGTGTCCACGGACTTCCGGGCGCGATCGAGTCGATATCGCATCAGCCAACGCAGCCGGCGAATGCCGGGTCGCTCCATGCTCTCCGTGAACACGGTCTGCGGATCGAGTCCCGATACGAAGGTCTTGGCGCAGACGGCATCGGCGACTGCGCCGGTTGCGACGCGAAGGGCGCGATCCGGTCGGAAAATCACCGAGGCCAACACAATGGCGACAACGGCGATCAGCGACGCCGTGCCGGCCATGACATTCCGCGAAATCACAGATCACCCCGCGCCCGGATCGGCGCCAACTTCTAGCGCGACTTCTGGGCCCCGCCAACCGACGATAATGCCGTCACGACGACGCCGGGCGGAGGCACGTCGTCGTCGGGCACGAAGAAATCCGACATCAGCGCCACCGACGGATCGACGCGATAGCGATCGAAGTCGCGCACGCCGCTGTCGTACAGCACCTTGTCGTCGATACAGAACTGTCCCGTGAAGTCGCGCGCCGGCCTGGTGAAAATCACATGTGCCGCATCGCCCATGATTTCCGGCGTACGGCTCGCGCGCATCATGGCGTCGCCGCCCAGGAGATTGCCCACCGCCGCGGTGGCGATGGTGGTGCGCGGCCACAGCGCATTGACCGCGACGCCGGCGCCGCGCAGTTCGCCGGACAGGCCGAGCACGCACATGCTCATGCCGAACTTCGCCATGGTATAGGCCGTGGAGTCCTGGAACCATTTCGTCTTCATGTCGAGCGGCGGCGACAGCATGAGGATGTGCGGGTTCTCCGCCTCTTTCAGATGCGGGATGCAGTATTTGGACACCATGAAGGTGCCGCGGGTGTTGATTCCCATCATCAGGTCGAACCGCTTCATGTCGGTCGCCTGCGAATTGGTGAGGCTGATGGCACTGGCATTGTTGACGCAGATATCGATGCCGCCGAATTCGGCGACAGTCCGGTCGATGGCGGCCATCACCTGCGCCTCCTCGCGGATGTCGCAGAGGATCGGCAGAGCCCGGCCTCCGGCGGTCCGAATATCGTCGGCCGCGGTGTAGATGGTGCCCTTGAGTTTCGGGTGCGGCTCGGCGGTCTTCGCCGCGATCGCGACATTGGCGCCGTCCCGCGCAGCGCGCAGCGCGATCGCAAGCCCGATGCCCCGGCTGCCGCCGGAAACGAACAATGTCTTGCCCTCGAGTGACGTCATCGGGTGAACTCCCACGGGCCAAATCTACCCCGATCGCGGATGCTGTCATCAGCCAATCGGCGGCACCGCGCGGAAAAACATCTATTCGCCGGCGGCAAACGCGCCGCGGGTGCGCGGATCGGGCGCGCCGAATATTCCGTCCGGCGTCACGGCGATCGAGTTGGCCGAGGAATAGCCGAGCGATTCGATCACGGTGTGGCCCTTGGCCCGCAACCCCGCGATGACATCGTCGGGGAAACCGTGCTCGATCCGGACCTCGTCCGGCAGCCATTGATGGTGCAGCCGAGGCGCCGCCACCGCCGAGGCGACATCCATGTGGTAGTCGAGCACATTCAATATCACCTGCAGCACCGTCGAGATGATGCGACTGCCGCCGGGCGAGCCGGTCACCAGCACCGGCCTGCCATCCCTGAGAACGATGGTCGGCGACATCGACGACAGGGGCCGCTTGCCGGGGCCGGGCAGGTTGGCCTCGAATCCGACCAGGCCGAAAGCATTCGCGGCACCGGGCGCCGCGGTGAAATCGTCGAGCTCGTTGTTGAGCAGCACGCCGGTGCCTTCAGCGACCAGGCCGACGCCGTAGCTGAAATTCAGCGTATAAGTGTTGCTGACTGCGTTGCCATCAGCGTCGACCACCGAAAAATGGGTGGTGTTGCTGCCTTCATGCGGGAGCGTCGCCGAAAGCGCATCGGTCCACGGCGTGGCGCGGTCAAGATCGATGCTGGCACGCTGCTTTGCAGCGTAGTCCTTGGAGATCAGCGTCGCGACCGGGGCATTGACAAAGGCGGGGTCGCCGAGATACCGCGCCCGGTCGGCATAGGCGCGCTTCATGGCCTCGATCATCACATGGAGCGAAGCGGTCGAGCCCTGATGCATGTCCTGCATGGGAAAGCCCTCGAGGATGTTCAAGGCCTCCAGCAGTACGACGCCGCCGGACGATGGCTGCGGCATTGCGACGATGTCGTAGCCGCGATAGCTGCCGCGGATCGGCGCCCGGATGATGGCACGATACGCTTTCAAATCGTCCGACGTCATGATCCCGCCGGCGTCGCTGACCGCCTTTGCCAGCCTTGCCGCGACCTGACCCTGGTAAAATCCGCGTGGACCCTGGTCGGCGATCGCAGCAAGCGTCGCGGCGAGATCGGTCTGGATCAGCCGGTCGCCTTCGCGCAGTGTCGTGTCGTCCGCGCGGGAAAAGATCTTCTCCGATGCGGGCCAGCGCGCCAGCCGCCGGTGCCAGTCCGGCAGCGTATCGGCGCTGTCGTCGGCGACGACAATCCCGTTGCGCGCGAGATCGATGGCAGGTTGCAGGATTTCCGCCAGCGTCAATTTGCCGGAGCCGTAGTTTTCAAGCGCCAGCGCCAGTCCGGCGACGGTGCCGGGAACGCCGACGGCGAGCGCGGAATCGCGCGACTTTGCGGCATCGGGCTTGCCATCAGGTCCGAGGAACATCCGGGATGTGCTCGCCGCCGGCGCCGTCTCGCGATAGTCGATGGCGACGTCCTCGTGGCGCTCGACCGAGTGGATCACCATGAAGCCGCCGCCGCCAATATTGCCCGCGCGGGGATAGGTCACCGCCATGGCAAAGCCGGTGGCTACCGCGGCATCGACCGCATTGCCGCCACGTTTCAGCACCTCGGCGCCGATCTGTGCCGCGATCCTTTCCTGCGCCACCACCATGCCGTGCTCGGCGCCCACGGCATGAAACGTGCCGGCCGGAGGCGGCGTATAAAAGCTGCGGTGCTGCTCCTGCGCCGAAGCAGACATGCCACCCACGACGAGGAGCATGAGACCGGCAAGGATCCGGCGGCGTGTGGCTGCAAGGAAATTCATCAAAATTCTGCCGCCGGTAGCAATCACGAAACAGGGAAGCGTTGCTGCGGTCGCGGATGCTATACGGGGTTCGCGGCTGCAGGCAAACGCCTCCTCGCGATTGGCAGGATATTTCAAGCATGGCGATAGCTTCGGACCCGTGCATTGCCGATATGCAGCGATATCCGCCGCGCTCGGCGGTGATCGGCTGGATTTTCTTCGATTGGGCCGCGCAGCCTTATTTCACGCTGATCACGACCTTCGTGTTTGCCCCCTATTTTGCCACCCATGTCGCCCCGGATGCGGCGAGCGGGCAATCATTGTGGGGGTTTGCCACCGCCGCCGCCGGCCTGCTGATCGCGCTGATGTCGCCGGTGCTCGGCGCGATCGCCGATGCCAGCGGCCGCCGCAAGCCATGGATCGCTGCCTTCGGCGCGATGCTGGTGATCGGCTCCGGCCTGATGTGGTTTGGCAGGCCCGGAGACCCCGGCGTGATCTTACCGCTGTTGCTCGCCTACGCCTTGGCAACGATCGGGGTCGAATTCGCCACCGTCTTCAACAATGCGATGATGCCGACCCTGGTGCCACCGGATCAGATCGGCCGACTGTCCGGCACCGGCTGGGCGACCGGCTATGTCGGAGGTATCCTCAGTCTCATCCTGGTACTCGGCTTCCTGGCGGCCAGCCCCGAAACCGGACGCACGCTGTTCGGCTTCGTTCCGCTGTTCGGTCTCGATCCGGTCACCCATCAGGGCGATCGCATCAGCGGCCCGCTCACTGGCATCTGGTTCGTCGTCTTCGTGCTGCCGATGTTCTTGCTGACCCCGGATTATCCGGCGAAATGCCCCATACGCGAGGCGCTGCGGGAGGGCCTGACCGAGCTGCGCGACACGCTGCGCGAATTGCCCAGGCGGAAATCGATGGCTGCGTTCCTGCTCGCCAACATGATCTATACCGACGGGCTGGTGTCGCTGTTTGCGTTCGGCGGCATCTACGCCGCCGGTACCTTCGGCTGGAATACCATCCAGATCGGCAGCTTCGGCATCATCCTCGCCATCGCCGGCACACTCGGCGCCTGGCTCGGCGGCAAGCTCGACGATCTGCTCGGGCCGAAAACCGTGATAGCCGGCAGCATGTCGATGCTGCTGCTGGCGATCATCGTGATCCTGCTGGTCGACAGGGATCACGTATTCTTCGTCCAGGTGGCGCCGCCATCGCCGGGTGGCGCGTTGTTCGCGTCGGCCGCGGAGCGCGCTTATCTGGTGCTGGGGTGCCTGATCGGCGCGGCGGGGGGACCGCTGCAGGCGGCGTCGCGCAGCTTGCTGATCCGGATCGCGCCGAGGGATCGGATCGCGCAATATTTCGGGCTGTTCGCGCTGACCGGAAAGGTCACCTCGTTCATCGGGCCGCTGCTGATCGGAATCATCACGGGGCTGACGCAGAGCCAGAAGGCGGGGATGGCGGTGCTGGTGCTGTTTTTCGTTGCCGGGCTGGCACTGCTGGCCCGGGTGCGGGATTGATTTCCCTGGTCATGCCCGGCAATGACGGCTGAGGTCAATGCCGGAAATGCCGGACGGCGGTGAATACCATGGCGATGCCGGCATCGTCGGCGGCCTTGATGACTTCGTCATCGCGGATCGATCCGCCAGGCTGGATCACGGCGGTAGCGCCGGCTTCGATCGCGACCAGCAGTCCGTCCGCGAATGGGAAGAAGGCATCGGACGCCACGACCGAACCCCTGGTCAGAGGCTGGGCGAGCTTGGCGTCGGCGGCGGCATCCTGCGCCTTGCGCGCCGCGATGCGTGCCGAATCGACCCGGCTCATCTGTCC
The DNA here is from genome assembly GCA_036273255.1 of Bradyrhizobium sp. Classification (GTDB taxonomy): domain Bacteria; phylum Pseudomonadota; class Alphaproteobacteria; order Rhizobiales; family Xanthobacteraceae; genus Bradyrhizobium. Next base: position 61,839 of record DASUIA010000058.1, read on the forward strand.
GGCGCCGATGCCGACGGTGGCGAGATCCTTGGCATAGACGATGGTGTTCGACTTGACGTGCTTGGCGACCCGAAACGCAAATTTGAGGTCACGCAGTTCGGCATCGGAGGGCGCACGCCGGGTCACGGTCTTCAGCGTGATGTCGTCGACCACGGCGTTGTCGCGGCTCTGCACCAGGAGGCCGCCGGCGACGGTTTTCGCGGTCAGGCCGGCGGCGCGCGGGTCGGGCAGGCTGCCAGCCAGCAGCAGCCGCAGGTTCCGCCGCTTGGCGACGATTGAAATCGCCTCCTCGGTCGCATCGGGCGCGATGATGACTTCGGTCAGGATCTCGGTGATGGCGCGGGCCGCATCGGCGTCCAGCGTGCGATTGACGGCGATGATGCCGCCATAGGGCGACTGGGTGTCACAGGCGAAGGCCTTGCGGTAGGCGCTGACGAGATCGCCGGCTTCGGCGACGCCGCAGGGATTGGCATGCTTGACAATGACACAGGCGGCGGTGCGCGCCGGATCGAATTCGGCGATGCATTCATAGGCCGCGTCGGTGTCGTTGATGTTGTTGTATGACAGTTCCTTGCCCTGCAACTGCCGCGCCGTGGCAATGCCGGGGCGCCGGTCGGGCGTGCGATAGAAGGCGGCGGTCTGGTGCGGGTTCTCGCCATAGCGCAGCGCCTGGATCAGCCTTCCGCCGAAGGCGCGGAAGTCCGGCGCGTCGGTGTCGAGCTCGGCCGCGAACCAGTTCGAAATCGCCGCATCGTAAGCCGCCGT
>DASUIA010000059.1:0-7496 GCA_036273255.1 Bradyrhizobium sp.
TTCATCCAATCGTTCATGATTTCGGCGCTCCACTCATGGCTCTCGCGTCATCGTCCGTGCCCGGGGCCGATCCGGCAATTGCGATCTGGATGATCGACGGGAGCCGCGCAATATCGGGGGTCCGCTTGCGCTCGACGTGACGAGGCCGGCTGGAACCTCACGCATCCAGCCGCTTGAACACCAGCGTGGCGTTGGTGCCGCCGAACCCGAACGAATTCGAAAGCACGGTTCCCAGCTTCGCATTGTCAACCCGCTTGCGCACGATCGGCATGTCGGCAAAGACCGGGTCGAGCTCGCTGATGTTGGCGCTCTCGCAGATGAAGCCGTTGTTCATCATCAGCAGCGAATAGATCGCCTCCTGCACGCCGGTGGCGCCGAGCGAGTGGCCGGTCAGCGCCTTGGTCGCGGAAATCGGCGGGCACTTCTCGCCGGTGCCGAAGACCTTGCGGATCGCCTCGATTTCCGGCGGGTCGCCCGCCGGAGTCGAGGTTGCATGCGGATTGATGTAGTCGATCTTGCCGTTCACCGTTGCCATCGCCATCCGCATGCAGCGCTCGGCGCCCTCGCCCGACGGCGCAACCATGTCATAACCGTCGGAGGTCGCACCATAGCCGACGACCTCGCCGTAGATGCGCGCGCCGCGCGCCTTGGCACGTTCGAGCTCCTCCAGCACCACCACGCCGGCACCACCGGCGATGACAAAGCCGTCGCGGCTGACATCATAGGGGCGCGATGCGGTCGCAGGCGTATCGTTGTATTTCGACGACATCGCCCCCATCGCGTCGAACAGCACCGACAGTGTCCAGTCGAGCTCTTCGCAGCCGCCGGCGAAGATGACGTCCTGCTTGCCGATCTGGATGGTCTCGTAGGCGTTGCCGATGCAATGATTCGAGGTAGCGCAGGCCGACGAGATCGAATAGTTCACGCCCTTGATCTTGAACCAGGTGGCAAGCGTAGCCGAGGCGGTCGACGACATCGCCTTCGGCACCGCGAACGGGCCGACCCGCTTCGGTCCCTTGCTGCGGGTGGTATCGGCGGCCTCGACCAGCGTGCGGGCGGAGGGGCCGCCGGAACCCATGATGATGCCGGTGCGGACATTGGAAACCTCGTCGGGCTGCAGGCCGGAATCCAGGATCGCCTGTTCCATCGCGATGTGGTTCCAGGCCGCTCCCTCGCCGAGGAAGCGCATCGCGCGGCGGTCGATCACGTCAGCCGGATTGAGTGTCGGCGCGCCCTGCACCTGGGAGCGGAAGCCGAGTTCGGCATATTTGTCCGCGCGCGTGATTCCGGACTTCGCCGCATGGAGACTCGCAAGCACTTCCTGGGTGTTGTTTCCGATGGACGAGACAATACCCATCCCCGTGATGACAACCCGCCTCATGATCGCCTCGCCCTGCCGTTGCGCTTTATTTCATGGCCGCCGATGAAGCGAAAACCGCCCTGGTGGCCCGAGCAACTATCTTACCTCTCCGGCTGCACCGCCGCATCCTGTCGGAACAGCCCTACCTTCAAATCCTTGGCGCGATAGATAATCTCGCCATCGGCGGAAAGCCACCCGTCGGCGATGCCGAGCATCAGCTTTAGCCGCATCACGCGTTTGATGTCGACGTTGTACACAATCTTGCGTACGTTCGGCATCACCTGGCCGGCGAGTTTCAATTCGCCAAGGCCAAGCGCGCGGCCACGGCCCTGGCCGCCGCTCCAGGCCAGAAAAAACCCCACCATCTGCCAGAGCGCGTCGAGCCCGAGGCACCCCGGCATGACGGGATCGCCCTTGAAATGGCAGCCGAAAAACCAGAGATCCGGTTTGACATCGAGTTCGGCGCGGATCAGCCCCTTGCCATATTCGCCGCCGGTAGCGGAAATTTCGCTGATGCGGTCGAACATCAGCATCGGCGGCAGTGGCAGTTGCGCATTGCCCTGGCCAAAAATCTCGCCCCGGCCGCTCGCCAGCAAATCTTCATAGTCGTAACTGCTGCGCCCCGGCATGTGCCAGCCTCTCTCAACATCCCGATGAAGCGTTCCGACCCGCTTTCGAGCAGGAAGCACGCCAAATATCGCCCATTGGCGCGACCGCCCCGGGTCAGGATGACCTGCGGCAACCGGCGCTCACCTTTGCAGCAATTGCATAAGCTGGTTGGCGGACCTCTAACATAGCCGCCCCGAGCGGCAAAGCGCCGGGGGGCGGGTAAATCGCCGCTGCGCGACCCAGGTTTTTCTGGACCTTGGGCTTGTTCTAGTTGCGAAAAACTTGCATCTAAGCCGTTTCCTCGTTATATTCCACGGTGGTAGAGGTAGAGCAAGGTAATGAGTGTGGTGCCTGACGTGGAACTGAGCGACGACGCCTCGATGTTGAATGATGACGCTGTCATTTCTACGGCCCGCGGACGCGAGCCGGCGCTGACGGGTTGCCCATGGCACGACGTCAACGAAATGCTGCAAGCGGCTGGCCTGCGCCCCACCCGTCAAAGGATGGCGCTCGGCTGGTTGCTGTTCGGCAAGGGCGCGCGCCATCTCACCGCGGAGATGCTCTACGAGGAGGCCACGCTCGCCAAGGTCCCGGTCTCGCTCGCCACGGTCTACAACACGCTCAATCAGTTGACCGATGCGGGCCTGCTGCGCCAGGTCAGCATCGACGGCACCAAGACCTATTTCGACACCAACGTGTCGGCGCATCATCATTTCTATCTCGAGAACAGCCACGAACTGGTCGACATTCCGAACCCGCATATGATGCTGCAGGCGATGCCGGAAGTGCCCGAAGGCTATGAAATCGCCCGGGTCGACGTGGTGATCCGGCTGCGCAAGAAACGCTGAATTTTCCTGGCTACCGTCGCTCGTTTGCAATGACGATCCGGGAAAGCTAATCCACCTTTTCGTCGGCGTAGACGCCCCAAAGCCGCTCCTGCTGGATCCAGCCGTCGAAGCCGTTGCCGCTGACGTGGCACCAGCCTGAGCCGCACTTCCTGACCTGCGCCACGACCCCGGCCTGCAAGCGGGCGGCGACGCCGCTTCTGGGATCGGCGCTGTCATAGAGCGGCGCCAGTTCGTCCTTGGTCTTCATGGTGACGACGGCGGTGCGGCGGCCGGACAACAGGGAGTGGTAGACCCAGCCCTCGGCACCCTCGGAGTCCCGTACCCGCCGCCAGTTTTCGAATTCGGCGGTGATCTCGACCGGCAGGCCGGCGCGGGTGTAAACCCAGGAAACATCATTGTCCTTGGTCGGACCGGCCCGGACGTTCACATGATCGGATTTGAGACTGACATAGCGTGGCACCGGCAGGCCGCTGGTGGTGACAGCCGTATCCTTTGCCGAAAATCCGGTGCTGATCGATGCCCCCATCGCAGCGCCGGCTAGCACCACGACCGAACAAAAACGCCCCAACGCCATCAACCCGTCTCCCGCCGCGGTATCAGCTCAAATTCGTCGAGCTGAAAAACTTGCGAACGCCGACCCCTCAAAGCCCCGTCCCGTCCCGATTGCCCTTGGCCTGCGAGGCCGCGGCGCCTGCCGTAGTTCTTGTCTTGGGCCGGCCTTCTGCTAGAGAGGACGGAATACCGAAAGCCAGAGCGAGGCTCTGAAAGCTCCCGGGAACCCAAGGAAACCAAGGCAAACGCCGGATCGCGCGGCAGCCGCAGTGTCGAACAACCGGGTTAATGAGGACTGAACGAGGGAAGTCCCGGATCCGAAGTTCACGCCCCCCGGCAGCACCCTCGGCCTCATGAGAGCAGGATATGTCGGTCAAGAAAAAGCCGCTCGTTGTCGTTACCCGCAAGCTGCCGGACTCGATCGAGACCCGGATGCGCGAGCTGTTCGACGCCCGGCTCAATCTCGACGATACGCCGTTGAGCCCCGAGCAGATCGCCGAAGCCGTGCGCTCGGCCGATGTGCTGGTGCCAACCGTTACCGACGAGATCACCGAGGAGCTGCTCAAGCAGCCCGATTGCCGCCTGAAACTGATCGCCAATTTCGGCAACGGGGTCGACAATATCGACGTCGCCGCCGCCCATGCGCGCGGCATCACCGTGACCAACACGCCAAAGGTCCTGACCGAGGACACCGCCGACATGACCATGGCGCTGATCCTCGCGGTGCCGCGCCGGCTGATCGAGGGCGCCTCGATCCTCACCGAGGGCAAGCATTGGCCGGGCTGGTCGCCGACCTGGATGCTCGGCCACCGCATCGGCGGCAAGCGGCTCGGCATCATCGGCATGGGCCGCATCGGCCAGGCCGTGGCGCGGCGGGCGCGCGCCTTCGGCCTGCAGATCCACTATCACAACCGCCGCCCGGTGGCGCCGCGCATCGCCGACGAGCTTGGTGCGACCTACTGGGAAAGCCTCGACCAGATGCTGGCGCGGATGGACATCATTTCGGTGAACTGTCCGCACACGCCGGCAACCTTTCATCTGGTTTCGGCACGGCGGCTGAAGCTGATCCGCAAGGACGCCTATGTCGTCAACACCGCGCGTGGCGGGGTGATCGACGAGGAAACACTGATCAAGCTGATCGAAACCGGCGAGATCGCCGGCTGCGCCCTCGACGTCTACGAGCACGAGCCCGCGGTCAATCCCAAGCTGGTGCGGCTCGCGCGCGCCGGCAAGGTGACGCTGTTGCCGCACATGGGCTCGGCCACCATCGAGGGCCGGGTCGAGATGGGCGAGAAGGTGATCATCAACATCCGGACCTTCCTCGACAACCACAAGCCGCCGGACCGCGTGCTGCCGAGCATGCTGTAAGCGGCTGCTTCTGCATTCGTCTGCTCGTCATGGCCGGGACGAAGCCCGGCCCTGACGAAAAGCGAGGCGTGCGTCTCGAAGGATGAATCCACGGCGCCGGAAAATGGTCTAGCGATGCCGGCTCAAATCGGTAATGACCGGGCCGTCGCCATTGAGCGGGTTGGCCGGATCGCGCCGATAGCGCAGCGTTTCAAAGCGCATCGCGCGGGCATCGACCATCAACAGCCGGCCGACCAGGCCCTCACCGAAGCCGACGATCTCGCGGATCGCCTCCAGTGCCATCATCGAGCCAAGCACGCCGGCTAGCGCACCCATCACGCCGGCCTCGGCGCAGGCCGGAACCGTGCCGGGCGGCGGCGGATCCGGAAACAGGCAGCGATAGGTCGGGTTGAACTCGCCGTCGGCGTTCTTCTCATGCGCGCGGATCGTGGTCAGCGATCCGTCGAACACGCCAAGCGCCGCCGTGATCAGCGGCTTCGCAGCCAGGAAACAGGCGTCGGCAACCAGATAGCGGGTTTCGAAATTGTCCGACCCGTCGAGCACCAGATCGTAACCGCCGATCAGCGCCATGGCGTTGCGCGCATCGAGCCGCGTGGCGTGCGCCGCCAGCCGGACATGCGGATTGAGCGCATGGATCTGGCTCGCGGCGCTGTCGACCTTGCGCCGGCCGACATCCGGCGTGGTGTGAATGATCTGACGCTGCAGGTTGGATAGCGACACGATGTCGTCATCGACCACGCCGAGCGCGCCGACGCCGGCGGCCGCGAGGTACATCAGCGCCGGCGCCCCCAGCCCACCGGCGCCGATCACCAGCACCGCGGCCTCCTTCAGCGCGGCCTGGCCGGGACCGCCGACTTCGCGCAGCACGATATGGCGGGCGTAACGCTCGAGTTCGTCGGCACTCAACATGATCGGACGATATCCTTGCGCTGCCGTTTTGCCATCGATCGCCGTCCCCGGCCCGCTGTTGCCGACCAAGCAGATGTGCTTAATTGGGCGGACGTCAATGACCCAAGATTTGTCATGAGATCGCTGCTGACGGCAACCTTGATATTCGCGGCCGCGGCAGCGCCGGCATGGGCGCAGACGAAGCCGTGGCCGGCCGCGGGCATCAAGCCGAAGCGGGTGGCGACGGTTCCGATCCGCCCGGCACTGCAGGCCCCGGCCGATACTGCGGAGGCGATGGCGCAGGGCAAACGCCTGGCGCTGCAGTCGGACCTCGCCTGGGGCGGCCAGTACAATGGCGCCATCACCGGCGAAGTCAGCGAGCGCATGGTCGCCGCCATCAGGCAATTCCAGAAGGAGCGGGGCGGCAAGCCGACGGGCGTGCTCAATCCACAGGAGCGCGGCGTGCTGGCCGAAACCGCGAAGCGGCGGCAGGAGAATGTCGGCTGGAAAATCGTCACCGACCCCGGCAGCGGGGTACGGCTCGGCGTGCCGACCAAGCTGGTACCGCAGCAATCCAGCGACGCCAACGGCGCCAAATGGAGTTCCGCCACCGGGACCATCCAGGTGCTGCTGGCGCGGCGCAGGGAAGCCAACCCGACCAGCGCAAAACTGGCCGAGCGTGAAAGGAAAGAGCCGGCCGGCCGCAGCATCGACTATACCGCCGTCAAGCCGGACTTCTTCGTGCTGTCGGGCCTGCAAGGCCTGAAGAAGTTCTATGTGCGCGGCACGTTCAAGGGCGACGAGGTTCGTATCCTCACCGTTCTGTACGATCAGGCCACCGAAAACACCGTCGAGCCGGTGGTGATCGCGATGTCGAGCGCGTTCAATCCGTTTCCGACCCTGGCTCAGATGGCGGGCTCGCCGCCGCGCAAGACCGTCGAATATGGCACCGGCGTCGTGGTCAGCGACGATGGCGCGATCGTTGCCGACCGCCAGATCGCCGATGGGTGCCTGTCCATCAGCATCGCCGGCTTCGGCCGCGCCGACCGTATCGCCGAGGACAAGCAGCATGAGCTCGCCTTGTTGCGCATCTACGGCGCACGCGGCCTGAAGCCGCTGGGCCTGAACAACGGGGTGGCCAAGCCGGCCGTCGAACTCACCGGCATTGCCGATCCGAAAAATCAGGGCGGCGGATCGGCGGTCACCAGCGTCAAGGCCGTGGTCGCACAGATCGGCAGCGGCAACGAACCGGCGTTGTCGCCGGCACCCGGATTGGGCTTTTCCGGTGCCCCCGCATTCGACGCCGACGGCGCCTTCGCCGGGTTGGGGCTATTGAAGCCGCTGGTCGTGGCGGGACCGCCGAACGCACCGCCCGCGGCGCAAGCGGTGCTGGTGACGGCCGATGCGGTGCGTGAATTTCTCAGGACCAACGCCGTCCAGGCCGCGAGCGGATCGTCGGAGCCGAAAGCCTCCGTGGTGCGCGTGATCTGCGTGAGGCAGTAGCCGCGAATCGCTACCAGCGCCGCCCCCAGCCCCAGCCTCCAAGACCACGCTACTGGGTAAAGCGACTCGTCATTTCAGGACGCAGCGCGCCGTCATGGCGAGGAGCAATAGCGACGACGGTGGGAATGCAGAAGCGCCGTCATTCCCGGGCGCGCCTCTTGCGCAAGTCTCTCCCTCGTCATTCCGGGGCGCGCCCGCTTGGCGCGAGCCCGGAATGACGAAGGAGGGAGCTGCGGCACAGTGGCACGACGGGCAAGATTGCGCTTCACACCGACCCCAAATCAGTGGCTTAAGGGCGGCCGTCCCGTTCCGGCAAGAGGGGCGTTTCGCGATCGTCACGAACGCGGGACGGGATGTGGTGGACGCGA
>DASUIA010000060.1:0-5234 GCA_036273255.1 Bradyrhizobium sp.
TTCCTTCGGCGCCTTGACGCCATCGCCGAGCGCCTCCTCGATCCGCCGGATTGCCAAGACCATGCGCTTGAAGTCTGCCGGCTCCAGCGAGGCGGCATGGTCCGGTCCTTCCGCGTTGCGGTCGAGCGTCAGGTGCTTTTCGATGATGCTGGCGCCGAGCGCCACTGCAGCCAGTGCGATTTCGATGCCGTCGGTGTGGTCGGAATATCCGACCGCGAGCCGGAACGTGCGCCGCATCGTCTCCATTGCCGCGAGATTCACATCTGCCGATGGGCAGGGGTATTCGGTCGTGCAGTGCAACAGGCTGACATGCCGGGCAAGGTGTTGGCGTGCCCCCGGATCGCGCCATGCGGTGCGAAATGCCGCGATGCCGGGCGGGCCCGCGCTTTGGGAATAGCCATGGGCAAGCACGCCGAGTGCCTCCTCGACTTCTCCCAATGTCGCCATGCCCGTGGACAGGATCAGCGTCGCGCCGGCCCTCGCCACCGAGTGCAGCAGCGGCGCATTGGTCAGGTCGCCCGAGCCGATCTTGATGCGCGCTAGGTCAAGCGACAGCAGGAACTCGAGAGACTTCGGATCGAAGGGCGTCGACAGAAATTCGATTCCGCGCTGTTTTGCCCGCGCGATGAGCGGGTGATGGGCCGAATGCGGCAGTTCGAGCCGCTGCAGCATGGTGCGCTGGCTTTCCGAAGCGTCGGTGGTGCGCTGCTGATAATCTGCCTTGGGCGCCGAGCGACCCGCCAGCGAATTGGCGTTGAAGGTCTGGAACTTGACGATGTCGGCGCCGGCATCCGCCGCCGCGTCGACGAGGGCGAGCGCTGTATCGAGACTGCCTGAATGGTTGACACCGGCTTCGGCGATGATGAGCGTGTGTTGCGCCGTCATGGCCCAACCCCGGAGGCCGCGATATCGTGAAAGCCCTTTCTGAGCAGTGCGTTGAAGTCCGGAACGGCGGCGATGGTCTCGGCGATGCGGCGGCTTGCTTCTCCGTCGCCGTAGGGACTGATCGTAGGCTGCCGTCCGCGACGCAGCGCCCGTGCAATGGCGGCGGCGATGGCTGTTCGCTCGGGCGCGGCATGGAACACCGAAGCGGCGCGCTCGCGTCCCTTCTGGCGATTGCCGATGTCGACGCTGGGCGCGTTGAGCGATGGCGCTTCGTAGATTCCACTCGACGAATTGCCGACCACGACATCAACCTCGTTCATCAGGCTGATGTAGCGGAGTTGTCCAAGCGATGCCACCGCCACGGCGTTGGGCCTTGCCGACACGAACGTCCTGATCCTCTCATTCAGGGCGCGGCCCTCCGCATCTGCATTGGCCAGCGTGAAAAACAGGCGGAACCCCGCATCGAGCGTTGAAAGTGCGGCCAGCAATTCGTCGAGCGCGCCGGCAGATTGATGCGCTTCGACCGTCACCGGATGGAACGTGATGAGCGCGTTGCGCTCACCGAGCGGCATTCCAATTTCCCGCCCGACGCTATCACGATCCAGCAACCTCAGCCGCTTGATCGAATCGATCCCCGGCGACCCGACCGTGAAAACCCGCGACGGGTCTTCGCCGAGCTGCACGATCCGCCGTGCGGAATCGGCATTTGTCGCGAAATGCAGGTGCGCCATCTTGCTGATGGCATGGCGGATCGATTCATCGATCGCACCTTCGGTGACATCGCCGCCGAACAGATGCGCCATCGGCAATCGCATGAACATCGCTGCCTGCGCCGCCGCCAGCGTTTCATAGCGATCGCCAAGCACCACGACGAGATCCGGCTTGAGCCGCGCGAATGCATCAGCAAACCCGATCACGCCAAGCCCGACCGATTTGGCGACGCCGACGCCGGAATCGCTGCTGAGCAGCGTTTCGACGGCTTCATCGACCTTGAAGCCTTCGTCCTCGATATTGTTGACGGTGTAGCCGAATTCCGGAGACAGATGCATCCCGGTTGCGATGAGCTGCAGCGCCAGCCCCGGCGTCTGCCGGATCGCCCGCATCGGCCAGATCAGGAGCCCGAAGTCCGCGCGGCTGCCCGTTACAAAGCAGATCTTTCGGAGACCGTCAGTCATCTCGGACCTGTATGCTGGCGCTGCTGGGTAGATTGATCAACCGCCGCTCGATCGATTCGGCAACGCGGAGATCGCCGCGCGGGCAGCCGGCGAACATCGGAAGCCGATGCATCAACGTCCATGCCGGGCGGGCACCGAATCCGCTGGCGTTGAGCGCGGTCAGCAGCTCGTCGCGCGAGCCCGCGTGCGCCTCATCGAGAAGGATCGCGTTGAGCCAGTAATTGCTGCCGGCTCCCTCCGGTTCACGAGCGAATTGGATCCCCGGAACAGCGGCGAACGCGCGGTCATAGGCCGCGGCCAGCGCACGCTTGCGCTTGAGGAAGCCGTCAAGTTGCTCGAGCTGGGCGCATCCGAGCGCGGCGTTGAGATTGGGCATGCGGTAGTTGAAGCCGATTTCATCATGCACGAAAGCCCATTTGTGGGGCAGCTTCGCGGTGGTCGTGAGATGCTTGGCGCGGCGCCCGAGTTCGTCGTCATTGGTGAGAATCGCCCCGCCGCCTCCGGTGGTCACGATCTTGTTGCCATTGAAGCTCAGCGCCGCCAGACGCGCCTGCGAGCCGACCACATGTCCGTTGTATGTCGAGCCGAGCGATTCAGCGGCGTCCTCGACCAGCGGAATTGCCCACTGGCGCGCGATCGCGGCGATTCCGTCGAGATCGACCGGATGGCCGAAAGTATGCATCGGAACGATCGCAGCGATCCTGCGGCCGGACTCACGATTGACGGTACCGGTCGAGCTGCGCTGCGCAACGGCGTCCAGACGGGCGGCAAGCGCCCGCGAATCCATCCCGAGCGTATCGAACGAACTGTCGACAAAGTGCGGCGTCGCCCCGCAATAGCTGATGGCGTTCGTGGTTGCGATGAAGGTCAGCGCCGGCGACATCACCTCCTCGCCGGGTTCGACGCCGGCCAGCCTGAAGCAGACATGCAAGGCGGCGGTGCCGTTGACGACCGCGATCGCGCGCCTGGCGCTGGTCAGTTCCTCCAGCATGTTCTCGAATCGATCAACGAACTCGCCGACCGATGACACGAACGTGCTCTTGATGCATTGCTCGAGATAGGCGACTTCGTTTCCCGCAAAGACCGGCTCGTGCAGTCCGAGAGTTCCCTCGGGCGTTCCCACGGCGCGCTGCACGGCGGCAACGACCGCTCCCACGTCAAAGAGTTCGGACTTCGTTACCGGGATGCCCACATTCGGCTCATACGTTGTAGACGTTGGCTTTGTAGCGCGCGAGATTTGCCGGATCCATAAACCATTGCACCGTCTTTTCCAGCCCGCGACGCATCCCCTCTCTCCCGCCGAATTCGGGCGACCAGCCGAGCTGCTGGCGGGCCTTGGCGTTGTCGGCCCAAAGCCGCTCCACCTCGCTGTTGGCGGGACGCAAGCGTGCCTCGTCGGTTTCGATCTCGAGTTCGATCCCTGTTACTTCCGCGATCATGCTCGCCGTGTCGCCGATCGATATCTCGAAGCCGCTGCCGAGATTGATGGTTTGGCCGACGGTCTGTTCCGCCGGCGCGGTGAGGCCTGAAATCAAGCCGCTGGTAGTGTCCGTGACAAACGAGAAATCCCGGGTCGGGCTGACCGCACCGAGGCGGATCCTGCGCTTGCCGGCGGCAATCTGGCTGATGATGGTCGGGATGACGGCGCGTGCCGACTGCCGCGGCCCATAGGTATTGAATGGCCGGATGACGACGACCGGCAAGTCAAAGGAGGCCTGGAAGGCGAGTGCCATCTGATCGGAGGCAATCTTCGATGCCGCGTAGGGAGACTGTCCGACAAGCGGGTGGCTCTCCCGGATCGGCACGGTCTGGGCAGTGCCGTAGACCTCGCTGGTCGAAGTCTGCACGAAGCGCCGCACGCCAGCCTGACGGGCGGCTTGCAGAACGTTCACGGTGCCCCGGACGTTGGTTTCGACATAGGAGTCAGGTGCGGCATAGGAGAATGGAATGGCGATCAGCGCCGCCAGATGGATGACGTCGGAGCATCCGGCCGCGGCGGAAATCATGAAATGCGGATCGCGAATATCGCCGGCGACGACTTCTACCGACCGCTTGATGTCTGCAGCAACGGTGTCGAGCCAGCCCCAGGAGTTGAAGGAATTGTAATAGACGACCGCCTTGACCTTCGCACCCGCCCTGACCAATTGCTCGACGACATGCGATCCGATGAATCCGTCGCTACCGGTGACGAGTACGCGGCTATCCCTCAGATCTTCCATGCCGGACCCCAAAAGGCGATTATTGCAGTCTTCGCAATGCGATGGCGCTATAGCACAATAGCTGCGCCGTGCAACGGAACCATGCCGCAGGACGAGGTGGCACGGGGTTCGGAATCTCGATACCGGGCAGGGCGACGGCGGCCCTTGATCGTTCCGAAGCGCCCGGCTTCAGGCTGATTCGGGCGTAACGGCCGGTCTGGGTGGCAAATGCTGCTTCACGAAGGCTTCCAGGCTGCCGCCCGGAAAAAGGTGGCCCTTGAGGCCGGCGGCCCGCGCCGCCTCCAGATCGCCTTCCTTGTCGCCGATCAGGATGCTGGCATCGGCATTGACACGGAAACGGCCGAGCAGGTCGGTGATCATTCCGGGCGCTGGCTTGCGCCGATCGCTGACGCGACGGTAGCGTTCGACGGTGCCTTCAGGGTGATCCGGACAATATTCGAACGCGTCGATATGTGCCCCGAGGCTGGCCATGTCATCGGCCATCCAGCGGTGCAGCGCCTGAACATGACTCTCTTCGTAGAGACCTCGCGCGACGCCCGATTGATTGCTGACGACGAATGCAAAATATCCGGCGTCGTTGACCGCTTTGACCGCCTGGCGGGCGCCGTCGATCCATTGCAGCTTGCTCGGCTCAAAAGTGTAGCCAGAGTCATGATTGAGGACGCCGTCGCGATCGAAGAACACTGCCGGGCGCCGCAACCTTTCGTTCAGCTCGGCATCGGCGCGCGCGAAGTCCTCGAGGACACCGATGTCGATGAAATACCCGCGATAGGGTGTGCCGGTCATGCCGCCGTTGGCCGCGAGGGAAGGGAATACGTCCTGCTCGAGTGAAGCCGGGAAGCGGCTGATCCCCTCGGTGATCGAGCGATCGACGACGTAGACGCCGGCGTTGACCGGCCCGGTTGCGCCTCGGCCCGGCGCGAGGAAGGAACGGACCCGATCGCCCTGCAGGACG
>DASUIA010000061.1:0-9055 GCA_036273255.1 Bradyrhizobium sp.
GCCTGATGGCGCTGCAGGGAACGCTGGCGTATGCGGACGAGGCGCTGGAGAAGGCGGCGAAGGATCCGAAGCAGTGGGCGATGCAGCAGGGCGATGACGCCAACACGCGTTATTCGAAGCTGAGCCAGATCAACGCCTCGAACGTCAAGAAGCTGCAGGTGGCGTGGACGTTTTCGACCGGGGTTTTGCGCGGCCACGAAGGCGGGCCGCTGGTGATTGGCGACGTGATGTATGTGCACACGCCGTTTCCGAACACGGTCTATGCGCTGGATCTCAATCATGACGGCAAGATCATCTGGAAGTATGAGCCGCGACAGGATCCGAACGTGATCCCGATCATGTGCTGCGACACCGTCAACCGCGGGGTTGCCTATGCCGACGGCAAGATCTTCCTGCATCAGGCCGACACCACGCTGGTGGCGCTCGACGCCAAGACCGGCGAGAAGGTGTGGTCGGTGATGGACGGCGAGGCCGGCAAGGGCCAGTCCGGCACCGATGCGCCGTTTGTCTACAAGGACAAGGTGCTGATCGGGGTTTCCGGCGGCGAATTCGGGGTTCGCGGCTGGGTCAGCGCCTACAACGTCAAGGACGGCAAGCTGGCCTGGCGCGGCTATTCGGAAGGGCCGGACTCCGACACGCTGATCGACCCGGTCAAGACCACCTCGCTGGGCAAGCCGGTCGGACCGAACTCCTCGACCTCGACCTGGGAGGGCGATCAATGGAAGATCGGTGGCGGGGCCACCTGGGGCTGGTATTCCTACGACCCCGAACTGAACCTGGTTTATTACGGCTCGGGCAATCCCTCGACCTGGAACCCGGTGCAGCGGCCCGGCGACAACCGCTGGTCGATGTCGATCTGGGCGCGCGATCTCGATACCGGCCAGGTCAAATGGATCTACCAGATGACCCCGCACGACGAGTGGGACTATGACGGCGTCAACGAGATGATCCTGACCGATCAGAGCATTGACGGCAAGGCGCGCAAGCTGCTGACGCATTTCGACCGCAACGGCTTCGGCTACACGCTGGACCGGGCCACCGGCGAATTGCTGGTCGCCCAGAAGTACGACCCGGTGGTGAACTGGGCCAGCAAGGTCGACATGGACAAATCGTCCAAGACCTATGGCCGTCCGCTGGTGGTGGACGCCTATTCGACCCAGCATGGCGGCGAAGACCACAACTCGAAGGGGATCTGCCCGGCGGCGCTCGGCACCAAGGACGAGCAGCCGGCGGCCTACAGCCCGGAGACGCAGCTGTTCTACGTGCCGACCAACCACGTCTGCATGGACTATGAGCCCTACAAGGTCGCCTATACGGCCGGCCAGGCCTATGTCGGTGCGGCGGTGGCGATGTATCCGCCCAAGGGCGATTCCAACATGGGCAATTTCATTGCCTGGGACGGCAAGGACGGCAAGATCGTGTGGTCGAACAAGGAGCAGTTCTCCGCCTGGGGCGGCGCGCTGGCGACCGCCGGCAACGTGGTGTTCTACGGCACGCTGGAAGGCTATCTGAAGGCGGTCGATGCCAAGACCGGCAAGGAACTCTACAAGTTCAAGACCCCCTCCGGCATCATCGGCAACGTCATGACCTATGAACATGGCGGCAAGCAATACGTCGCCGTGCTGTCGGGTGTCGGCGGCTGGGCGGGCATCGGGCTCGCGGCCGGCCTGCTGCAGCCCGAGAACGCCGCCGCCTGGCATGGCGCCGTCGACCAGGGCAAGCTGCCGCCCAAGGACAAGACCGTGGATACCGCCGGGCTTGGCGCCGTCGGCGGCTATGCCGGGCTTGCCTCCTACACCTCGCTGGGCGGCACGCTGACCGTGTTCGCACTGCCGAGCGAATAGGAGCGGCCCGACGGCGGGATCAACGTCAATCGGCGCGCTGCCTTGCTGCTGCGCGCCGATTTGTTTCACCGCCGCAGGCTCCCTGCGGCAGGTTTCATGTTCGACGCTTCAAGGCTCGACGTTTCCATGCTCGACAAGGACAAGTCTAGGTGAAGATCAGTTCCTGGAAATTCGCGCTCGTCGTGCTGGCGAGCCTGGCTGCGGTCGGAACCGCCGGGGCCGAGGCGCCGGGCGATCCGGCGGTCGCCTCCTCCGACAATGGCAAGTATCTCGATAAGGACGGCAACCCGACCTACAAGATCAGCCCGGATGGCACCGTCGACTGGTACACCTTCTCCGGCTTCCGCCGCTATCATTCGGACTGCCATGTCTGCCATGGCCCCAATGGCGAGGGCTCGAGCTACGCGCCGGCGCTGGCCGAATCGCTCAAGACGCTCGGCTATTCGGACTTCGTCGGCATCGTCACCAACGGCCGCAAGGATGTCGATGCCGCCAATGACAAGGTGATGCCGTCGTTTGCCGCCAACGTCAACGTGATGTGCTACATCGACGACATCTACGTCTATCTGCGCGCGCGCGCCAACAATGCCATTCCAGGCGGCCGCCCGCCCAGCCCTGAAGACAAGCCAGACGCCGCCAAAAAGGCCGAGGAAAGCTGCACAGGTATCAAATGAACCCAGAACGTATCGAGAAGCCGGACGCGCCGGCACATCATATCGCAAGGTGGGCGGCGGGCGTCGTGGCCGCAGCCGCAATGGCATGGGGATTTGCCGTGCTGCCCTCCGTCGAGGCTCTGGCGCAGGCCGACAACGGCGCCGGGTCGCTCGAACTGGTCGATCCCAACGTGTTTCGCGCCTGCGGCGACCCGCGAAATCTGCCCTTCTCCAACGAGAAGGGCGAGGGTTTTGAGAACAAGCTGGCCGAACTGTTCGCGGCCAAGCTCGGCAAAAAGCTCAGCTATACCTACTTTCCGCAAGCCACCGGCTTTGTCGGCAAGACGCTGGGCTCGTACCGCTGCGATGTGATCATCGGGTTTCCCCAGGGCGATGATCAGGCGCAGGTGACGGTCCCGTACTACCGGACAACCTATGCGCTGATCAGCAAGCCCGGAAGTGGCCTTGAAGATGTCACCACGATCAGTGATCCGAAGCTCAAGGACAAGCGGATTGGGATCGTCGCGCGGACGCCGCCGAGCACCTACATGGCGTTGAACGGCCTGCTGGGCAAGGCCAAGTCCTATCCGCTGTTCATCGACACCCGCGCCGATTCCTCGGCGCAGGCGATGATGGACGACCTCGCCCAGGGCGTGATCGATTGCGGAATTCTGTGGGGGCCGATGGCGGGCTACTATGCCAAGCAGGCGACGCCGCCGCTGGTCGTGGTGCCCCTGGTCAAGGACACGACCGGTCCGCAAATGACCTATCGGATCGGCATGGCGGTCCGTCCGGCCGATCAGGACTGGAAGCGCACACTCAACAAGCTGATCATGGACAACCAGCCCGAGATCAACAAGCTCTTGATCAGCTACAACATTCCAATCCTCGATGAAGCCAACGTGCCGATCACCCCTGAGACGCTTTCCAAGCGGCCATGATCAGGGCCGTCACCGGTCTTGCGCTCGCGGCGATGCTGGTTGCCGCTCAGGGTCGGGCCGCGGAGGTGGCCGAACCGGACGGCTATCGCCTTGAAGATTACCGCGCACCGACACCCGCGACGCTGCGCGGTGCCCGGGTCGTCACCACGGATGAGGCAGAACAGCTCTGGCGCAACCACACGGCGTCGTTTGTCGACGTGATGCCGCGTCCACCGCGCCCGCGCAACCTGCCGGAGGGGACGCTGTGGCATGACAAGCCGCGCGCCGACATTCCCGGCAGCATCTGGCTGCCCGATACGGGCTACGGCGAGCTCGCCCCCAGCATGGCCGACTATTTCGCCAACGGGCTGCAGAAGGCGACCGGCGGCGACCGCGCCAGGATGGTCGTGATCTATTGCCTGGCGAATTGCTGGATGTCGTGGAATGCCGCCAAACGCGCCGCCGCCATCGGCTATTCGAATGTCGCCTGGTTTCCCGAAGGCACCGACGGCTGGCTCGCCGCCATCCTGCCTCTGCAGGATGCCACGCCCGAGCCGCGCCCGAGCCAATAGGCCAATGCTCGGCGCGAATGAAATGTCTTGGGCTGTTATGGCTTGGGCGAGCCGGCGTTCATCGCGGTCTGGATCGCGCTGCCCAGATCAAACAGCCGCTTCTCGATCAGCACGGGCACGTCGCAGACATAGGATGTGGATTTCCGCCGGTCCTCGAAAATGCGCGTCTGCCACGCCAACTGGTTGGCAAGCGCGTCGTCCTGTGCCTGATCGGGATTTGCCTTGTCCTGCATGTCGCGCAGCTTCTGGGTTTCCTCGCGTATCTGTTCGGCCATCGCCTTTTGTTTGCGCGAAAAACGCTCGATGCCGTCCATCACCTGGTCGCGCTGAGCGTTGAGCCTCGAATAGAGCGCGGCAAACAGCGTCTTCGCCTTGTCCTGTCTTTCTTCCTTGGTTCCGGTCACGGAGGTTGCGATCAGTTTCTGTGCGTCCTCGATCGGCGTACGGCGCGCGGCGAGGCGCGCGACGAGGTCGGCTGTTGCCGCATCGACTGGCTTGGTGTCGTTCGGGTCGATTGCGGGACCGGTCCAGACGCTCGCGATCGAAATTCCCGGGACCTTCAATTGCTGGCAAGGCCAGTCGGGATAACGAGGATCCAGCGCCAGCGCCGATTGCGACAGGCAGATTGCCGTCGCGACCACAACGCCGAAGGTTGAACATCCACGCATCGAAAGAGCCACGCCGCGCCTCCTTGGGGGTTCGCAACCGCTGGCTTCGCGCCCCGCCGGTGCCCGTCGGAAAGGCCAGATTTGCCGATGATTTCGCCGGCGCGCAAGCCTGCCACGGATATATTCGGTATCGTCCGGGGCTCGCGCAAATCAAATCGGGCGGATCAGTGAAATTGCCTGCCCGAAAATGGGCGGCGAAAGCGCCAGGGAGAAATTCAGTTGTTCCATCCGGTCATCGCCGGGTTTTGCGGCTGCATGGCGTCTGCACTGCTGAGCGTCGCCGCCTGGTCCGCGACCGATCCGCCGCGCATCGATCCGGCAAGCCTGCCGCGCGTTGGTACCGTCGACCCGCGGTTCCAGTCCTACAACATCGAAATGGTCGAGATTACCGGCGGCGATTTTTGGCGGCCCTACCGGGCAAAGCCCGATGCTGCGCCCGCGGCACCGGGATCGAATGCGCCGGAAGGCGTGGACCCCCATCTGTTTCAGTATCGGCCGCCGATCGACCTGACCAATGCCCGGTTGCGGATGCTCGCAGCGGCGCTGGGGCCGGCCTATCTGCGCGTCAGCGGCACCTGGGCGAACACCACGTATTTTGCCGATACCGACCGGCCGCCCGCGCTGCCGCCATCGGGTTTCAGAGGCGTTCTGAGCCGCCGCCAATGGGGTGAGGTAATGCGGTTTTCGAAAGTGGTGGACGCGCCGATCGTGACGTCCTTCGGCACCGGCGCCGGCAGTCGGGATGCCGCCGGTGTCTGGAGTCCGGAACAGGCCCGGCGACTTCTCGCCTACACCCGTTTGGCGGGCGGCAGGATCGCAGCCGCCGAATTCATGAACGAGCCGAACCTTGCGACCCTGGGTGGCGCGCCCGCGGGATATGACGCAGCCGCTTACGGACGCGACTTCAAACTATTCCGGTCGCTGATGAAGACGGCATCCCCCAAGACCATGATCCTGGGGCCCGGCACGGTCGGCGAGACCGCGGTTGCCGCCGACCTGCTGGCCGCAACTGCCGCCAGTCTTGATGCACTTTCCTACCATTACTACGGGATGGTCTCGCAACGATGCGGTGGCAGCGGCACTCCGGATGCGGCGCTTTCCGATGCATGGCTGTCGGGGACCGACAAGGCACTGGCATTTTATCGCGCGCTTCGAGACCGGCTCGAGCCGGGCAAGCCGATCTGGCTCACGGAAACCGCCGAAGCCGCATGCGGCGGGAATCCCTGGGCCGCGACGTTCCTCGACACGTTCCGCTATCTCGATCAGTTGGGGCGGCTGGCCAAAGGCGGGGTTCAGGTCGTCATGCACAACACGCTGGCGGCGAGCGACTACGGCCTGCTCGACGAGCGTACGCTGCGGCCGCGGCCCAATTACTGGGGCGCGGTGCTGTGGCGACGGTTGATGGGAGCCACGGTGCTGGATGCCGGATTGCCGGTTCAAGTGGGCCTTCACGTCTATGCCCACTGCCAACGCGGCGTGCCGGGCGGCGTGTCGCTGCTCGTGATCAACAGCGATCGCGCCGCATCGCACGCACTCGTGCTTCCCGTGGAGTCGGTGCGCTACACCCTGAGCGCGGCAAATCCGGCGGAGTCCGACATCAGTCTGAACGGCCATGCGCTGCAGCTCGATGCAGGCAATGAACTGCCGCCCCTCGCCGGCGCGCCCGTGGCCGCCGGCACCGTGACGTTCGCGCCCGCCACGATTACCTTCGTCACCGCTGCCGCGGCCGAGAACAACGCTTGCCGATAATGGCTGCTTTCTTGGCAAAACCCGGTGACCGTGCCATCCTCATCGGCAAGGGTTTCCTGTAGTAAACCCGCATTGGGGAGAGACCGCCTTGTACCGTCATGCCGTATTTCTTTGCTCGGCCGTCATCGCCGGACTGAGCGCGACCGCGACCGCGCGTGCCGCGGACTCCGACCGCTGCCTGGAATTGAACCGCCGATTTGAAGTCAGCAAACCTCAGATCAGCGCAATCGAGGTCTCGCTGACGCTGTTTTCGGCAGTCGACGGCAATTGCGTCGGGCTTGTGACCAAACTGCTCGATCAGGGCGCGTCGCTTGACGCGCGGGACCGGTTCGGCGCCCGCCCACTCAGCCATGCTGCGAAGTCCGGCCATCTCGAGATGGTCGACCTGCTGCTGGCGCGGGGCGCGCCGATCGATGCGCGCAATCTCGCCGGCGCGACTGCGCTGTATTTCGCCGCCGAGGGCGGCCATGCCCCGATCGTGCAGCGACTGATCGAACGCGGCGCCGATGTCAATTTCACGGGTCGCAGTGGGGTTTCTCCGGTTTCCGCCGCCGCCTATGGCGGCAGCGATGCGATTGTCGAGGCGTTACTCGCGCGCGGTGCCGACGGTCGCGCGCCCGACGATACCGGCAAGCCGCCGGTGGTCTATGCGGCGGCCGGCGCACACCTCGACGTCGTGAAGCACCTGCTCGCGCTCAAGATCGACATCAATGCACGCTACTCCAACGATCTCACCCTCTTGATGTGGGCGTCGGGCCCAGATGAGAAGGTCTCGGAAGCGCAGGCGATAAAGGTCGTGTCCTATCTGCTCGACGCCGGCGCGCAGATCGATGATCGGGACGCACGCGGCCGCACCGCATTGATGATCGCGGCCGAAGGCGGCCGCGCCGAGATCGCCAATCTGTTGCTGGCGCACGGCGCCGATCCGTTGCTCAAAGACAAGGCCGGCAAGCGCGCTGCCGACCTCACGGTATTGTCGTCGCTGCGCGAGCGGTTGAAGCCGCGCTGAGATTTGTAGCCCGGATTGAGCCCTCGGGTCACGCCTTCGGCGTGCCCAAGGATAAACTCCGCGAAATCCGCGGCCGTTGCTCCGTATCGAGATTCCCGGATTGCGCTGCGCTCCATCCGGGCTACGGACGTCATCCGGAACGTAGGTAGTCCGCGCCAACGCGCTCAAAGGCCCGCCAGATATTCCGCCAACGCCGCGAGATCGTCGGGCGACGTTGCACGCATCAGGTCTGACATGCCGGGATTGTTGCCGCGGGCTCCGCTGCGGAAATCGGCGATGGTCTTGGTCAGGTAATCGCGGCCCATGCCGGCCAAGCGCGGCACGGTGCCGTCGCCCTGAAATCGCTCGAGATGACAGCCCGTGCAGCCGACCGAGGCGTTGGCGCTCTGCGCCCGTTCCGCAACAGCCTTGGGTGCGCGGGGCTGACCCAGATCGGGCCATGGCTTTTTCGAGAAATAGTCGGCGATCGCCAGCATGTCGTCGCGCTCCAGCGAGGCGACGATGGGCTGCATGATCTCGCTCTTCCTGTCGCCCCGCTTGAAGTCGCGAAGCTGAATATAGATGTAGCCGGCCTGTTGTCCCCAGATGGTCGGGATGGTCTTGTCGACCGGCTTGCCGTCCTCGCCATGGCAGCCGGCACAGACCTGGGTTTTTTCCTCGACACCCTGTGCGCGGAGTGGCGCCGCCGTCACAATCACCAATGATGCCATGACGCCGGAAACCAGCGCCTTCAGTCTGCCATCCATCATTACAACCCAAGTAGCCCATCAAAAGAAGCGGGACCGGATCCGGTCCCGCTTCGCTGTTAGATGATAGCCTGCCGCGTTCAATCAAGCGAGAAGGCAATGATGTTGTTGCCGCGGTGGAAGTCGACCTGGGTGTTGCCGCCCGCGCCGACCACGATGTATTGCTTGCCGCCCACCATGTAGCTGGAGGGTGGCGCGTTGACCCCGGCCCCGGCATGGAAGCTCCACAATTCCTTGCCGTTGGAGGAATTATAGGCCGCAAACTTGCCGTTGCCTTCACCGGTAAACACAAGACCGCCGGCGGTGGCAAGAATGCCGCCGATCATCGGCTGCGGTGTCTTCACCTGCCACTTGATCTTGCCGGTGTTGTAGTTGACCGCGGTGATGTTGCCGGTCTGCTTTTCGCTCGGAATGACCTTGAAGGCGCCGCCAAGCCACAGTTTGCCGTTCGGATAGGGCGAACTGTCGACATGATAGGTCATCGGCTGGTTGAGGTTGATGGCGTAGGCCAGTTCCTGTCCCGGGTCGGTGGCGATCGGCGACCATTCGACGCCACCATTGGCGCCCGGCAGCATCCGCGCGCCCTCCTTGGTGGGAAGGGTCCACATGTTCTCCTGCGGCACCATCGCCTCGGAGAAGCGGATCAGGCTGCAATCCTTGCGGTCGTTGACGTAGATGTGGCCAGTCTTGCCGGCATGGATGACGCCGGGAATGGTCTTGCCGTTCTTATCCTTGACGTCGAGCAGCACCGTCGGGCTGGTTGCGTCGAGGTCCCACACGTCGTGCGCGATATACTGGAAGTAGCAGATGAATTTTCCGGTGTCGAGATCGAGCGATACCAGCGAATCCGTATAGAGGTTGTCGCCGGGACGGCTTGCGCCGTCGAGATCGGGC
>DASUIA010000062.1:0-2593 GCA_036273255.1 Bradyrhizobium sp.
TTCCGCCACTGCTGCGCGATCCATTCGACTCGGATGATGGTCGACGAGACGGTCCTCCCCCGAGGCACCGCCTTCCTCGCCGGCTGCGCGACCCGCTTCCTCGAACGCGGATGGGAATGATTAGGCGCGCATTGGCGGCGCTGGCGCTGCTGACCGCCGGCGCGAGCGCAATGGCCGCGCCGCCCTCCGGCTTCGTTCAGCGGGTCGAGCAGCTCCGCAAGGACTTCGGAGTCCCCGGAGTCACCATCGCCATCGTCGAAGACGGCAAGGTCACGCTCGCGCATGGCTGGGGCGTTCGCGACATCACCACCAACCAGCCCGTCGATGCCGACACCATCTTCTTCACCGGCTCGACCGGCAAGGCGTTCACCAATGCCGCGCTCGCGACCCTCGTCGACGAAGGCAAGATCAAGTGGGACGACAAGGTCATCGACCACATGCCCGACTTCCGCATGTGGGACCCGTGGGTGACGCGCGAGATGACGATCCGCGACCTGCTCGTCCACCGGAGCGGGCTCGGTCTCGGCGAAGGCGACCTCTTGTTCCTCCCCAACAGCACGCTGTCGCGCAAGGAGACGGTGCGCCGAATCCGCTATTTGAAGCCGGCGACCAGCTTCCGCAGCGGCTACGCCTACGACAACATCCTCTACATGGCGGCCGGCCAGCTGATCGAGGAGGTCAGCGGCGAGAGCTGGGAACGCTACATCCACGACCATGTGTTCGCGCCGCTCGGGATGAACCATTCGACCGACAGCGACGCCGAGTTCCAGGCCAATCCCGATCACGCCCGCCCGCACAGCCGCAACAGCGGTCCGATCCACGGGCTCGGCGCCCAGACTCCGCTCGACGAAAATGCGACCATCGCCCAGAACGCGGCCCCCGCCGGCGGCCTCGCGATCAGCGCCAACGACATGAGCCGCTGGCTCCTGACCCAGCTCGGCCACGGACAGATTCCGGGCAGCGGCAAGCGCCTCTTTTCGGAGGAGCAGTCGACGCAAATGTGGACCGGTGTCGTGCCGACGCCGATCCGACAGTTCCCGCCGGAATTCGCGGCGACCAATCCGCACTTCAGCGAATATGCCTTGGGCTGGGACTTGTCCGATTATCGCGGCACCAAGGTCGTCGGGCATGACGGCGCGGTCCTCGGCTCGCAGGCGACGATCGCGCTTCTGCCCGACAAGAATATCGGCATCTTCATCGCCGCCAACAGCGAGGACGGCGAGATCATCCTCGGCTTGCGCGACGAGCTGCTCGACTATTATCTCGGATATCCGCAGGCCCATTGGCCCGAGAAGTTCCACCAGTTCAAGCTCGCCCGGCTCAACGCCGCCGCCGGTCAGGTGCATGCCGTGGAGGCGAAGCCGGCGCCGGTCGGCCCATCGCTTCCGCTCGACCATTATGTCGGCGATTATGCCGACCCGTGGTACGGCACCATCCAGGTCCGCCAGGGCGCCAATGGCCTCACCATCGCCTTCCCCCATTCCACCGGAATGGAAGGGCCGCTGACGCATTATCAATACGACACGTTCAAGACGAACCCGAGGCTGGACTGGGTCGAGCCCGCCTACGTGACCTTCTCGATCGACGCCAACGGCAAGGTCGACCGGGTGACGATGAAGCCGGTCTCGCCGACCGCCGACTTCAGCTGGGACTATCAGGACCTGCTGTTCACGCCCGCGCCGGCCCAATAGCCGCTGCGAGTCTCTGACGGGCCTCGCGCCTGGGCCTCCGCGCGGCCGAATTCGAACGAACCTACTGCTGATGCGTTGCAGCTTCCGAAGATCGTCGAAAGCCGGGCTTCCGTTCGTGTGACCGCTTCACGAACTCCAAACGGGATGCGGCGAAAAGGAATCTCTCATGAAACACGGATATCTTTTGGCCGCTGCGCTTGGCGCGGCCTTGCTGTCGTCACCGGCTGCCGCGCAGTCGGACCACGGGCGGATGGACCGCGACCGGGCGATGTCCCACCACGATATGATGTCCCATCACGATATGGCGCATGATTCGGGCATGCGGATGCACGGGCGGATGAGCCATGAGCGCATGGCGCGCTGGTGCCATTCGATGTCGCGTCGCCGGATGATGATGAACTCGCAATGCCGGGCAATGATGCACATGCACCGCCATCACCACGACATGTAAATGGGAGCGCGCTTGGCCCGGTTCGGCCCGGGCGCGTGTCTCTGGGAGACGAAAACGGGCGGAGGGATCCCGGCCGCGGCGTCGGCCGGCTGTGACATGGAGTGTGCGGTGAGCACCGAAAACTGGTCTCAGGAGCGCGAGCGGCTTGTCCGGCTGCTCGAGGCCGTCGAAGCCGGTACAGTCACGCACATCGACGCAAAGGATCTGCGACAGCTTCAGGCGACGAACTCGGACAACGTCGCCGCCATCAAGGCCCGTTTGGCAGAGCTGAACAAGCGGCTTGGCCCCGACGGCGGGGATTAGCGGTTTCCACCGTCTGCTTTGGGTGATGGGGTGGACGCCCCCCGACAGCATGATGCCAAGGTGAGGTGTCGTTACTTCACCTGAGGGAGACGTCCATGGAGCAGATTACCACGATCGGACTGGATATCGCCAAGCATGTTTTTCATTT
>DASUIA010000063.1:0-11824 GCA_036273255.1 Bradyrhizobium sp.
GTTCGCGAGATCGTCGATGGTCGCGACCGGCGCCTTCTGGTCGAGCTTGTAATAGGCCTTCTTCGCGACCTCTTCGGGCACCAGTTCCGGCACGCGCTTGATGTCGACCGCGGCGCCGGCTTCGCGAGCGCCGTCGGCAACAGCCTTCGCCATGGTTTCGATGTGACCGTAAGCGGAATAATAGAGGACGAGAACTTTTGTCATGATGGGTCTCCAAGGGGTTGAGAAGTGAAAGAGAGGCGTGGATGGCCGGGACGAAGCCCGGCCATGACGGGCCTGGGCCTTACGCCGCGTCGACGAGCACCAGTTCGGAATCCTCCAGCGCAGTGATCGTGAGCCGGGCTTCGTCGCGGATCGCAACGCCGTCGCGGGCATTGACCCGCACGCCGTTGATCTCGACCGCGCCTGCGGCCGGCACCAGATAAAGGTTGCGGGTCTTGCCCGGTTCATATTCCGCGCGGTCGCCGGCCTTCAGCGTGGTCGCGAGCACCCGCGCATCGGCCCGGATCGGCAGCGCGTCCTTGTCATGGTCGAAGCCGCTCGCGATGGTGACGAAGCCGCCGGAGCGATCGGCCTTCGGGAATGGTTTTGCGCCCCAGGTCGGCGAACCGCCTTGGGTAGTGGGCTCGATCCAGATCTGGAAAATCCTGGTCCGGGTCGGCTCGAGATTATATTCGGAGTGGCGGATGCCGGCGCCCGCGCTCATCACCTGGACATCGCCGGCCTCGGTGCGGCCCTTGTTACCAAGGCTGTCCTGGTGGGTGATCGCACCCTCGCGGACATAGGTGATGATTTCCATGTTGGCATGCGGATGCGCGGGAAAGCCGGTGTTTGGCGCAATCTCGTCGTCATTCCATACCCGCAGCGAGCCGTGGCCCATATTGCCGGGATCGTAGTGGGTGCCGAACGAGAAATGATGCTTGGCCTTCAGCCAGCCATGGTCCGCGCTGCCGAGTTTTGCAAAGGGTCTGAGTTCGATCATGGGATGTTCCTTTGGGGATGTGTTGGCTTGTGTATAGGGCTCGGCGTCTGGTATAGAAATGGAAACTATTGAAACTCATTGTTTCCAGAAAGGTGATGTGGATTTCCCGATGGCCAGGCTTCCGGATTTCGAGGCGCTCGCGATCTTCGCCAAAGTCGTGGAATTGCGGTCGTTCGCGGCGGCTTCGCGCGAACTCGCGCTGTCCAAGGCGACAGTCTCGAAAGCGGTCAGCCGGTTGGAGCAGCGGCTCGGCGCACGGCTGTTTAACCGCACCTCGCGGCGGCTCGCGCTGACCGATGCCGGGCAAAAGCTTTCCGCGCGCGCGGCGCGTCTGCTTGCCGACGGCGAGGCGGCGGAGAACGAGGCGCTGGCGCAATCGGCAGCGCCGCGCGGGCTGGTGCGTCTGGCGGTGCCGATGACGTTCGGGGTCAAGGCCGTGGCGCCGCTGCTGCCGGAATTCCTCGAGCGGTATCCCGAGGTCGGCATCGATCTTCACCTCAGCGATGCGACCGTCGACCTGATCGGCGAAGGCTTCGACGCGGGGCTGCGAATTGCGCGGCTGCCGGATTCCTCGCTGGTGGCGCGGCGGCTGTGCGCGATGCCGCGCCATACCGTGGCGGCACCCGGCTATCTCAAGCTGCATGGCCGGCCGACGCATCCGATGCACCTCGCCCGGCATCGATGCTTCGCCTACACCTATCTCTCCACGCCCAATGTCTGGCACTACACCAACTCGGCCGGCGAACAGGTCAGCGTGCGGCCGGCGGGTCAGTTGCGGGTCAACAATGGCGAGGCGCTGATGCCGGCGCTGCTGGCCGGTCTGGGCATCGCCGACCTGCCGGATTTCATTGTTGGCGACGCCATTGCGTCCGGCGAAGTCGAGGTGATCCTGAAGGGCTGGAAGCAGCCCGAAGGCGCGGTGCATCTGGTGACGCCGCCGGGCCGCCCCCGCCCAGCCCGCGTCGAGGCGCTGGCGGAATTTCTGACGGGGCATTTCGCCAAAGCCAGGAAGCGAAGGGAGAGCCATTGAGCGCCGAAGGCCCGCACTTTTGGCCCTGCTCAGCCGATTTCACATTTTGTTGTCCTGCGTGAACCTTCCCGAGCCGCATTTGGTTTGCAGGCTGGAGCAGCTTTTCGCCGATGGAACCCGCACGCCAGCTCTATCCGGAACGAGGATTGGCCCATGCGAACCTGCCTTATCATCCTCAGCCTTGCGGTATCGGTCGGTACAATCGCCGCGGTTGAAAACACCGCCGATGCCCAGGAATACCGAGGAACCCTCGAGCAACAACTCGCCTGCACGCCCGACGTTTTCCGTCTGTGCGGCGAACAGATCCCGGACGCCAACCGGATTGTAGCATGCCTGCGTCAAAACACGCCGCAGCTCAGCGAGGCATGCCGCGCGGTGTTTGAATCAAATGCCAGCATGAGCGAGCAGGCCGCACCGAGGCGTCAGGGCGATCGGCCGGGGCCATACGGCAGCCAATAGCCAGGTCCTTCGTCAGGCGCGGTGCTCGCACACATCGACCCATTCGGCAGCAACCAGTTCGGCCATTCGCGACGGGGCGATGCGCACCGCGCTGTGGATCGAACCTGCGGCCGGTACCACTTCATCGAAGGCTCGCAATGAAACGTCACAGTAGATCGGTAGCGGCGCCTTCAGGCCAAACGGACAGACGCCGCCAACCTCGTGGCCGGTGATATCGGCGACTTCGTCGAGGCCGAGCATCTTGGGCTTGCCGCCGAACCGGGCCTTGACCTTCTTGTTGTCCATGCGTGCGGTGCCGCTGGCCACGATCAGCACCACGGTCTCGCCGATCCGCAAGCTCAGCGTTTTTGCGATCCGTCCGGGCTCGACGCCATAGGCCTGCGCTGCCAGCGCTACCGTCGCCGAACTGACCGGCGAGACCATCACCGCGATATCGGGAGCTTTTTCCGCGAAGAACGCGCGGACCGATTCGAGGCTCATCGGATGCCGGCCAGGCGAGGCAACTCGGCCAGCGTGCGGATGCGATGATCGGGCTCGAACCCGAGTTCATCCATCTGCGTGCGAAGCGCCTTGTACAGCGTGAGCGGGGCCATGAGGTCGCTCCTGACGCAGGCCAGCGCCATTGCTTCCGGCGTCACCCGCTCGATCCAGGCGACATGGAAGCCGAATGCCTTGGCGCCGCAGGCGTCCCATGGGTTCGATGATACGAACAGCACCTCGCTGGGCAACACGCCGAGTTTGGCTTCGACCAGGGTATAGGCGTCCGGGCTCGGCTTGAAGGTTTTCGCGGAATCGATGCTGATGGTCGCATCGAGCACGCGGTCGAGGCCGCTGTTTCGAACCAGCGCGTTGAGCATGTCGGTGCTGCCATTGGAGAGGATGGCGAGCTTGCGGCCGCGCATCGCCGCCAGCGCCGCGACCGCATCCGGGTAAAGGTCGAGATGCAGGTATTTGTCCATGATTTGGTCGAACACGCGCGCCTCGTGCTGCAGCCCGAGAACCCGGAGCGTGTAGGCGAGCGATTGGCGCGTGATGAGGGAGAAATCCTCATAGCGCCGCATCAGCGAACGCAGCCAGCTATATTCGAGCTGCTTGATCCGCCAGATCTGGGTGATGAGCTCGCCATATCCGGGAAATGCCTGTTCGGTAATGGCCGCCACCGACTGGACGTCGTAGAGCGTGCCATAGGCGTCGAAAACCACGGCCTTCATCTTCACTTGTCCCGCTCTTTCCCGCCGATCGTTGCGCTGAGGAACTGGCGCAGCGCGACGATCGACTGATCCGTTGCCGCCTGGTTGAATTCGAGATGATGCCCCAGAAATTGCCGGGGTGTCTTGAAACTGGGGGCGTCAAAATCGTGGTAGGCGCCGGGATAGACGATCAGCCGGATCGGAATGCCCTGGCCCTTCTGCCGCGAGATGCCCCAATCGTCGCGGCCCTCCACCATCGTGCGGCACTCCTGGGCCGGCGTCCAATCGTCGAGCTCGCCGACCAGGATCAGCATCGGTACGGTCACGTCGCCCGTGAACGCACGGCAAGGTGGATAGAACGCAGCCGCGGCGCGGAACTTGTTCGCGGTCGTCTGTTCGATGATGCCGTGTTCGACCGATAGCAAAGTGAGCCAGCCGCCTTGTGAAAATCCCAGCGCCGCGATCCGCGCCGGATCGACAAAGGGCTGGCGTACCAGGAAGTTGAGGGCACGGTAGGCGTCGAAGGCGAGGTCGGCCGGCGCGCCGCTGCTGCAGGTATTGTCGATCCCGCGCGGGCCGAAGCTGTCGACGGTGAGCGTCACATAGCCCCACGAGGCGATCCGTTTGCCCCAGCGCTGGTCGAGGCGCTGCCAATTGCCGTTGCAGCCGTGCAGCAGCACCACGGCGGGCGAGGGGCCGGCGCTGTCGGGTTGCCGCAGATAGCCCTGCAGCGGTTGCGGGCTGGCCAGCGGATTCTCGAATTCCACGACGGTCGGAGTCGATCGGGACACCGGCGCGGCGCACTCGGCCGCGCCTGCGATCAGCAGGGCAGTGGCGATGGCTGCGGCGGCGGAGAAGTTCATCCGGGACCACCATTTCACCTGACACCGCGCCCGTCGATCGTCGCAGCGCGTGTCAGATACCCAACAGCTTCCGGGCGTTGGCCTTCATGATCTTGGGCCTGATCTCGTCGCGGATCTCGAGCCTGGCAAAGTCCGCCAGCCAGCGGTCCGGCGTGATCACCGGCCAGTCCGAGCCAAACAACATCTTGTCCTGCAGAATGGAGTTGATGTAGCGCACCAGGATCGGCGGGAAGTATTTCGGCGACCAGCCGGACAGGTCAATGTAGACGTTCGGCTTGTGGGTCGCGACCGCCAGCGCCTCTTCCTGCCATGGAAACGAGGGGTGTGCGAGAATGATCTTCAGATCGGGAAAGTCCGCCGCCACATCGTCCATATACATCGGATTGGAATATTTAAGCCGCATCCCCATGCCCCCGGGCATGCCGGAGCCGACCCCGGTCTGGCCGGTGTGAAACAGCGCGATGGCGCCGCCGTCGTTGATCGCCTCGTACAGCGGGTAGGCCATGTGGTCGTTGGCATAGAAGCCCTGCATGGTCGGATGGAATTTGAAGCCCCTGACCCCGTACTCCTCGATCAGCTTGCGTGCCTCGCGCACCCCGAGCTTGCCCTTGTGCGGGTCGATGCTGACGAACGGGATCAGCACGTCGGAATTCTCGGCGGCGACCTCCAGCATCTCGTAATTGCTGTAGCGGCGAAATCCGGTCTCGCGCTCGGCATCGACCGGAAAGATCACCGCGGCGATCTTCCTCGCGCGATAATAGGCCGCGGTTTCCGGAACGGTCGGCGGATGTCTGTTCGGCGACTTGAAGTACTCGGCCATCTGCGCCTGGAAATCATCATAGCCGTCGTCGCCATGCATGCCGCACGGCTCCTCGGCGTGGGTGTGGATGTCGATTGCGACCACGTCGTCGAGATTGGGCAGCTTCGATTTGGACATTTCAGATTCCCGGCAGCCCGCTTCGTCGCAAGGCAGTAAATTGATTATACCATATAACAGATTTGGCAAGGCGGCCTCCATTGGCGACCGCCGTTGCGGTAGTAAAGTCATCAAAAATGACCAAACAGCGGGGATGCCATGGCCGAACCCTCAACCTTCGAGACCGACTTCTGGAAGGACGCCAATCTGCGCAAGGTCTGGGACGACATCGTTCCCGGTGAACCGCGCAAGACCATTCCGTATGAACTGACCAGGGAAGCGATCGAACTATATTGCAGGTCGGTCGGCGAGGATCATCCGATCTATTTCGACGAAGCCTACGCCAGGACCACGCGTTATGGAGGTCTGATCGCACCGCCGTCGATCCATATCCTCCTGATGTTTTCCTGCACGCCGGCGGACGACTGGATGCGCAGCCCGGGCACCGTCAATGCCGGGCAATCCTGGAGCTACAACATTCCGGCGCGGCCGGGCGACGTCATCACGCTGCAGGCGCGGGCACTCGACAAATTCATCAAGCGCGAACGGTTGTTCGTGGTGCACGACAACGTCTTCTTCAACCAGCGTGGCGAGGTCATCTGCTCCGGCCGGGGCTGGACCATTCGGCCGCAGTGACGCGCAAGGGTAAAATCATGAACTCGACATTCGAAAGCCTGAACGCCGGCGACGCGATCGAGGGGCCGAAATTCGCGGTGTCGCGGCAGTCGATCCGGCTGTTTTGCGACGCCTCGCTCGATTACAACCCGCTGCATCTCGACGACGACTACATGAAGGGCAATTTCGGCAAGACCCATTTCGGCGGCATCATCATGCACGGCATGAACAATTTCGGTCTGATCTCGCGCATGATCACCGACTGGGCCTATCCGGCGGGCGCCATCCACCGGCGGCTCGAAACCAGATGGGTCAAGCCGGTCAGGCCCGGCGATACCATTCAGCCCTCGGGGATCGTGAAATCAAAGCAGGTGACGGCGAATTCGCGCTGGGTCCTGATCGACGTCCTGGTACGCAACCAGAACGACGAGAAGATTGCCACCGGCGAGGCCATGGTCGAGTTCCCAAACGACTGACGCATCGTCGTTTGCAAAGGCCGCGGGTGGCTCGAAATGCCCTGTTTGGATTGACATTCGGCCCGCGAATGGCCTAGAAACCCGCCGTCCCGGGCGGCTTGGCCGCTGGCGGGACTAATCCCATTTTGCCACTTTCGGCCTGTCGAAAACGGCCTTTCAACGCATCAGGATGTCCCATGAAAGTCCGTAACTCGCTGAAATCGCTGCGGGGTCGTCATCGCAACAACCGCCTGGTCCGCCGCAAGGGCCGGGTCTATGTGATCAACAAGGTGCAGCGCCGGTTCAAGGCGCGACAGGGTTGAGCCGGGCCGACCCGGCGGCCAGTTCCAGCACGAAATCGCTCCGTTTCACATCTTGCTGTTTTGCAAGACGGTTTTGCTGCGTCTAGAGTTTGACGATGGCATCGAGATTCTCCCGGCTGCGCCAGCGCGGATTCGCGGTTCTGATCACCGCCGTGATTGCGGCGGTGCCGGTGGCTGCAGGGGCGCAGGATCCCGGTGGGAGCCCACTCAGGCAGCAGAAAAGACTGCCGGAAGCTCCGAGCAAGCTGCCGAAGGTCGGTGCCGACCATACCCGCGGACTGGATTTCCTGTTCGGGGCGCTGAAGGCGGCGCCCGATCAGGACAGCGCCAAACTTGTCGAGGCCCGGATCTGGGCACTGTGGCTGCAGACGCCGAGCGATACCGCGGCGCTGCTGATGGCACGCGCCAAGGCCGCCATGGATGCCCAGCAACTGGATGTGGCGCTGAAGCTGCTCGATGCTGTGATCAAGATGCGTCCGGATTATGCCGAGGCCTGGAACCGGCGTGCAACGGTGTATTACCTGAAGAACGACTATCGCCATTCGCTTGCGGATATCGAGCAGGTGCTGGTCCGCGAGCCGCGTCACTTCGGCGCGTTGGCGGGGCTTGGCATGATCATGCAGGACATTGGCGACGAAAAGCGCGCGCTCGACGCTTTCCGTGCCGCGCTCGCCGTCAATCCGTATCTTGAAAAGGTGCCGGAACTGGTCAAGACCCTGAGTGAAAAGGTCGAGGGACGCGACATCTGACCGCGTCGGTGCTGCATTGCCGTCGGCGATACCTTGCGAGCGTCCCGCGTGCCGACCGTCAGCAAGGGCACCATCCGTCATTTGGTCAAGAACGGATGGAGCGCCATCGTCGTCGCGTTTTGCCTAAGTGCTAGTATTCTCCGGCCGACACGGCTGCACTCGAACCGGCCCGGCCGTTGCGCTCCTGGCTAACCTTCTGCAAGTAAGCGACGATGTCACGGCGAGACGGAGCGTCGAGCACGCGAACCGGCATTCGTGCGCCGGGCACAAATTTCTTGGGGTCGGCGAGCCACTGGTCGAGATTGTTCGTAGACCAGGTGAGACCGGCGCTCTTTAGCGCCTCCGAATAATGGTAGCCGCCGGCGGAGCCGGCCTTGCGGCCGACCACGCCGCCGAGCATTGGTCCGGTCTTGTTGCTGTCCATCGCGTGACAGGCGGTGCAGCGTTCGGTGAAAAGCTGCTGTCCATGGACTGCATCCGGCGCGGCGTTAGCCTCGAACCGCGAAAGATTCTTGGCCTGATCCGGATTTACCGAGCGCAGCAACGTATAGCTGAGCGTAATCGTGTCGACATGGGCGTTGTCGGAATCTTTCGCAAAAGCCGGATCGACATAGAACACGACGGGCATTTCGACTTTCTGATGCGGGTCGAGGCGCTCCTCGTTGAAACAGAAGCATTGAATCTTATTGAAATAGAGGCCGCTCGTCTCGGGCGTGACGTTGAACGTCGCGTGCGCCACGATCGACTCGTTGCTGAGATTTTCCGCGGTGAAGAATACCAGCTTTTGTTCGCCGAGGTGAACGGTCACGGAGCGCTGCTCCGGTTCGAACCGCCATGGCAAGTCCGGCGCGACGTTGCTGTCGAACGCAACCGTCACGGTCTGATCAGAGGTGGCATTCGGGTCGGAATACGCCCGCTGCGTCGTTCCTCCGTATCCCGTTGCGCCACAGAATGCGCGGTATAGCTCTGGAGAATAGGCCACCACGCCGAACATGAGGCTCAGCACGACGAAGCAGGGCACGAGAACCTTCAGGTTCTTCCGGTAGCGCGGTTCCATCCCAACTCCTCCCCGCTGGCCGCCCCCGGCACTTGCGGTGATGTAGACCCATGCAGCGGCGGCGTCCACTGGGGAACGCGAGCAAGCTTCGTACAAAGAGACATCAACGGGCCTTCGGCCGTGCTTGACGAATTTGTGATCGCGCGCGGCTTGGAAGTCAGATCTGACAGGGGGCTTCGGCAAAGCGGGCGATTGGGCAAGGGAAGCACTCCAGCCGTCTCGAGAAAATCCTGCGGGAAATTCGATAGTTTGATTATATCGCCGCTCGGACCTGAAGAACTTGAATCTGTTCCAGGTCGAATGGGTTCTTCTGCCATGAAAACGGTCTTGATCTCAGGAGCCGGCATCGCCGGACCAACGCTCGCCTTCTGGCTGAAAGCAGCCGGCTTCGAGCCGACGTTGATTGAGCGCGCGCCAGCGCTGCGCAGCGGCGGCTATGTGATCGACTTCTGGGGGCTTGGCTACGACATTGCCGAGCGCATGGGGATAGTCTCCGAGATCAATCGCGTTGGCTACAAAGTGCGGGAAGTGCGAATCGTGAACGACCGCGGCCGGCGCGCGGCGGGTTTTAGGACCACACTCTTCACGGAGCTGGCCGGTGGGCGCTACGTGACGCTCCCCCGCAGCGAGCTTTCGCGTTTGCTGTTTGAAAAACTCGAATCGACCGCAGAAGTCATTTTCGACGACGAGATCGTTTCTCTTGAGGAAGACGCGAGCGCCGCGCGCGTTCAACTGAAGCATTCCGGCGAACGGCAGTTCGATCTCGTGATCGGCGCCGATGGCCTGCACTCGACCGTTCGCAAACTTGCCTTTGGTCCGACGCAGCATTTCGAGAAAGACCTTGGTTACATCGTAGCCGCATTCGAGGTTCGGAGCTACCGCCCGCGGGACGAAGATGTGTATCTTATGTATGGGCAGCCGGGAAGGATGGTTGGGCGCTTTACGTTGCGCGATGACCGAACGTTGTTCTTGTTCGTTTTTGCAGTCGACGGCGATCCGTTGCCTTCCACGATCGACCAGCAGAAGGCGATGTTGCTCGAAAAATATGCTGCCTGCGGGTGGGAATGTCCGTCGATTCTGGCAGAACTGGACCGCGCAACCGAGCTTTATTTCGACCGCGTCAGTCAGATCAGGATGAGCAACTGGTCAAAGGGGCGCATCGCCCTCATCGGGGATGCCGCCTTCTGCGTCTCCTTGCTGGCCGGACAAGGTTCTGCATTGGCGATGATCTCGGCCTACGTGCTGGCGGGCGAGCTAGCACGAGCGGGTGCGCGATATCAGCAGGCCTTCGAAAATTATGAAACGCGCTTGCGCCCGTTCGTTGAAATGAAGCAGCGAGGCGCCGAACGCTTCGCTGGCGCCCTTGCACCGAAAACCCGATGGGGACTCTGTTTTCGTAATCAGGTGATAACGGCATTTGCTATTCCTGGGCTGGCAAAGCTTGCCATTGGCCGGGAGATAATCGACACCTTGCAGCTTCCCGAATATGATTTTCGGTTGTTTCAGCACCATTGACAACGCCATGAGTTACAAGCCCGATGACCGAAATAGCTGCCTCCGCCTCCAAAACCCCGGAATTGATCCAGATCCAAGATCCGAGATCGAGGGACGAGAGGAAAGTCAGCCTTCTCACGTTGTGCGGGCTCGCGCTGGTGGTCGGGGTGATGACCGGCCTCGGCGCGGTCGCTTTCCGGGCGCTGATCGGGTTCGTTCACAACTCCTTCTACAACGGTAAGCTGAGCTTCATCTATGATGCCAATATAGCGGAGGCGCCGAGCCGGTTTGGCGACTGGGTGTTTCTCTCGCCGGTGATTGGTGGCCTCCTCGTCGTCTATATCGTCAAACGCTTTGCGCCTGAGGCCAAGGGACACGGTGTTCCCGAGGTGATGGACGCGGTTTTCTACCAGCGCGGCAACATCCGAGGTAAGGTAGCGATCGTCAAAGCGTTGGCCTCGGCGCTCTCGATCGGCAGCGGCGCCGCGGTCGGCCGCGAAGGTCCGATCATCCAGATCGGCTCGGCGCTGGGTTCCGCGTTCGCACAAGTGATCCGGCTGTCCACTTGGCAGAAAATCACCTTGCTGTCGGCAGGGGCCGGAGCAGGGATCGCGGCGACCTTCAACACGCCGCTCGGCGGCGTGCTGTTCGCGCTCGAGATTCTGCTTCCGGAGGTTTCAAACCGCACGTTTCTTCCCGTCGTCGTCGCGACGGGTGCCGCTACGACCATCGGTCGGGTCTTGATCGGGCCCGATCCGGCCTTTGCGGTCTCCGACATCCAGTTCTCTTTGGCTGGAACGTTTGGCCTGCAGGAAGCGATCGCCTTCGTGCTGCTCGGCATCTTGTGCGGCTTGGCGGCGTCGGCTTTCATTCGCCTGCTCGTCATCATGGAGGACGGCTTTCCGAAATTGCCGGGGAATGAATACACGCAGAACATCATCGGTATGTCCGTGATAGGCGTGATGATGGTCGTTCTCACCCGCACCTTTGGCCACTCCTATGTCGATGGCGTCGGCTATTCGGTAATCCAGGCGATTATGGATCAGAAGATGACGGCGGCAGGCCTGCTGGCGCTGCTGTTCGGGCTCAAGATGGTCGCGACGACGGTAAGTTTGGGTTGCGGCGCCTCCGGCGGCATCTTCTCGCCCTCGCTTTATCTCGGGGCCACGCTCGGAGCGGCCTTTGCGGCCGCCACCGGACCGTTCCTGCCCCATGCGGGACTCGCGGTACCGTCGGCGGCAATCATCGGCATGGCGGCGATGGTCGGCGCGGCAACTGGCGGCGTGATGACGGCAATCGTTATGGTGTTCGAGATGACGCGCGACTACGCCATCATCGTTCCCGTCATCGTCGCTGTGGCGCTGGCCGCCGGCATCCGGCGCGCGCTGATCGGCGAGACGATCTACACCGTCAAGCTGCGCCATCGCGGCCACCGCATTCCCAAGGAGCGGCACATCAACCTCTTCCTGGTCAGGCAGGCGCAGGACATCATGGAGCGCAACTTCATCCTGGCCACCGCCGGAACTTCCCTGAGAGAGGCGATCGCCACGGAAGAGCCCGGCGATACACGCGTCATCATTGTCGAGCGCAACGGCCGCATCGTTGGCCTCATTCCGCCGCGCTCCGGTTTGTGGCGCGCATCCCAGCGCGATCCGAACCTGCTGGTGGAACGGTTTATCGAACCCCGCGTC
>DASUIA010000064.1:0-7660 GCA_036273255.1 Bradyrhizobium sp.
CCGAGCATCCGCACGAAGCCCAGCAGCCCGAGATCCTCGACGTTGCCGCAATGAACCGCAAGAACATGAGGGCCGCGTAAGATGTCGGACACCATGCAGTCTCTCGACCAGTTGTCGCAGTTGAAGCCGGCCACGCCGGAAACGCCGAAATACGTCAAGAAGGTCGACAAGCACGGCCGCGCCTATGCCACCGGCAAGCGCAAGGACGCGGTCGCCCGGGTCTGGATCAAGCCGGGTGCCGGCAAGATCATGGTCAACTCCCGCGAGGTCGAAACCTATTTCGCCCGCCCGGTGTTGCGGATGATGATCCAGCAGCCGCTGGTCGCAGCCGCCCGCGCCGGGCAGTACGACGTGATCTGCACCGTGGCGGGCGGCGGCCTGTCGGGCCAGGCCGGCGCGGTGCGCCATGGCCTGTCGAAGGCGCTGACCTATTTCGAGCCGGATCTGCGCGGAATCCTGAAGAAGGGCGGCTTCCTCACCCGGGATTCGCGC
The DNA here is from genome assembly GCA_036273255.1 of Bradyrhizobium sp. Lineage (GTDB taxonomy): Bacteria > Pseudomonadota > Alphaproteobacteria > Rhizobiales > Xanthobacteraceae > Bradyrhizobium. The sequence continues at coordinate 493 of DASUIA010000064.1, forward strand.
GTGGTCGAGCGCAAGAAGTACGGCCGCGCCAAGGCGCGCAAATCGTTCCAGTTCTCAAAGCGCTAAGACGCTCTCCGGTTCGCTCGAATCACTGTTACTTCTCCGACGCCTCGTGGTTCGAGACGGCGCTTCGCGCCTCCTCACCATGAGGGTCTGAGACCTCATACATGAGGAGCATCGCAAAGCGATGCGTCTCGAAGGATGAAGCCATTGAAGTCGAAATTGCGCTAACGGCTTCGATAAGATTCGGCGCGAATGCGGCGAATCCGAACATGTCCACGACGGGCGGGAGCGCGATTGGCGGAAGCCGGTCGCGCTTTCTCTCTTTTGGGAGGTGAATTTGCCGACGAGTTGAGGCAGTTTTTGCCGAAAACTTGCCGGTATGTGCAAACGGATTGCCAACGCGGCAATCGTAGCGTTCGCGCTGACGAGCGCGTTTTATCTTCGGCGGCGCGCTGAATACCTGCACCACCACAGCGCGGGGCGGCCTCATGTCCATCGACACCTCCACACTTTATCTCGTGGCGACCCTGGTTGCCGCGATGCTGGGCGCCATGCTGCTGCTGTTCGGCAGGCAGGAAAACATCCCGGCGTTGCGATGGTGGGGTACCGCCTATCTGCTCGGCGCGGCGTCGGTCGGGCTCTGGACTCTCGGCAGCCCGATCCTCGGCGGGTCGCTTTCGCTGGCGCTGAATGCGGTCGGTTTCCTGGCCTGCGGCATGGTCTGGAACGCGTCGCGCGTGTTTCACGGCCGCCAGCCCAATCTGCCGGGACTGGTTCTCGGAGGCATTGCCTGGGTGGCGGCAATGGTGACGCTGCCGCCGTCGGCGTCGGCGCTGCGCCTGACCATCGGTGCGGCGATCGTCGCGATCTATGCGGCGTTGACCGCCACCGAATTGTGGCGCGAGCGACGCCGCACCATGCAGAGGCGCTGGCCGACCGTCGCGGTGCCGGCGCTGCATGGCTTCGTCCTGATGCTGCCGATCCTGCTCGGCGACCTGCTGCATCCGCACGATCCGACCTTCGGCAGCAGTGCCTGGGTGACGGCATTTGCCATCGAACTCGTGCTCTACGCGGTCGGCACGGTGTTCGTGATCGTCATGCTGGTCTCGGAGCGCACGGTGACCGCGCACAAGAATGCGGCGTCGATGGATCCGCTGACCGGCATGTTCAATCGTCGCGGTTTCGCCGAGGCGACGTCGCGGGTGATCGAGCGCGAAGCCAATGCCGGGCGCCCGGTGACGGTGCTGATCTTCGACATCGATCATTTCAAGTCGATCAACGACCGCTTCGGCCATCCGGCCGGGGACGAGATCCTCAAGCTGTTCGCCACCGTCGTCATCAATTCGTTGCGGATTTCCGACCTGTCGGGCCGGATCGGCGGCGAGGAATTCGCCGCCCTGCTGCCCTGTTCGCTGGAAGAGGGCGTGATCGCCGCCGAACGGGTGCGCGAGGCGTTTGCCGATTCCGGAATCGTGGTCGAGGACGGGCCGGTCGACACCACCGTCAGCATCGGCGTGGCCGGCGGACCGGCGGGCACCGAGCTCGAAGTGCTGCTGGCGGCGGCCGATACCGCGCTCTATCAGGCCAAGCGCGACGGCCGCAACCGCGTCGAGGCCGCCGAAGAACTGCCGCTGTCGATGGAGAAGTGGCGGCGCAAGACCGCGGGCCTTGCGGACCAGCGGCGACCAGGCGTGCCCAGCCTCGCCTGAAGCGTCCTGAGATCAGGTCCGATTGCTACCGCGAAGGAAGTGCGCTCCGCACGCAGGAGAGGCGAAACCGCCATGGCGCCGCGTGGCGATAACCCGCCGTTTACCACATCTGCCTATCCTCATCGCCATGGACAGAAGTCGCCACCATAGCGCCGGCACCACCTTGACGTCGCTCGAGGCCGACGCCGCATCGGCGCGCGGCGGATTTGCCTGCCTGTTTTCGAGCGCCGAGGAATTCGAGACCGCGGTGATATCGGAACGGCGCGCGCAGGGGCGCTACGACCCGCCGCGCAGCCTCTGGCCGGTGGTCATGTTCATCGGCTGCTCGCTGGTGCTGGCCGGCTCGGTGCTGCTGTTGAGCTAGCCGGTGCTGACCTCAGGCTGAAGGGCTCAAGCCGTCGCTGCCTGGGCGGCGGGGTCGGCGGCCTTGAAATAGTCGATGATGACCTTGGCGATGGCCATCAGCGGCAGCGCCAGCGCCAGTCCCCAGATGCCGAATACGACGCCGAGCAGGATCTGGAACGCGAACAGGGTGGCCGGCGGAATTTCGAGCGCGTGGCGCTGGAGGATCGGCGTCAGCACGTAGCTTTCCAGCGCATGCACGCCGAGGAACAGGATGAAGGCGCTCAGCGCCGCGACCCATCCGGAGGCGAGGCTCGCCAGCACCACGATCAGGCCGGCGACCAGCGCGCCGACCGTCGGAATGAAGGCGAGCAGCCCGGCCTGGATGCCGAGAATGAAGGCGCTCTGGATGCCGATCAGCGACAGGCCGATCCAGGTGACGAGGAATACCGCGGCCATGGTGAGCATCTGCGCGATCAGCCAACGCTCCAGCGTCTCGCTGATACGGTCGACGATGGCCGTGGCGTGAGCGCGATGCCGTAACGGCGCCATGAACAGCAATCCGTTGCGGTAGACGCCGGGCTGCGCGGCGAAGGTCAGTCCGAGGAACAGCACGATGAAGAAATTGCCGACCGCGCTGACGGTGCCGAGCAGGAGTTTCAGGGTCTGGCTGACGATCGCGCCGCCGCCGGAGGCGATCTCACTCGGGCTCGGAAGATTGTGGGTCGTCGCACCGGGCGCCGCCGGGGTCTGATCCGCCGCGCCGCCGGTGAGATTGCCCAAGCCGAAATAGCTGGTGTCGACGCCGTATTTCTCCAGCAGGGCCTCGACGTTGACGATCTGCGATTTGATGGTCTTGCTGAGAACGCCGGCTTGCTGCGCGATCGTGGAGCCGCCGAGGAACACTGCGCCGGCGAGCAGCCCGGCCAGCACCAGGCAGACGGCGGCGAGCCGCAGGGCATGCGGCAGGGCGACGGCGCGGCCGAGCATCACGGTCATGGCGTTGAGCGCGACGCCGAGCAGCATGCCGGCCAGGATCAGGAACAGCGTCGTGGCGTAGTGCCAGCAGAACAGCACCAGCGCCGCAAACGCCACCACGCCGATGCCGCCGACCGCGATCGCCCATGCCAGATCGCCGCGCGCCTGAACACGATCCCCAGCGGAAACTGCCACGTCGATTCCCCTTCAGGTCGATTCCGCGCACACTGTTCCGTCAAATGCGCCTGAGGATCAAGCCGGGTCGCGAGCCGGTTTGACGCAGCCAAGCCTACCGTGGCAAGGGGAAGGCAACGGACCGCAGGACGGCGAGGGGCCAAAGGATGTTCTCCAAATGGTTCGGGCCGCTGGCGCTGCTGGCAGCGCTGGTGATCGGCGACCAGATTCGCATCAACCGGCCGGGTCACAAATACCGCCTGACGGTGACGGTCGAAACGCCCGACGGCAGCCGATCGGCCTCCGGCGTGCTGGCCGTGCATCCCTACCGGGGCTACAGCGGAGGCGGCCATACCAGCACCAAAGGCGACGCAATATTCGTTGATCTCGGCGCCGGCAAGAACCTGGTGGCGCTGCTGGCGCATCTCGATCCCGCGCTCGATCTCGACGGCGTGAACTACCTCGCCTTGCGGGCATACAATGCGGCGCGCGGTTCGAGGGTGCCGTTCAGCGCGATGAGTTCCATGAGCGGTGCGGTCGCGGTGCAAGGGGAGCTCGTTCCCGTGCTGGTCAGCTTTGCCGACAAAAGCGATCCGGCGACCGCACGCCGGGTGATGCCGGATCATCCGGAAGCGGTGCTGGGGCCGGGATTTCATCTCGGCCCGATCACGGTCGAGGTGGTGCCGAATGGCCTCTGGCCGCTCGATTTCGGCGGTTGGCTCGGCGAGCCGGTGACGCGCGGCATCGTGGCGAAACTGCCATGGCTGAAGGCATCGGACGATGCCGCGGCAACCGCGCTGAAGGCGGCGGGATTGCAGGCCAGCGAGCCGATCGACGCGAACCAGGCCTTCACGCGGAAATAGATCGCGGCTGCGCGAGCACGGCATATTGATCCGGAATCGCGACCGGGCATAGAATATGTTTGCCCGAGATGGTGAAAGTGGAGCGATGAGACGGCCCGTCGTCGGTGTGATTGGAAACGCCCATCGCATCGAAAACCGATTTGCGACCCAGATGGTCGGCGAGCGGAATCTCCGCGCCGTCGCGGAAGTCGCAGGTGCGCTGCCGCTGATGTTTGCGGGCTCGCCCGAGATCACCGATATCGGTGCGTTGCTCGATACCGTCGACGGCATCGTCCTGACCGGCGCCCGTGCCAATGTCCATCCGACGCGGTTCAGGACCGAACCGCACAAGCGCCATGAACCCTACGACATCCACCGCGACGACGTCGCGCTGGCGCTATCGGAAGCCTGCGTCGCCCGCGGCATCCCGCTGTTCGGCATCTGTCGCGGCCTGCAGGAAATGAACGTTGCGTTCGGAGGGTCGTTGCATCCCGAAATCCGCGAGCTGCCGGGGCGGATCAACCACCGCATGCCGCGGCTCGAGAACGGCGAAATCCACCCCGATCCCCAGGTCGTCTTTGCCGACCGGCACAATGTCAGCCTGGTTCCCGGCGGCGCCTTTGCGCGGCTGCTCGGTTGCGACACCATCCGCGTCAACTCGCTGCACGGTCAGGGCATTCTCGAACCGGGCAAGCGCGTCGTGATCGAAGGCGTGGCCGAGGACGGCACCATCGAGGCGATCCGGATCGCTGACGCGGCGGGCTTTGCGCTCGGGGTGCAGTGGCATGCCGAGTACGATCCGCAGCGCAACCCAATCAACCGCGCCCTGTTCAGGGCGTTCGGCGCCGCGCTGCTGGCGCAGCGGCGGGCGGGCTGACGCGCCGAAGCCTCGACCGGCCCGATCCAGTCAGGCCGCCTTGTTCGCCTTCTCCACCTTGACGCCGCCGCCTTCCAGCAGCATCACCTTGTTGAGCAGCTTGACCAGCGCATAGACCGACTCGATCGCAGGCGCCGGCGTGCCGGTCAGCCGGGCCATTTCGAGAATCGAGCCGATCAGCGCCTCGGTTTCCAGCGAGCGGCCGGCTTCGACATCCTGCAGCATCGAGGTCTTGTGCGCACCGACCGCTTCCGCGCCGGCGATCCGCTTGTCGATGCTGACGCGGAACGTGACGCCGAGCTTCTGCGCGATGTCCTGGGCTTCCTTCATCATGGTCGCCGCCAGTTCGCGCGTCTCGGCGAACTGGCAGATGTCGACCAGCGTCGCATGGGTGAGCGCCGAGATCGGGTTGAAGGAAAGATTGCCCCACGCCTTGAGCCAGATTTCGGAGCGGATATCGGGCAATACCAGCGATTTCAACCCGGCCTTGACGAAGACGTCGTGCAATTCGCGGACCCGCTCGGTCTCCTTGCCGTCGAGTTCGCCGATCGGAAAGCGATCGCCCTCGACGTGATGGATCACGCCGGGCGCGACGGCGGCCGCCGCCGGATAGACCACGCAGCCGATGACGCGGTTCGGATCGATATTCCCAGTGAGCACGCCGCTGGGATCGAGGCTTTCCAGCCGGTGGTTGTCGTATTTGCCGCCGAGCTTCTGGAAATACCACCACGGCAATCCGTTCTGCACGGTCAGCACGACGGTGTCAGGGCCGAGCAGCGAGTCGATGTCGCGCACCACCTGTTCGAGGAAGTGCGCCTTCACCGCCAGCACCACGATATCCTGCTTGCCGGCCTCACCGGCCTTGTTGACGGCTTTCACCCGGGCGGTCTGCACCTTGCCGTCATGCCATTCGAGCTTCAATCCATTCTTCTGGATCGCCGCGAGATGGGCGCCCTGATCGATCACGGTGACATCGTCGCCCGCGAGCGCAAATCGTGCCGCCAGCAGGCCGCCGATCGCACCCGCACCAACCACGCAAATCTTCTTCTGCCGGGGCGGCGCACCCAGCAGATACGGGCTCGGCAGCACCTGGTCGAACACATTGCCGAGGCTGCCGATGCCGTCGATGACGATCTCGACGACGTTGTGGGCATCCCCCATGGTACCGGCGCCGAGCGAGGTGCCGCAGGCGATGATGTCACCCGGCATCAGCGTCACGTCCCTGGAAATGGCCGCGACCAGCCTCTGCGGCGGAAAGAACATGTCGGCCACCGGGTAGTTCTGCCGCTCCTTGCCGTTGAGGACGGTCCTGATCGACAGTTCCATCGGATCGAGGCCGGTCGCAATCACCGGACCGAACACGCCGAAGGTGTCGAAACTCTTGGCGCGGGCCCACTGTTCGAACGATTTGTCCTTGCGCAGAAGGTCGACCGCAGTGACGTCGTTCACGCAGGTATAGCCGAATATGTAATCGCCGGCCTCGGCCTCCGAGATGTTGAAGCATTTCTTGCCGATGACGACGCCAAGTTCGCCTTCGTAGATGATCTTGCCGGCATAGGTGGCCGGGCGCTCGATCGGCCGGTTGGCGGCCCAATAGGCGTTCGGGGCCTTGAGGAACCAGAGCGGCTCCTTCGGCTCTTTGAAATCGTTCTTGGCCGCGAGCTGGTGGAAATTGTTCCACAGGCAGATCATCTTCGAGGGGTCGCACGGCGTCAAAATCTGTACGTCGGAGAGTTTGACGGTCTGGCCGCTCGGCGTCGCGCCGGCGAACAGGTCGCCGCTGTGAACCGCGATGGTGTCGCCTTCCAGGGTGCCAAAGCCGGCTTTGCCGCCCTGCTCAAAGCGGATCCATTTTGCCATCTCACGACCTCCGGGGATCAAAGGCCGCGCCATTCATTCGCACGGCGCCTGGCGGATTGTACGCGCCACGGCGTTCCCGCCGCAATCAAGCACTGCATCACGGGGGATCGCTTTGTTGTGACACGACCGCTTCGTGCCGTAGTCCGGGAAGGCCCGTCTCAAAACAGAAGGCGCCCCGGTCGGGGCGCCCTCGCTTGCAGGACCGGGATGTCGGCGGGCAGGCCCGCCTACAAACCTACAGTGAATAGTACATGTCGAACTCGACCGGGTGCGGCGTCATCTCGAACCGCGCGACTTCGGTCATCTTCAACTCGATATAGCTGTCGATGAAATCGTCGTCGAACACCCCGCCGTTCTTGAGGAAGGCGCGATCCTTGTCGAGG
>DASUIA010000065.1:0-30432 GCA_036273255.1 Bradyrhizobium sp.
GGTGTCGGATCCTATCAGCTCGGGATCGGAAGGCGCTGGCGGTCCAGTTCGGCCTCGGCGTTCCTGCGTCCGGTCGTGCATCGACCGAACCTGACCGTCCTGACCCGCGCGCAGGCCGGCAAGGTCATCTTCCGCGGTCGCACCGCGGTCGGCGTGGAATGGATCAGAAACGGTGAGCTATGCCATGCCACCGCCGATCGCGAAGTCGTGCTGTCGGCCGGCGCGCTGCAGTCGCCGCAATTGCTGCAACTGTCGGGCATAGGCCCGGCCGATCTCCTGCGCGGGTTCGGGATTCCAATTGTCATCGACGCGCCGGAGGTCGGCCGCAATCTGCAGGATCACTATCAGGCGCGCATGATCGTTCGGCTGAAACGACGGATCTCGCTGAACGACCAGGTTCGCAATCCGCTGGGGCTCGCCAAGATGGGCCTGCAGTGGATGTTCGCAGGCAGCGGCCCGCTGAGCGCCGGGGCGGGCCAGGTCGGCGGCGCCGCCTGTACCGAATATGCGGCCGGCGGTCGCCCGGATGTCCAGTTCAACGTGATGCCGCTCTCGGTCGACAAGCCCGGCGATCCCTTGCACAGCTATTCCGGTTTCACCGCGTCGGTCTGGCAGTGCCATGGGCAATCGCGCGGGCAGCTTGCGATCCGCTCCGCCGATCCGTTCGATCAGCCCCGGATCGAGCCGAATTATTTCGCGGAGGAAATCGACCGCAAGACCATCGTCGCGGGCCTTGAGATGCTGCGCGATATCTACCGGCAAAAGTCGTTCCGCGATCTCTGGGACCTCGAGATGGTCCCGGGCGACGCCGTCGACGATCCGGCCGGCCTGTGGGATTTTGCGCGCACGACCGGAGGGACCGTTTTCCACTGCGTCGGCACCTGCCGCATGGGAAACGATGAACGCTCGGTGGTCGATCCGCGATTGCGCGTTCGCGGCGTCGAAAATTTGCGCGTGGTCGACGCCTCGGTGATGCCGCTGATCACTTCCGCAAATACCAATGCGACGAGCCTGATGATCGGCGAGCGCGGCGCCGCCCTGATGTTGGCGTCGTAACGGCGTGTTACCCGGAATGCCCGAATGGGAAGCCCAATGAGCAGAAGATGGATTTGATTTCCGACAGCCACATGCCGAAATACGCCCAGATCGCCGACATTTTCCGTCAGCGCATCGCGCGCGGAATCTGGACGCAGGGCTCGCGACTGCCGGCCAACGAGTTGCTGGCGTCCGAGTTCGGCGTGTCCCGTGTCACGATCCGCCAGGCGGTCGACCTACTGGTCCGCGACGGGATCATCGAAGCCCAGCAGGGCCGCGGTACCTTCATCACCGGCACCGTGAAGCAGGATCGCTGGCTCAAGGTCGAGACGACGCTGTCCGACCTCGCCGAGGTATACCGCGACACCTCGCCGGAGATCATCAACATTTCCGAAAGTCGCACCGGCGCCCCCTTGCTTCCCGAAGACGGCAAGGCGGCGCCGCGCTACGTCTTCATGCGCCGGGTGCACTCGCGCGACCATCGACCCTATTGCGTGATCTCGATCTATCTCGACGAGAGGATCTTCCGGAAACACCCGAAGCGTTTCCGCAAGGAAACGGTGATTCCGATCCTGAAGGATTTGCGCGATCCACGGATCAAGAGCGCGCGGCAGACCCTGACGATCGGGACGGCGGATCTGGAGGCCGCAAGGCTGCTGCAGATACCCCTGAATTCGCCGGTCGCCGAAGTCCGCCGGGTATTTACCACGGCCGACCGAACCGTGATCTATCTCGGCGAGGTGACCTATCGCGGGGATTTCGTTCGCATCGACATGGATTTGCGGCCTTGACCGGCCTCATCTGAAGAACAGTTCCTGATTGCGCCGCTCGAGCTCCTCGCCATAGGTGCGCAGCACGTGGGCCTCGCTGACGGTCCCGATCGCGGCGCGGTGCTCGGGGCGGTCGACGACGACGAGGACGTCGGCTTCGGATCGCTCGAAGGCGGTCATGATCTCCCGTATCGTGGCCTGAGGCAGCAGGAATTCCTCGTTCTGCTGCGCCAGGGTCACGAGCGGCAAATTGTCGATGGTCGCGATCGAATGCAGGTCGGCCGACGACACCATCCCGGCATAAGTGCCGTTCGGGGCTCGCAGCACGATTTGCCGGACCTGAGCTGGCGAGAACAGTTTCTGGGCTTCCGCAATCGGCATCGTGCTCGGGGCGCTCTCGAAATCCGAGCGCATCAGCGATGACGCGCTCAACTGCTGAACCCAGCCGACATCCTGCGGCCCGCGGATGACTTCGCCGCGCAGATGGAAGCGCCAGGTCGCGAAGCTGTAGCCGAACAATTCCCTGACCAGCAGGGCGCTTACCGACGAGGCAACGACGGCGCCCACGGTGACGGAGAAGTCGCCGGTGATCTCCAGCGCGAGACATACCATGCTGAAGGGCGCGCCGAGGACGCCGGTGCCGAACGCGGCAAGCGCGGCGATGGCGGCCGTCCCCGGCTGCAGGGCCAGCGTCGGAAACGGCATGCTCAGTACGGTGCTATAGAGCTGGCCGAGCAGGGCCCCCAGCAGCAGCGAGGCGAAGAACAGCCCGCCGCGAAAGCCGGATCCGAGCGATATCGCGGAAGCCAGCATCTTGAGAATGATGGTGGTGGTGAGCAGCAGCCAGGGTGGATTGCTCACCAGCAGTATTTGCATCGCGCCATGACCGGCACCGAGCACGGTGGGCGTCAGCAGCGCCAGGGTCCCGAGCATCGCGCCGCCGAGCACCGGCCGCAGGAAGCCGTTGAAGATCGACAGCCGCTGAAAACACCGCTCGGAAAAAGCCACGGCGAGCATCACGATCATGCTGGCGAATGCACAGATGATGCCGATCAGGACGGTTTGGCCGATCATCTCGACCGAAACCGGCGAGGGAAATCCCGGCACCATCAGGAAGGCATGCTGGGTCAGGTGGCGCGCCACCAGCCACGACGCCACCGCGCTGGCAATGACCGGAACCAGCCCCGCCGAGGTATACGCACCGAGCACGACCTCGAATGCGTAGAAGGCGCCGGCGAGCGGTGCGGAAAAGGCGGCGCTAATGGCCCCCGCCGCCCCGCAGGCGACCAGCAGCCGCATGTCGCTCCGGCGCGCGGCCAGCCGCTTGCCGATCTGGGAGCTAAAAGCCGCGCAGATCTGGGTGTAGCCGGCCTCGAGTCCGACCGAGCCGCCGAAGCCGTTCGAGAGCAGGGTCTGGATCGAGATGAGCAGGCTGCCGCGCATGGCAACGCGGCCGCCGTAAAGCGCATTGGCCTCGATCGCGTCGGCGAACTGCCCCTTCAACCGGCCGGCGAACACCACGGCGATGATCGCCAGGATCGCGCCGCCCAGGGTCGGAATCAGCAGCGTCCGCTGCCAGGAAATGACACCGGTCGCGCTGAGATGGGCGTCGAACGGAATATCGAACAGCAAGGCATGCGCGACACCGCTCAGTTCGGAGATGGTCGCGACCAGAACGCCGCTGATCAGTCCGATCACGACCGCGACCGCGACGACACCGGTTTCACGGCTGCGGACGAAGTTGCGCAGGCCGATCGGCAGCAGGTAGCCCGCGACATGAGGCTTGTTTACGCTGTCCGAGACGGGGACGTAAGTCATGATGCTTTCCGCCTGTCGTCATCGCAGCGGACCACAATTCCGGGGTTTTTCGCGCCACCCTCCCGGATTACGCGGAGTTTATCCTTGGGCACGCCGAAGGCGTGACCCGAGGGCTCCATCCGGGCGACAACGCCGCCAGTGAGCATCGCGCCTCTACTGTTCCTGTTTCTCCCAGAACGCGGTGCCACCTTCCGCCTTCATCAGTTCGAGAATCTTCTCACGCGGTATCACACCGCAGCGGCTCGCCCAAAGGCTATATTGCTCGCTCATGTCACGAACCCGTTCCGGGTACTGCGCGGCGAGGTCGCGCATTTCGGTGCGGTCCGTCTCCATATCGTAGAGCTCCCAGGGACCGGGGTATTTGCGCACCAGTTTCCATTTGCCGATGCGGACCGCAGCGTTGCCTTCATGTTCCCAGAATAGTGGCCCGCGGCCGCCATAGGCCGAGGCGAATGAGGGAACGAGGCTCTCGCCCTCGCACGGCAGGATGGCGTTGCCATTGAAGACCGTGGGGTATGTCGCGCCGGTGACGTCGAGGATCGTCGCCATGATATCGGGCAACTGGCTGGGGTTGTGCCGCAATCCGCCCTTGTCCCTGATGCCGCGAGGCCAATGCACGATGAAGGGCGTCGCGATGCCTCCCTCGTGAACCCAGTGCTTGTAAAGCCGGAACGGCGTGTTGGAGAGGTTGGCCCATGCCGTGCCATAGCTCTGATAGGTGTCCTCGCCGCCGGGCATCAGCGAGGGATCGTTGCCGAAGCGGACGGGCTTTCCACTCCGCGTCCTTGCTTTCGCGATCATCAACTGGTCGACCAGTTCGCGCGCGGTGACGCCTTCCGGAATATCCTCGGCACAGGCACCGTTGTCGGACAGGAAGATGATCAGGGTATTTTCGATCTGGCCGGTTTCTTCCAGGGCGGCGACGATCCGCCCGATCCCCTGGTCCATCCGATCGATCTGCGCCGCATAAACCTCCATGCAGCGCAGCGTCCATTCGCGATGGTCGGCGTCCGTCCAGGGTGGCTGGCTCGGATCGCGTTCCGTCAGCCGCCAATCCGGGTGGATGATGCCGTCGTGGACCAGCCGCTGCAATCGCTGCTCCCGCAGTTCGTCCCAACCGGCGTCGAACCGGCCCTTGTATTTGGCAATGTCTTCGTCGTGGGCATGCAGCGGCCAGTGCGGCGCGGTGTAAGCGACATATTGGAAGAACGGCGCGTCGGGGCTGGTCTTCCGGTGTTGCCGGATATAGTCAACCGCCTGATCACTGATCGCGTCGGTGTAGAAAAACGCCGAATCGCTTTCAGCTTCGTGTTCGATGTTTTCGTTGCCGCGCGTCAGCGTGTTCGGATTGTAGAAGCTGCCGGCACCGATGATGGTGCCGAAGAAATGGTCGAAGCCGCGTTGCAGCGGCCAGGCGTCGGTCGGCTCGTTCAGGTTGCCGGCGATGTGCCACTTGCCGCTGAGATAGGTCCTGTACTTCTTCTGCTTGAGAACCTCGGCTACGGTGACGCAGCTCCTGTTGAGATTTCCGGCATAGCCTTCGGGTCCGTTGCCGTAGGTGAGGATGCCAATTCCGGTCTGGTGCGGATGCAGGCCGGTCAGCAGCGAGGCGCGCGAGGGGGAACAGCGGGCGGTGTTGTAGAATTGCGAGTAGCGCAGCCCGTTCGCGGCAAGCCGATCGAGATTGGGCGTTTCGATTTCCCCGCCATAGCAGCCGATATCCGAGAATCCCATGTCATCGTTGAGGATGATCATGATGTTGGGGCTGTCCGGGGCTTTAGCGCCATTTGGCATGGGCTCTTTTCCTTCGCGTAAGTCGGCAAACGTCAGGGCTGACGTCTCGTGAGGTTGATGCTGAGGCGAAAATAATTCGGCAGATAGACCGAGCGCAGCAATTCCAGCGGCCGCCCGTCCATGTTCACGGTCAGGCGCTCGATCGACAGCAACGGGCTGCCGGCTTTGACGCCCAGAAGCCTTGCGGCGGTGGCATCGGCGAGCGAGGCGCTGATGGTCTGCGTCGCCTCCTTGATGTTGAACCCGATCTCGGCTTCGAACACCCGGTACATCACGATCGAGGTGAGGTCGCGCTTTTCCAGTTCGAGCCCGACGTCGGGAGGGTAAAATGCATGCTCGATCGCGATCGGTGTGTCATCGGCGAGACGGACGCGCTTGAGCTGCCAGACGGCGCGTTCGTGCAACTGCCTGCGGACTTCGGCGTCGTGCCTGTTGGTCATGCCCTGCAGCAGGATCCGGGCGCCCGGCTGATAGCCTGCGTCCTTGATAGTTTCCGAAAAACCCATCAGTCGTCCGACCCAGTTTTCCGGCTGATTGCTGCGCAGAAAAGTGCCGCGGCCGCGCTCGCGCTCGAACATGCCTTCGTCGACCAACGGCTTGATGGCATTTCGAATGGTGATGCGGCTGACGCCGAAGTGCTTGCCGAGTTCGGCTTCGGTCATCAGCCGGCCGGATTCGTCGATCAATTTGCCCGCCTTGACCTGGCGGCGAATGGTCTCGCGAACCTGAATGTGGAGCGGCCTGGAAGTGGGTTCCGCCGATCCATGGGAGCTTGTCATCAGCCTGGCCTCCTGTCACGCAAACCTCCGGCAGCGGTCATCCCAGACGCCGGCGGGTAATCTCGTCGAACAGATGAATGTCCTGGGGGCGCGCGGTGATCGATAGCGCCGTGCGCTCGCGCGGAATCTCGCCGTCGCTGACCCGGGCGCGGATCAATGTGCCGCCGCAATCGAGATCCAGGATGGCGGTGTCGCCGAGATCCTCGACCAGTTCGATCGTTGCGGGAATTCCGGTTGCGGCAATCCGGATGGCGCCGGGACGAATGCCGACGATCACGTCGCGCTCGCCCGCATCCTTCATCATCGTCTGGAGCCGGTGGCCGGCGATCTCCACGCTACCGGCCCGATAGCGGGCGGCGATCAGGTTCATCGGCGGGCTGCCGATAAAGGCCGCCACGTCGATGGAGTTCGGCCGGGCAAAGACCTCGGCAGGCCGCCCGATCTGCTGGATTTCGCCGGCCATGAAAACCGCCATGCGGTCGGCCAGCGTCATGGCCTCCTCCTGGTCGTGGGTGACGTAGACGGCCGTTACGCCGAGCGAGCGCTGCAGTTTCTTGAGCTCGGTGCGGGTTTCCAGCCGCAGCTTGGCATCAAGGTTGGAAAGCGGCTCGTCGAGCAGGAACAGCCGGGCCTTGCGCACGATGGCGCGGGCCAGCGCGCAGCGCTGCTGCTGGCCGCCGGACAATTGGCCCGGTTTGCGATCGAGCAGATGGTCGATCGCAACCTTGCGGGCGGCCTCCCGCACCGCCAGTTCGATTTCGGCCTTAGGCAGGTGCGCCATCTCGAGCGGAAACGCGATGTTCTGGTAGACCGTCATGTGCGGATAGAGCGCGTAGCTCTGAAACACCATGGCGATATCGCGCTCGCGCGCGTCCGTTGCGGTGATGTCGCGACCGTCGATGAAAACGCGGCCGGAGGTTGGGGCATCGAGGCCGGCCAGAATTCGCAAGGTCGTGCTCTTGCCCGAGCCGGAAGGGCCGAGCAGCGCGAAGAATTCGCCAGGCTCGATGTCGAAGGTGACGCGCTTCAGCGCGCTGAACTCGCCATGCATCTTGACGATGTCTTCGAAGCGAACCCGACCGCGGCCGGTCATCGGCGGCCTCCGCCCTTGACCGCTCCGACCGTGAGACCTTTGACGATGTTCTTCTGGGCGATGATGCCGAGTACGACGACGGGGAGCATGGCCAGCACCGAGACGGCCGCGAGCTTCGCCCACAAGGTCTGCTCGACGGAGACGAAGTTGAACATCGCGACCGTGACCGGCCGCACCGTGTTGCCGCTGAGCACGACCGCGAACAGGAACTCGTTCCAGGCATTGAGGAACACGAACACGATCGTGACGGCGATGCCGCCGCGGACTTGCGGGATGATGATCCGCCACAGCGTGCGTAGCCGGCTCGCACCATCCAGGTAGGCGGCTTCCTCCATTTCAAAGGGGATATCCTCGAAATAGGAAACCAGCAGCCAGATCGCGAAGGGCAGCGAGAACGACAGATAGATCAGGATGATGCCCTGATAGGTGTCGATCCAGCCGATCTTCCGAAGGATCAGGAAATAGGGGATGATGATGCCGACCGGGGGCAGCATCTGGGTGGCCAGCACGTAGAACCCTGCGAATTTCTTGCCGCGAAAGCGCAGCCGCGCCAAGGCGTAAGCCGCCGGAACCGCCGTCAGCACGGTAATGACGGTGGTCCCGATTGAAATGACCATGCTGCTGAGGAGATTGGGCAGCATCGAGGTCGAGCCGAACAGCACGTCACGATAGGCGCCGAGCGTCGGCGTGAACAGGAGCTTTGGCGGATAGGCCAGCACGTCGCGATCGGTCTTGAACGAATTCAACACGCTCCACAGAATCGGAAACATCCATGCCAGCAGGAACATCAGGGTGATCGCCAGCGTCGCAACCAGGCGAAAGCGCCTTGCGGTCATCTTGCTCTCCGCAACGCGAACAGGACGGCGGAGATCAGGATGGTCACGATGAGAAGGGCGACGGCGAGTGCCGAACCATAGCCGATCGACAGTTCGGTGAAGGATTTCCGGTAGGCGTACAGATTGAGTATTTCGGTGGCAGTACCCGGGCCGCCGGCGGTGACGGTGAAGATCGCGGCGAACGCCGTCAGCGCCACCATCGTTCGCATGATCACCACCATGACGATCGCCGGACGCAGCAGCGGCAGAGTGATGCGCCGGAACCGCTGCCAGGCGGTTGCTCGGTCGAGCCGCGCAGCCTCGTAGATATCTTCCGGCAACGATGCGAGACTTGCCAGCAGCACCATGAAGGCAAACGGAGTCCACTGCCAGGTGTGGATGATGATCACGGAAATCATCGCCAGCAGTGGATCGCCGAGCCAGTTTCGGCTGCCGAGGCCGGCATTGATGGCGAGATAGTCGACGATGCCGAATTCGGGAGCCAGCATGAAGGTGCGCCAGATCATGCCCACCACCGCCGGCGAAAGCACGACCGGCAGAATAGCGATGACGCGGAACCAGCCCTGGCCGCGCTTCATGTCCATCACCAGCAGGGCCAGGGCCAATCCGAGGGCAACCTGCAATACCACGGTAGAACCGGTGTAGATCAGGCTGACCACCAGCGAGGACCAGAAGCGTTCGTCGGCGAGCAGGTTGCGGTAGTTCTCCAGCCCGACAAAGCCGTCGGCGAACGGCATTGCCAGATCCATCCGGAACGCGCTGGTCCAGATCAGGAACAACAGCGGGAAGGTCGTCGTTGCCAGCAGCGCGAGGAAGGCCGGCGCCAGCAGCGCCGCCGCGAACCGGCGCTCGCGCTGCGCCAGCACCCGGGCGATATCGCCCGCGCTGCCGGGAGCCGGCATGAATGCTGTCGCGCCGCCAGCCAAGATCAGCCACGCATCATCGGTTCGACACGGCGCTGCGCGTCGTCGAGCGCGGCCTTGACGGTGGCCTGACCGGAGAGCGCGGACTGGATCGCCGTCGCCATGGTGTCTCCGATCGCGGGCCATTGCGGCACCCGCGGTCGCCAATCGACATCGGTGTCGCCCTGCAAGGCCTGCATCGTGGCGTCGACGAAATTGTTGCCAAAGCCATTCATCAGCTTGACGTAGTCCGGATCGCGCCAGATCGAGGTTCGGTTGACGCCCGAGCGCTTCGTCGGTCCGGCGAAGCGATGCGCGGTGCGTGCCTGCGTCTCCGTGCAGGCGGCCCACTGGATGAACAGCCAGGTCGCCTTCTTCCGCTTATCGGTGAGCGCGGCGTTGATCGGAAAGCCCCAGTTCCAGATCGATGTCACGCGCTTGCCGGAGGGCCCCTTGGGCCAGCGCGCATAGGCGACCTTGCCGATCACCTTCGACTTTTCCGGATTGTTGACCACCGACGCCGACGAGTGCGCGTCGATATAGGAGGCGACGCTGCCCTGCGAGAAGGCGTCGGCGATGTCGGGCCAGTTCCAGTTCGCCGCGGCCGCAGGCGCGTATTTGCGCATCAACTCGACGTACCAGGAGAGCGCTGCTTCTGCCTCGGGACCATTGACGGTGAGCTTGCCGCCTTTGAACCATTCCCCGCCGAACTCACGGAAGATGGAGGGATAGATATACATGTTCTGGCCCGCACCGGCGACGCCGCGCAGCGCCGTGCCCCAGAGGCGGTCGTTCGGAGCGTTCAGTGCGGCGGCGTTGGAAACGAATGTCGTGAGGTCGTCGGCCGGTTTCAGCCCCTTCGCGTCGTAGAGGTCCTTGCGATAGACCTGAACGGTGACCTCGCCGTCATAGGGCACGCCATACAGCTTGCCGTCGACACTGTCGGCGGCGCGCCAGGCGGGAATGATGTCGTCGAACTTGAACCAGCCCGCGTCGGTCAGCGAAGGATCGGCAAGATAGCCGTCGAGCGGCTCGACCCATTTGTTCGCGGCATAGAGCGAATAGTACATCGGATCCGCGGCGTGAGTGGCGTAGGTGCCGGTCCGCGATGTGAGATCGATGACGCTCTTCTGCCGGATCTGCGCCGGTGGAATCTTCTCGAAACGGACGTCGATGCCGGTGAGGGCCTTGAACTGCGGCGCGATTGCAATCAGGTTGTCGAAGTAGCTCGCCGGAATGACGGCGACGGTGATGGTTTCGCCCGAGGTTTGCTGCCAGTCGATGTGGGCCGACTTGTACGGCGCGAGATCGGCTTCCTCCGCTACGGCCCGCCGCAAGATCGCAGGTCCCGCGATCATCAAGGTCGATGCAGCAGCGCCGGTCTTCAGAAACCTTCGCCGCGTCGGCACGGATGTCTTCATTGTCATATCCCCCCTGAATCCGGCTTTTGCCGATTGGTTAGAACATTTACCGAAATGTTATAACATGTCAATTTGGGTAGGGCAGCACGCAGCCGACCGCGCTGGAGGCGTTCAGGCACGGCGACATTGCCGCGACGCCACCCCCATAGCTATGTTACAGCGCTTTTTCGCCGGGATTGAGGTGCCCATGCTGACTTTCAGCCGTTGCTCGCAGCGCGGCAACGACCAAATCGATGTCGATCCGGCGGCCCTGATCGTGGCCGGCTGGACCGGGCGGGATGAGGCCGCGTTGCGTCAGCATATCGAGGAATTGGCGGCAATCGGAGTTCCGCGTCCCTCGAGCGTGCCGGTGTTTTACCGAAACAGTTGCTCCAATCTCACCCAGGCCGAGGCCATCGAAGTGCTCGGCCCCGACACGTCCGGCGAGATTGAGCCCGTCGTACTTTCCCTTGCCGACGGACTCTGGCTCGGAATGGGGTCGGATCACACCGATCGGAAGGCCGAGACCATGGGGATAGCGCTGTCCAAGCAGCTCTGCCCTAAGCCTCTTGGTCGCACGCTGTGGCCGCTGGCCGAGGTGGCCGATCACTGGGATCGGCTGCTGCTTCGTTCGTTTGCGACGATCGGAGGCAAGCGACAAAAATATCAGGAAGGGTATCTGTCCGCGATGCGGCCGCCGGCCGACCTGATCGGACGATACGGCGCCGGGCTTGCGACCGATACCATCATGTACTGCGGAACGTTTGCGGCAATCGGCGGAATTCGGCCCGCATCGCGATTCGAAATGGAAATGGAAGATCCGGTGCTCGGCCGCACCATGACTGCGGCCTATGACATTCGCGTCATGCCCATCGTGAGCTAACCCGTTAGCGCAACAATTTTCCTGCCGCCGACACGTTCAGGGTCGGAACGAAGCTGACCTTGACCGGTACCTTGTACGGAGGGAGGGCTTCCCGGCACCTGTTCAGGATTTCCTTCGCAATCTCTTTCTCGGGCAAATCCGAAGACGTCGATTCCAACACCACATCGGCGACCACCAATGCGCCCATCATCGGATTTCGCCGTCCGTGAACCATCGACATGCGGACGGCCGGGTGACCGTTGATCACGTTCTCGACCTCCTCGGGAAAGATCTTCTGGCCGCCGACGTTGATCACGCCGCCTCGCCGGCCCATGAAGTAATAGCGATCGCCCCGTAATTCGACGATGTCATTGGTGTCGACGAAGCCTTCCGGGCCGATGATCGCGGGCTGATCGTCGCCCAGATAGCGCGACGCCGCGCGCTTCGAGCGGATCTGCAGCGAGTTGTCGACAATCCTGAAGCAAACTTCGGCATCGGCGGACTGCCCCTCGACGATGGTTGCGGGAAATCCCTCCTTTCGATCGATCACATTGAATCCGACGCCGGCCTCCGTCGATGCGAAGGCGTGGGATACCGCGGCGTTGGGGTAGGTAGTCTGCAATGCGTCCAGAATGCTCTGGTCGGCGATCTCGCCAGAAAGGCGAACATAGGTCGGCGAGATCGAATTGGCGACACCGCTCAGGAGCACCCATCGCCAGTGCGACGGCGTCCCGGAAATATGCGTTACACCGATTTGCTGGAGGCGCGAGAGATATGCGCTGACCGGCTCGCCAGCCTGTGACAGGATCATCGAAGTGCCGGTGACGATGGCGCGCAGGAAAATCTGCAGCCCTCCGTACCGTCGAATGTCGTAGAAGGTTGCCCAGATCACGCTGTCGACGGCTTCGGCGCGGGGCTTGATGGCGCCGATCAAACTGGTCAGATCGTGCAAGACCAGTTTTGGTATTCCGCCGGTTCCGGAGGTGAGCAGCACCCATTCCGTGTGCCTGTCTGCGGTCCGGGAGGGATGATGCGGCCCGAGTTGGGGACCCGCCGATATCATCGGCAAACCGAGCGGTTCGAAATCCGAGCGGTCTTCTCCACATAGGATGGTGTCGACTTCTCCGGCGGCGAGGATCGCAGCAAATTGTTTGGGTTCGACATCAGGTGGACAGAGGATGACCCGGCGGGCATGCCCGTCCAGCTTGATCATGGCGATCGCGGTCGTCAGTTGATCGGGCGTCGCAAGAAATACCGAGCGGCCATCAAAGCTGCTGGAGTGGTCGGGAAGCCAGCTCCTGGTCAGGATATCGCTGAATGGGATGCTGCCATTCGCGGCAAAGCAGACGAGGCGATCGAGTTGATTGCTGCGTTCGAGGAGCGCCCGAAGCGTGACGTTGCTGGTTGGCTGCATTGTCTTTCAGCGCCATGAAGTTCGAGAGAATACGGGACGGTCGATGTCGGATTCAGTGAGCAGGCCGGCGCTCAGGCGCACGATCGCGCGCATTTGTATCAATAGCTGTCATCACGCCTGAATCGACGATGCCCCGGGTTTCGGGAACCCCGAACCAGGCAGGCAAGGCCCTTTTAGCCGGCGGCGAGCATGTTATAACCGGCGGCGCGTCTCACCGGAAGGAGGCCGGCATGGACGGCGACGATGGTTCGAGCAATTCGCCGTTTTACCCCAGACGTTGCTCGCTATTTACTTCGCGGCCACCTGGGTTTGCTTCAATATCATCCGCTCGATCGTGTCGACGGTCTCAAAGTTCTTCGGCGTGATATCGGCTTGCGGAATGGTCAGATCGAATTCGGCCTCGATCTCGAGCATCAGCTTGACCATGTCCATCGACGTCAGTCCGGTATCAAAAAGCCGTGAGCCCGGCGAGACATCAACAACGATCGAACTCTCCCGGAGGATCGTGGTGACCAGAGCAAGAAGCCGTCCGCGAATTTGACTGTCAGAACTTGCGTGCATTCCTCTATCCACTCCAGCTATTAAACGTCAGGCATCAATGGTCAGATCAGGACAAACCCAGGTGATTTTGCCCGCCAGGCCGCGACACGGCCGCGAATTAACCACCAGGATCAAAGGGAAAATCATCCGCCCCGATTTCACTCGACCCGTTTGAATTAAATCCTTAACTTAATGTTATTAACTGGCCCGGCGACAGAAATCAATGCCCCCGGCGCGGCTTGCGCGGTTTGCAACAAGGAGCCTTCGAGGTCATGTCGATCATTCAAATGCAGCAGCCCGATGCGCTGACTGAGACGATTTTGGAGCGCGCCGCGAAGGTCGCTGCGGTGGCCGCTACGGATGCCGAAGCGGTCGATCGCGCGGCGAGTTTTCCCAAGGCGGCAATCGATGCGGCCCGCACCCACCAATTGCTGGGGGTGCAGATCCCGCGGGAATTTGGCGGCGAGGGCGGAACCATCTTCGACGTCACCGACATGTGCTATACGCTCGGGCGAGCCTGCGCATCGACGGCGATGATCGTCGCGATGCATCAGACCAAGGTCGCCTGTCTGGTGCGGCATGGTCGTGGCAGCGGATGGCACGAGGCGCTGATGCGACGGCTGGCGGCGGAGCAGATGCTGTTCGCGTCATCGACCACGGAAGGGCAGGGCGGCGGCAACGTCCGTTCCAGCGCGGCTGCGGTGGAGCGCAACGGAACCGGCTTTTCGCTGCTCCGCGATGCCACCGTGATATCCTACGGTGAACAGGCCGACGGAATCATCAGCATCGCCCGGCGCGCCGCGGATGCCGCGGCATCCGATCAGGTGCTGGTCGCGCTCGTCAAAGACAACTACACGCTGGAACGCACCCTCGAGTGGGAAACGCTCGGCATGCGCGGCACCTGCAGTGCGGGCTTCAAGCTCAAGGCCGCCGGTTCTGCCGAGCAGGTCTTTTCGGATGGCTACGACAAGATTCATGCGCAGACCATGACGCCGGTGGCGCACCTGTCCTGGTCTTCGGTCTGGGCCGGGATTGCCGCGGCCGCCGTCGAGCGCGCGCAGATGTTCATTCGCAAGGCGGCGCGCGGAGCGGGCGGACAATTGCCGCCCGGAGCCGCACATTTCACCGCGGCCAAGCTTTCTCTGACCAAGCTGCGGGCCATCATCACCGCCAGCCTGGATACCTATGCCGCGCATGAGCATGACGTCGAGGCACTCGGCTCGGTCGCATTCCAGTCCTCGATCAACCTGCTCAAGGTGCAGACTTCCGAACTTGCGGTGGAAGCCGTGATGCACGCGATGCGAACCTGCGGTCTGGCGGGTTACCGCAACGACGGTGATTTCAGTGTTGGCCGGAATTTGCGAGATGTGTTGTCGTCGCCCCTGATGATCAACAACGACCGAATCCTTGCCAATATCGCCACCGCAAGCCTCATGAGCGGCGTACCCAGCCGGCTGCGTGACTAGGTCGAGCTTTTGCCCAACGATTGATGCAGGCATATCAACATGACGACAGCGACTTCCACCCTGACGGCCGACAGTTCGCCACAACCGGCCGATCCACTCGACCATCTCCGCAAAGCCCTGTTCCACGAAATGGGGGCGGATGGGGTCTATGCGCGGACGGCCCTCTACGAGGAAATGACTGAGCGGCTGGCGGCGCTGATCACTCGGCACCGCGAGCCCGGCACGGAGGTGATGCGCTTCCCGCCGGTGATGAGTCGAAGCCAGCTCGAGAAATCCGGCTATCTGAACAGTTTTCCGAATCTTCTTGGATGCGTTTGCGGTCTGCATGGGACCGAACGCGACATCCACGCGGCGGTCAGCCGGTTTGCCGCCGGCGGTGACTGGACCACCTCGCTGTCCCCGGCGGATCTGGTCCTCTCGCCGGCAGCCTGCTATCCCGTTTATCCGATCGCGGCCCGCCGCGGCCCACTTCCGGCCGGCGGCCTGCGCTTCGACGTCGCGGCCGACTGTTTCCGCCGCGAGCCGTCACGCCATCTCGATCGTCTCCAGTCGTTCCGGATGCGCGAATATGTCTGCATCGGCAGCCCCAAGGACGTATCGGACTTTCGCGAGCGCTGGATGGTGCGCGCGCAGAACATCGCACGCAGTCTCGGGCTGAGCTTCCGGGTCGATCATGCCAGCGATCCGTTTTTCGGCAGGGTCGGCCAGATGAAGGCTGTGAGCCAGGTCGAACTATCGCTCAAATTCGAGCTGCTGGTGGCGCTGCGGTCGGAAGAGAGCCCGACCGCCTGCATGAGCTTCAACTACCATCGCGAGCACTTCGGAACCACCTGGAACATCGCGGATTCGGCCGGCGAGGTTGCGCATACCGGCTGCGTCGCCTTCGGCATGGACCGTCTAGCCGTCGCGATGTTCCATACCCACGGGACCGATCTCGCCGCCTGGCCGTCCAGCGTCGCCAAGGAGCTCGGGCTGTAGCGCCGATCGCCGGCCGGTTCAGGCCGTTCCGCCGGCGTCGACCGTCATCACGGTCCCGGTGATGTTGCGCGATTTCTCGCCCATCAGGAACTCGACCGCATTGGCGATGTCGACGATTTCCGGCAATCGCTTCAGCGCGCTTCTGCGCGCGATCGTGCTGCGATGGTCGTCCTGCAGCGAAGCGGTCATCTCCGTGTCGACAAATCCCGGCGCGACCGCGTTGACATTGATGCCGAGTTGGCCGACCTCTCGCGCCAGCGATTTGGTGAAGCCGATCAGCGCCGCCTTGGTGGCGCTGTAGACGGAAAGCCCGCTATATCCCGTGAACCCGACGATCGAGGAGACATTGACAATTCGTCCATGCCCGTGCGTCATCATCGAACGAACCATGTACTTGGTCAGAACGATTGGCGAGACCGTGTTGAGTTGCACCATGCTGGCGACCTTGTCGTTGCCCATGGTGGCGAGAATTCCGCTGGTGCCGATTGCGGCGTTGTTGACGAGGCCATAGATCCCGCCAAAGTCGCTGCGCAAACGCTTCGCCAGATCCGGAATGCGATCGACCTCGCTGAGATCAAATGCGACGAAGTGCAGCGCGGGTGAATTCCGATTGACCCGCTCCGCGGCCGCGGCGAAATCCTTCGTGCTGTTGCGGGCGATGGCGATGACTTCATAACCCGCGCCCACAAGTCCAAGCGCGATGCCAAGTCCAAGACCGCGGCTGCCGCCGGTCACGACCACCTTGTTCATGGTGACGCGCCCGGGGCATTGGCCCGGTCCGCCACAGTCACGTCGGAGCCGGGTCTACTGCTGCGCGGCATGTTCATAGAGCTTGATGAAATCCCCCAACGTGACCGGAAATTCGACCTGCTCGGAGCTGAACGGATCGAGCCCCAAATCGTCTTCGAGTTGAGCGACCAGAATGGCGAAGCACAGCGAGTCGAATCCCGAATCCAGCAAGGTCAGATCATCGGTGAGGGCACCAATGGTGCGGTTCTGCCGGACCGCGATTTTCTGCATTTCCGACAAAATGGTTGATCGTATGGTCATGGTCCGGGAAATCCCTGTCACTTATCGCTGTCCAATTATCTGATGTCCGGCCGGTATCACAAGGCCTTTCTGCCTACATGGTCAACGCAGCAATCGGACTTCGACACGGCGCGGCGATGAGTTGGGCGAGTGCAATGGGTCCTCTCGGTCGACGACGGGCCGGACTGGGAAGCTTCGACGACATGATGGCGCTCGCAACGCCGTCACCATCCGTGAACCCCGGTCACGTTCGGCAGTCCATTGCGGATCCTCGTCGCGCGCGCCGGCAATCCTGTGCGCCGGCGCGGTCGGCGGTCGCTCGCGGTTCCGTGATCTCGCAGTTTCGCGCGCCAGGTGACGCATTGAATACCGGCGGCCGTGAATGTAAATTGACTTAAATCCGGATAAAGTTATTATTAATTTCAGGATTATTTCGTCGAATATCGTCCGCGGCTCGATGCACTTGCCTCCATCGAAGGAGACATTGAAAGCGCGGTCGTTTCAGGTGGCGTTTTCGGTCGCACGGGTAAGCACATGCGTGATGAGACGATTGCAATTCATGCTGGCTTCGAGCCCGATCCGACCACCCGCTCCGTCGCCGTTCCGATCTACCAGACCGTTGCCTATGCGTTCGACAGCGCCGACCATGGCGCAGCCTTGTTCAACCTGGAAACCGAGGGGTATCGCTACAGCCGGATTGCCAACCCGACCACCGCCGTTCTCGAGGCGCGGATCGCCGAACTCGAAGGCGGCGTCGGCGCGCTTGCGGTCGCCACCGGCCAGGCGGCGCTGCATTTCGCCCTCGTCAATCTAGCGGACACCGGCGGCAACATCGTATCGGTTCCGCAGCTCTACGGGACGACGCATACGATGTTGGCGCACATATTGCCGCGCCAAGGCACCTCCTGCCGCTTCGCGGAGAGCGACCAGGCCGATGCCATCGACCGGCTGATCGACGAAGATACCAAGGCTGTTTATTGCGAGTCGATCGGAAATCCGGCCGGCAATGTCTGCGACATCGAGGCGCTGGCCAAAGTAGCCCACCGCCACGGCGTCCCGCTGGTGGTCGACAATACTGTGGCAACCCCGATCCTTCTCAAGCCGTTCGATTATGGCGCCGACATCATCGTGCACTCGCTGACCAAGTTCCTCGGAGGTCATGGCACGACCCTGGGCGGTGCCATCGTCGACAGCGGCCGCTTTCCATGGGCGGAACAGCCAGAGCGGTTTCGCACTTTCAATGAGCCGGACGAATCCTACCACGGCATGGTTTATACCCGGCATTTCGGATCCAGCGCGTATATCCAGCGCGCTCGCAGCGTCTACCAGCGCGCCATGGGTTCGGTGCTTTCACCTTTCAACGCATTCCTTCTGCTGCAGGGCATTGAAACCGTCGCGCTTCGGATGGAGCGGCATGTGGAGAATGCGCAAAAGGTCGCGGCCTTCCTGCGGCGCGACCCGCGCGTGGCATGGGTCAACCATGCAGGCTTCCCGGACAGCCCGTATTTTCCGCTGGTGCAGAAACTGCTCAAGGGGCGCGCCTCGTCGCTCTTTACGTTCGGCATCACGGGCGGGCTGCAGGCCGGGAAGGATTTCTACGACTCGCTGCGGCTGATTACGCGGCTCGTCAATATCGGCGATGCCAAGTCGCTCGCCTGTCACCCGGCATCGACCACCCATCGGCAAATGTCCGCCGAACAGCAGCGTCAGGCCGGTGTCCTGCCGGAGACGATCAGGCTTTCGATCGGGATCGAGCACATCGACGATATCCTGGCGGATATCGATCAGGCGCTCGAGCAGGCGTGCCCGAAATCCCGGCGGATCAAGACGCCCAACGTCGCGGGGATCAGATGACCGTCCGCTTCGACAGTTCAGGATCGAGCGCGGGCGCCGCGCGGCAGAGATCGAAGGCCGACGCGGTGATCGAGATCGGGCTCGTCAACAACGTGTCGGATGCGGCGCTCGAGGCCACGGAGCGCCAGTTCACGCTGCTCCTGAACAAGGGCGCGGGAGATATTCCGTTCCGGCTTCGCTGTTTTTCGCTGGCCGGCCTCAGGCGATCGCCGGCGACCGCGATCCACATCAAGAATCGCTACTCGAGTATCGACGACCTCTACCGGACGAAGGTGGATGGCTTGATCGTCACCGGGGCCGAGCCGGGCGCGCCGTCCCTTCCGGAGGAGTCCTATTGGCCGGCTCTGACCGAGATCATCGATTGGGCGCAGACAAATACGCTTTCCGCCATCTGGTCGTGCCTTGCGGCTCACGCCGCGGTATTGCATCTCAGCGGCGTCGAGCGTCGACGCCTGCCGGAAAAGTGCTCGGGCGTTTTCGACTGTTCCAAGGCACGTGAAAACTGGCTGACGGAAGATCTGCCGTCATCGTTCAAGATATCGCATTCGCGCCTGAACGGACTGGACGAGAACGAGATCAGGGCACGAGGCTACCAGATGCTGTCGGTGTCGAAAGGCGCCGGCGTCGACATCTTCTCCCGGAAGCAGCCCAGCGAATTCATTTTCTTCCAGGGTCACCCGGAGTACGAGACGTCGACCCTGCAGCGCGAATATGTGCGCGACATCAGGCGCTATCTGGCCGGCGAACAGCAAATTTATCCGTGCATCCCCGCAGGATATTTCGATGCGGCAACGACCTCCGCGCTGGAGGAATTCCGGATTGGCGCCTTGACCAAGCGCGATCCGGCGCTCATCGACCATCTTCCCAGGCTGGTTCTGCAGCCCGAGATCCTGGCCGAGCTTTCCGTCGCCGGAGCCGTGATGTTCCGGAATTGGATCGAATTTCTCGCCGAACGCAGAGGGTATCTCGCCCCCGACGTTGCGGTTCTGGACAACCGGCGGGTGGCCGGGTCGTCGAGAAATCAGGGCTATCGGCAGGCCTGACGGGTCCGGGGCAAGGGGCAGTTACCCCCATCCCCCCGTGGACTGCCGCCACCGCCCCTTGACCGGTCCGCGGCGAAATCGGTACAATTTGACAGTTTTGGGGGATTATCGCGTTCTTCTGCGGCCGTAAGCGACCTCGGCCGGGCCTTGTCTCGATAATGCCTCAGTTTGGCTCCCATGATGGGGCCTGCTTCTCGGCGAATCCCTGCGGGGGCGGGGAACGATCCAGGCGTCGAGACGGGGGGTGGATGGCACACGCCACGGTGATAGCCGACGGGCCGCGGTCGCGGCGCAGGAAGGCTCCATCATCCGAATGGATGCTGGGGTTTCTTGTTGCGGTGGCTGTTGCCTCTGGAGCGGCCGCCTGGATCGCTGATCGCGACGCCCCGGATGCCGCCGCGTCGCTTCCCGAGCATCCCGTTCTCAGAGAGAGGTCCGTTCTCTCCTTCGATGAGCGGTTCTCTGCGGGATCACCAACCAATCCAGCTACCTCCAGCATCCAGCCTCGCTCGCTGGGCCAAACGGTCATTCACGAACTCGATCTGAAGATCGAGCAAGCCAAAAATCGACTGGCGCGGAAACTGGAAGCTGACGGCTGGCGGACTTCTCTCGTCGAGCAGCCCGCGCCCGTTGAGGAGGCCGCCCCATCGAAGTCCACGATCGTTCCGCTGCCAAGATCGCGTCCAACGGTAGCGGACGTCGAGCCGCAGAGCATCGCTCCTGCGGCTGCCGCCCAGCCCGAAGATCGTACATTCCTGCAGAAACTGTCAGATCTGCTGCCGGCCCGCATCACGCTCGCCTCGCTCGCCCCCGATGGCGGACTGCTCGCCGGACGCGGGCCGAATCTTGCTTCGCTTGGCTACGACAATTTCACCGCCGTCTATGATATCTCCGCGCACGCCGTCTACATGCCGAATGGCTTGAGGCTCGAGGCGCATTCGGGATATGGCCGCTTGATGGACGACCCGGAACACGTCAGCGAGCACATGGTTGGAGCGACGCCGCCGAGCGTCTATGAGCTGAAGCCCCGCGAACGGTTGTTTCACGGCGTCGAGGCGCTTCGCATGCTTCCCGTCGGTGGCGGTGACGCGCTCGGGCGAACCGGGTTGCTCACGCATCCCTACATGCTCGGACCCAACGGCGATTCCAACGGCTGCGTGTCGATCAAGAATTATGAGACCTTCCTGCAAGCCTACAAGAATGGCGAGATCAAGCGGCTGGTCGTGGTGCCAAACCTGAACCAGAACGCAACTGCGTCGCAGCGGTCCAACTCGCAGTCGTGACCGGCTTCGGCAACTCGGCACGCAGCAATCCGGCTATTCGTTCGCCGTCAGACGTAGTCCCGACAGAATCAGCTCGCGATGTCCGGCGTTTCGATAGTGGCTGGTGTCCGGTATCACGACAGCCGTGATCGCGCGCAGCCGCGCCAACCCTCTCAAAAATGGAGCTACGTGAAAGCCATCACGATCGAAGGAACCCTCGGGTTGATCGGCGCTGGATTCTATCCCGAATAGCGGCGTGATCCGAAGGCTCTCCCAGGTGCACAGCTATCAGCCGTTATCGGTGGTGAGCTCGAACGATTCGACTGGAAAGCGGCGGTCGATG
The DNA here is from genome assembly GCA_036273255.1 of Bradyrhizobium sp. GTDB lineage: Bacteria > Pseudomonadota > Alphaproteobacteria > Rhizobiales > Xanthobacteraceae > Bradyrhizobium. Next base: position 21,219 of record DASUIA010000065.1, read on the forward strand.
ATCTCGAGCAACTCAACCGGCGGACCGGCGCATTCAGGGCGCCGCCAGGACAGCTCGAAGACATAGTCAGCGTTTTCCGAATCATGGCTCCGTCTCTGCTCCCGAAAGCGGGCTTGGTATTTCATGGGTGCGACCAGCCTCGGAATCTCTTCCATCACGTTCCATAGCTCCGCGGTGGACGAGAGACCTTGACGGCGCAAGCTAGTGCTGTGAGGGATTTGGTAACTCAAGAGATCCAGCCCGTGTTTCGCTTACCCCGACACCCGTCGGTATGAACTGCTGCCAGCGCCGATGCGGTAGCTGTCATTCAACTCCGGTATCGGGGCCTTGCCGGGCAGGGGAATCAGCAGCCTGCAGATCAGGCCTTCGGCGCGCCAATCAAACAAGGCCTGACCTCCGAGTTGCGATTCGACGCTCGCCATCAGGCTCCTGGTCCCGAACCCGCGGGTTGTCGGTGCCTGGACCAGCGGACCGCCGGTCTCTTTCCAGGTCAAGGCGAGGATGTCGTCCTCGTTTTCCCAGGTGATGGACAATTGTCCCGAAAGCGTGGACAGCGCGCCATATTTGGCCGAGTTGGTCACAAGCTCGTGCAGCGCCAGCGCCAGGCTCTGCGCGGTGGCGGGCAGCAATTCCACCCCCGCGCCCGACAGCCTGATCTGGCCGCTCACGGAATACGGCGCCAGTTCCTGATCGACCAGCTTGCTGATTTCGGCGCCCTGCCAGCTCGACAGGGACAGGATGGTGTGAACGCGGGCGAGGGCGTTGATGCGGCCCTCCACGGCATTGATATAGGTTTTGACATTGTCGGCGCGGGTCAATCGAACGATCGATTGCGCCAGTGCCAGTGCATTCTTGGCACGGTGGTCGACCTCCCGTGTCAGCAGGTTCTGGCGTTCCTCGGCGCGTTTGCGCTCGGTAATATCCACCGTCACGCCGCTGACGCGCACCACGCGACCCTTGCCGTCGATCGTCGCCGCCGCAGTGGCGGCACACCAGCGCATCTCGCCGTCCGGCCGATGGATCCGGAACTCCGCCTCCGACGATCGCGCCCCATCGGCGAAGGCGGACACGATGCCGCGCAGCGCATCGACGTCGTCCGGATGCAGCAGCGCCTGAATGTTCGCGGAGGTCACTTCGAAGCTTTGCGAGGTGACGCCAAAGATCCGATACTGTCCTTCGTCCCACATCCAGTCGCCGTTCTGCCAGTCCCAGTCCCACGACCCCATCTTGCCGGCGGCGATCGCCATGCTGCGGCGCTGCTCGCTCTCGACGAGCTGGGCGGTGGATTTCTGAAGCTCGGCGGTTCGCGCACGAACGCGGTCTTCCAGTTCGGTGTTGAGACGCTCGAGCTGCCTGGTCTTGCGATAAAGTTCGGCAAAGACCTTTATCTTTGCCCGCAATACCTCGGGCACGACCGGCACCGGCACGTAGTCGACCGCACCCATCTCGTAACCGCGCAGGCGATCGATGTCGCTGACCTGAATGGCCGAAATGAAGATCATCGCCGTCTTCTGAAAACGGGGATGCTCGCGGATCATGGCGGCGAGCTCGAAGCCGTCGAGTTCCGGCATGCAGACGTCGACCAGGATGATCGCGATTTCGTTCCTGAGCAGGAGTTCCAGCGCTTCGCGACCGGAGGACGCGACCACGAGGTTCTCGTCCAGTTCCTTCAGGATGACTTCATAGGCAAGCAGCTTGGCCGGCTGATCGTCCACCAGAAGGATGTTTACCTTTTCATGGTCCATCATCGTGCTCAGCGATGCAGCCACATGCGTATGGCGAGCAGCAGTTGTTCGGTGTTGACCGGCTTGGCGAGATAATCGGAGGCGCCCGCTTCCAGACATTTCTCCCGGTCCCCCTTCATGGCCTTGGCGGTCAACGCGATGATGGGAAGACGACTGAACGACGGGTCTTGCCGGATCACCCCCATCGTCTGATAGCCGTCCATCTGCGGCATCATGATGTCCATCAGGACGATCGCGATCTCCGGACTCGACCGCACCAGCGCAACTGCCTCGTTTCCGGTGGTCGCGGTGAGCACCTTCATGCCGCGCCGCTCCAGCACGCTGCTCAGCGCGAAGATGTTGCGGGCATCGTCGTCGACCAGCAGCGCGGTCTTGCCGATCAGATCCTCATCGGAACTGTTCAGCTTCTCGAGCATTCGCTGCTTTTCGATCGGCAATTCCGTGATCACACGGTGCAGAAATAGTGACGTTTCGTCGAGGAGGCGTTCCGGCGATTCCACGCCCTTGACCACGATGCTGCGCGCCATGGTGTGGAGTTCCGCGTCCTCCTCGGCAGACAGTTCGCGACCGGTGAACACCACGACCGGCACATTGGCCAGTTGGCCGTCGTTGCGAATGCGGTCCAGAACCTCGAATCCGCTCATGTCGGGCAGCCGCAGGTCGAGCACGACGCAATCGCACGGACTGTCGCGCAACGCGGAGAGGGCGCCCGCGCCGGTACCGGTCGTCACGATCTCGATGTCGTCGTGGTCGAGAAGTTCCCGGATGCTGAGCTGTTCGGCTGCGTTGTCTTCGACGATCAGCAATCGTTTGCGACGCGGCCGGGCGTACTCCCTGATCTGCGACAGCGCGGCACTGACGCCTTCCGTCGTCGTCGGCTTGTTGACAAACGAGAACGCGCCGCGCGCCAGCGCATGCTGGCGGTCTTCGTCCAGCGTGATGATCTGGACCGGGATATGCCGCGTCAGGGGATTGTGCTTCAACTGGCTCAACACCGTCCAGCCCAGCATGTCGGGCAGGAATACGTCCAGCGAAACCGCTGCCGGCTGGAACTGCTTGGCGAGATCCAGCGCCTCGGCGCCGCGCGCGGCAACCAGCACCTTGAAGCCCTTGTCGCGGGCAAGATCGATCAGCACCCGCGCGTAGTGCGGGTCGTCTTCTACGATCAGAAGGATGGTGTCGCCGGGTTCCAGCTTGAGCCGATCGTCGGGCAATTGCTCGATCACCCGTTCCTGGCTTGCCACCTGCAGCATCGGCGTGGTGCCGTATCGGGGCGCGGCGTTGACGCGCGGCGCCACGGTCGGCCCGGAATATTTCAATGGCAAATAGAGGGTGAAGGTGCTGCCCTTGCCGGTGGCGCTGCGAAGGTGGATTTCGCCGCCGAGCAGGCTCGCGAGTTCGCGGCTGATGGCGAGACCAAGACCGGTGCCGCCATATTTGCGGCTGGTGCCGGCATCGGCCTGCTGGAACGCCTCGAAGATCAGCTTCTGCTTTTCCGCCGGGATGCCAATGCCGGTATCCGACACCTCGAAGGCGATCACGGCGGGAGCAGTGTTGAGAACCGGATGCTCGTTGCTCCAGCCGCCGAGGGCTCCGCAAACCCTGAGGCTCACGCCGCCCTCGGCGGTGAATTTGAAGGCATTGGACAGCAGGTTCTTCAGCACCTGCTGCAAACGCTTGGAGTCGGTGACGATGCTGCGCGTCAGGTTGGGGTCGAGCTCGATGGCAAACGACAGTTGACGGTTTTCCGCCTCGTGCCGGAACGGGCGTCCCACCGTGTCCAGCAGGTTGGAAGTGAGGATTTCCTCGGCATCCACCGTGACGGTTCCCGATTCGATCTTGGAAAGATCGAGGATGTCGCTGATCAGATTGAGCAGGTCCGTGCCCGCGCCATGGATGGTTCGCGCGAATTCGACCTGCTTGCCGGTCAGATTGCCGTCCGGATTCTCGGTGAGCTGCTGGCCCAGGATCAGAATGCTGTTGAGCGGCGTACGCAGCTCATGGGACATGTTGGCGAGGAATTCGGACTTGTATTTCGACGTCAGCGAAAGCTCGGTCGCCTTCTCCTCGAGCGCGCGCCGCGCCTGCTCGATCTCCTGATTCTTGCGTTCCACCTCCACGTTGCGTTCGGCGAGCTGCTGCGCCTTCTGCTCGAGCTGCTCGTTGGTCTGCTGCAGCTCGCGTTGCTGGGTCTGCAACTCGCCGGCAAGCTGCTGGGACTGCTTCAAGAGCCCCTCGGTCTGCATGGTGGCTTCGATGCTGTTCAGCACGATGCCGATGCTGTCGGTGAGCTGCTCGAGGAAGGTCATCTGCGAAGTCGTGAACGCGCTGATGGACGCGAGCTCGATCACCGCCTTGACATGGGTCTCGAACAGAACCGGCAGCACCACCAGGTTCTTGGGCGCCATCCGCAGCAGCGCCGAGTTGATCGGGACCGCATTGGAAGGGATGTCGGTGACGAGGCGCTGGCGCTTGTCCATCGCGCATTGCCCGATCAGGCCTTCGCCAAGCTGGACGATCGGCTGATGCGGATAGATGCCGTCGCCCGCGTAGGCCGAGAGCAGGCGCAGTTGCGGACTGTCTTCGTTCTCGATCTGATAGATGACGCCCATATGCGCGTTCACCAGCGGCGTCAGCTCGGTCAGCAGCAATCGGCCGACCGTGGTGAGGTCGCGCTGGCCCTGCAGCATGTTGGTAAACCTGGCGAGGTTGGTCTTCAGCCAGTCCTGCTCGGTATTGACGTCGGTGGTGAGCCGCAAATTGCCAATCATCGTATTGATGTTGTCCTTGAGCTCCGCCACCTCGCCCCTGGCGTCGACCTGGATCGAACGGGTGAGGTCGCCCTTGGTGACGGCGGTCGCCACCTCGGCGATCGCGCGCACCTGCGAGGTCAGATTGGCCGCCAGCAGATTGACGTTGCCGGTGAGATCCTTCCAGGTGCCGGCCGCGCCGGGCACGTTGGCCTGACCGCCGAGCCGGCCCTCGACCCCGACCTCGCGGGCGACGCTCGTGACCTGGTCGGCGAACGTCGCCAGCGTCTCCGTCATGTTGTTGATGGTATCGGCGAGGGCAGCGACTTCGCCCTTCGACTTCACGGTCAGGTTCTGCTTCAGATCGCCATTGGCGACCGCGGTCACCACCTTGACGATGCCGCGAACCTGCTCGGTCAGGTTGGCGGCCATGAAATTCACGGTGTCGGTCAGGTCCTTCCAGGTTCCGGCCACGCCGGGAACCTGCGCCTGGCCGCCGAGCTTGCCTTCGGTGCCGACCTCGCGGGCGACCCGCGTCACCTCGCCGGCGAAGGCGTTGAGTTGGTCGACCATCGTGTTGATGGTATTCTTGAGCTCGAGGATTTCGCCCTTCACGTCGACGGTGATCTTGCGCGACAAGTCGCCTCGGGCAACGGCCGTGGTGACCTCGGCAATGTTGCGGACCTGGGTGGTGAGGTTGGCGGCGAGCAGGTTGACGTTGTCGGTGAGGTCCTTCCAGGTGCCGCCGACGCCGGGCACCACGGCCTGGCCGCCCAGCCGACCCTCGGTGCCGACTTCCCGCGCCACCCGCGTCACCTCGGCTGCGAAGGAGCGGAGCTGCTCGACCATGGTGTTGAGCGTATCCTTGAGCAGCAGAATCTCGCCGCGCACGTCGACCGTGATCTTCTTCGACAGGTCGCCGCCGGCGATCGCGGTGGCGACCTCGGCGATATTGCGGACCTGAGCGGTGAGGTTCGAGGCCATGAAGTTGACGTTGTCGGTGAGATCCTTCCAGGTGCCGGCGACCTCCGGCACTTCGGCCTGGCCGCCGAGCTTGCCCTCGGTGCCGACCTCGCGCGCCACGCGCGTCACTTCGGAGGCGAACGCATTGAGCTGGTCGACCATCGTGTTGATGGTATTCTTGAGTGCGAGAATTTCGCCTTTGACGTCCACGGTGATCTTGCGCGACAGGTCGCCGCGCGCGACCGCCGTGGTGACTTCGGCGATGTTGCGGACCTGCGCGGTGAGGTTGCCCGCCATCGAGTTGACGCTGTCGGTGAGGTCCTTCCAGGTGCCGGCGACGCCGGGGACGTTGGCCTGGCCGCCCAGTCTTCCCTCGGTGCCGACCTCGCGCGCCACCCGCGTCACCTCGCCGGCGAACCGGTTGAGCTGATCGACCATGGTGTTCAGCGTTTCCTTGAGCTGCAGGATTTCGCCGCGCACGTCGACCGTGATCTTCCGCGACAGGTCGCCGCCGGCAATGGCGGTGGCAACCTCGGCGATGTTGCGGACCTGGGCGGTGAGGTTGCCGGCCATCGAATTGACGCTGTCGGTGAGGTCCTTCCAGGTGCCGGCGACGCCAGGCACCTCGGCCTGACCGCCGAGCTTGCCGTCGGTGCCGACCTCGCGGGCGACGCGCGTCACTTCGCCGGCGAAGGCGTTGAGCTGATCGACCATCGTGTTCAGCGTTTCCTTGAGCTGAAGGATTTCGCCGGACACGTTCACCGTGATCTTTTTCGACAGGTTGCCCTTGGCGACCGCCGTTGCCACCTCGGCGATGTTTCTGACCTGGCCGGTCAGGTTGCTCGCCATCGAGTTGACGCTGTCGGTCAGATCCTTCCAGGTGCCGGCGACGCCGCGCACCAGCGCCTGGCCGCCGAGCTTGCCTTCGGTACCGACCTCGCGGGCGACGCGCGTCACTTCGCCGGCGAAGGCGTTGAGCTGATCGACCATCGTGTTGATGGTATCTTTGAGCTCGAGAATTTCGCCGCGGACGTCGACCGTGATCTTCTTCGACAGGTCGCCATTGGCGACCGCGGTGGTCACCTCGGCGATGTTGCGCACCTGGGCGGTCAGGTTGCTCGCCATCGAGTTGACGCTCTCGGTCAGGTCCTTCCAGGTGCCGGCGACGCCAAGCACGTTGGCCTGGCCGCCCAGCCTGCCGTCGGTTCCGACCTCGCGGGCGACGCGCGTCACTTCGCCGGCAAAGGCGTTGAGCTGGTCGACCATCGTGTTCAGCGTTTCCTTGAGCTGGAGGATTTCGCCGGACACGTTCACCGTAATCTTCTTGGAAAGGTCGCCGCCCGCGATCGCGGTCGCCACGTCGGCGATGTTGCGCACCTGGGCCGTCAGATTCGAGGCCATGAAATTGACGTTGTCGGTGAGATCCTTCCAGGTGCCGGCGACGCCGGGAACCTGGGCCTGGCCGCCGAGCTTGCCTTCGGTGCCGACCTCGCGCGCCACGCGCGTCACTTCCGAAGCGAAGGCGTTGAGCTGGTCGACCATCGTGTTGATGGTGTCCTTCAATTCCAGAATCTCGCCGCGCACGTCCACCGTGATCTTGCGCGAGAGATCGCCACGGGCGACCGCCGTGGTCACGTTGGCGATATTGCGGACCTGGGCGGTGAGGTTGCCGCACATCGCATTGACGGAGTCGGTGAGGTCCTTCCAGGTGCCGGCGACGCCGGGCACGATCGCCTGGCCGCCGAGCTTGCCGTCGGTTCCGACCTCGCGGGCGACGCGGGTCACTTCCGATGCGAACGAGCGCAACTGGTCCACCATGGTGTTGATGGCTTCCTTCAACTGCAGAATCTCGCCGCGAACGTCGACCGTGATTTTCTTGGAGAGATCGCCATTGGCCACCGCAATGGTGACTTCGGCGATGTTGCGAACCTGGCCGGTGAGGTTGTTGGCCATGGAGTTGACGCTTTCGGTCAGGTCCTTCCACACCCCCGTCACTTCCGGGACCTGGGCCTGGCCGCCGAGCTTGCCTTCGGTCCCGACCTCGCGCGCCACGCGCGTCACCTCGGAGGTGAAGACGCTGAGCTGCTTGATCATGGTGTTGACGATAGTCGCGGATTGCAGGAATTCGCCGCCCAGCGGGCGGCCGTCGACGTCGAGCTGCACGGTTTGCAACAGGTCGCCCTGCGCGACCGCGGCGACCGCGCGGGTCACTTCGCGGGTCGGCCAGAGCAGATCGTCGATCAGCGTGTTGACGGAGCCTTCCATGTCGGCCCACGAGCCGCTGGCGAGGCCGAACCTGACGCGTTGCCGCGTCTTTCCTTCCCGGCCGACAACCTGGCCGACGCGCTCGAGCTGCTGGGCCATACGCTGGTTGGCCGCGATGATTTCGTTGAACGTATCGGCAATCTTGCCATCGATCCCGAGATGGTCACCGGTCATTCGCGCCGAGAAATCACCGCTGCGCATCGCCTGAAGCGCCTGCAGCAGATCCTGCCGCGAGTCCGGCTCGGGACTGGTGGCGGACTTGCGCTTTGGGACGGCAGGACGGGGCGGACTGACGGTCTCGCGGTCAAGATCGCTCATGGCATTTCCCCCCGCGCATCGTTAACGAATCCATTTCGGCGTAGCAGGTCAGGATAGAAGCCTCTGCAAAACGCCAAAGCAAGGATGATGACGAAAGCTGTTCTGGCAATGGAACTCGCCCCATTCGGGCCAAGTGACACAACCGCACGGCGCCCAAATGGTTCCGCCGTATGACGAATTTCCAGGGCAGGCGGGCACGGGGACGAGCTGGCTATCTGGGCGGACTGGCCGGGCCCATGACCGGATTCCGGTGCAGCGTTGGTTGACCCGGTCCCTCAAAGGTCTGCTTTGGCAGGCGAGCCGCTAGCGTCGGTCGTAAAGATCCGGTTCCATCGCCCAAAGCCAATGGTCATGGCCGGCCGCATAAGTCTGGTTGGTCTGGGTCGGATTGCGGTTGACCAGCGGCCGCAGGTACATCGGGTGGGTGGCGCTGCGCACCTCATGCTCGATGGTGAACAGCGGCTTGCCATTGGCGAGATCGACGATGTCGCGGAACCGGTATTGATACTGGTTGTCCTCGCTGTAGATCAGGCCGCGCGCCGACAGCTCGCGATAGGGACCGGAGAAATTCGTGACATACATCTGCACATGATGACCGTCATAGTCCGGCTGCGGCCGGTCGGTCTCGCGAAATTGCAGGTATTGGTCCTTCCCCATCTTCACCCGCGCAAGACTTCCGTCCCCGTTTCTCAAGTCGGCCGGCATTCCCATCACCTTCGGATAGAAGTCGCAAATGCCCTTGACCGTGCCGGCCGGCACGTCGAACTCGACATAGGGGATGCCGAGCGTGATGCGTCCGAACCGCGCCGCGTCCGGCTCGTAGCAACGCACGCGATTGCCCCACGGGCAGGTCGCCTCGACATGGTCGTTATTCTCCCGGAAGCTGAACGCGGTGCCTTCGAGTTTCCTCGCGACCGTGGCGAGGCGGTCCAGCAGAGCCTTGCGGCCGGACATGACGATCCCGGTATGGCCGCGCAGCACCTGCGCGCCGCCGCTGGGCAGATGAAACTGGCTTCTGCCGACATTGATCCACATGTTGCTGTCGGAGACCATCAGATAGGGGTCGCGGGTCAATCCGAGCCCGGCGACATAGAACAATGTCGCAAGGCGCTGATCCGGGACCTGTACGTTGACATGTTCGAGGTGAATGGCATTGCCGAGGTCTTCGGCGGC
>DASUIA010000066.1:0-2697 GCA_036273255.1 Bradyrhizobium sp.
TTGCTTCCGGTATGAGTGGCGTAGCCGACCGAGACGGCACTGGAAAGCTGCGGGGTCATCGAGCGGAACCAGCTGATCTCGGCACCGCGGCCGATGTCGCCGGATGTTCCGGGGATGAGCGAGGAGTCCTTCTCGAAGAACCCGAACAGTCGCACGCTGTCAGTCTCGAACTCGTGGACGAGCGCCAAGCTAGCCCGTTGGGTGCGAGACACCTGGTTCGTGAAGTTCAGTTCGGGATTGGCGAGGGCGAGCGGCAGCCCGGTATCCGTGCTGACGATTGTACCGTAGGGGTCCAGGCTGGATTGATTGAGATTGGTGAAAATCTGCTCTTGCTGTGACGAAATCCCGTGCTGGTACGACGCCAGCATCACAGTGCGCGGCGTCAAGTTCTGACGGTAAGAACCATTGAGCCCCCAGCCGCCGTCTTCACGCCCGTAGCGGACAATGAGCCCGCTGTCGGGCGACATGTCGATGCGTGCGCCAATCGTCGCGATCGGCCCGACAAAAACCTGCCCGATCTGCGGGTATCGCAAGTTTTCATAGCCGCCGCGCGCGGTCAGAGCGAATGCGCGATTAATCCGATACTGGACCTCGTCGAAGCCGCTGACACGAGTAGCGGCCGGAGTCGACTGCGACTCGATGTCGGCCGCGCTCAGCGAGAGCCGCGAAGAGAGGGCTCCTTCTCCATGCCCGAAGGCAACCGTCAGAAATCCCTGATTGGCCTCGGCAGCGGCGATCGGTGTTGTCGGCGCCAAAGCGTTAGACTGCACCAGCGCATTATTGGGCGTGACTGTCGAATGGTTGTAGCGCAGGTCGGCCTGGACGTCATCGCTGAACGACTGCCGCAGAATAGGGGTGACCGATGTGGTCAGCAACGTCGATTCCTGCGTCGGGCCGATCAGGGCAGAGTTGGTGAAGCCGATCCCGCCGGTCGGCGATACCTGGAACATCGCTGCCCGGCCGTCGATGTAGAAATGCTCGGGTGCGACGGTGATAAGCCCGTAGCCGGCGCCGTTCAGGGTCAACGAATCCTGGTCTGTCGCCCGCGCGTATTTAAGGTACTGCGCCGATCCCGACATGAACGCCTGGACGTGCGGCGTATCGATCGAACCGACCAGGCTAGGTTTGATCGAACTGACCGAATCGGCGAATCGGTTCGGGGTCTGCCGCGGGTTGTCGTCAAAGCCGGTGGCTATGTCCAGGCTTGGAAAGGCAAGGAACCACGGCGCCCGGTCGTCGCCCGTCTGGATCGGCGCCGCACCGGACTGGATCGGCGGCAGGAGCGGGTTTTGTCCGACTATCACCCGGGGCGGCGGCAGCGCCGCCGGCCGAGTCGTGCCGGTATAGATTGCCGGCGCGCCGGCAAAGCCAAGTCCGGTGGTCGGAAACAGCGGGAGCGTATCGGTCGTCGGAAGGGGCAGCCGGCCTTGCAACTCGCTCGGCGCCAGAAAACCCGCGTTGGGGTCATAGACGAGCTGTGCATGGGCGCGGCTCGCCGCAACGGCCATCGTGAGAAGGATGGCTGTCGAAGTCAGGAACCGGGTGGTGGCTAGGCCCACTCTAGCCACGCCTGCCTGCTAGAACCAGCGCTGCGGAATGATGATGACGTCGCCCGGAAGCAACGGAATGTTGCTCGCGATATCGCCGTCCTTGACGAGACTGTCGATGTGCAGCCCATAGGTTTGCTCGGTACCGTCCGCCATCCGCACCAGTTTTGCCCGGTCGCCGGCGGCGTATTTGGTTAGCCCGCCGACCTCGATCATGACATCGAGCAGCGTCATGTTGGCGCGATAAGGCAGGGCGCGTGGCTGTGCTGCCTCGCCGACTACCCGGATCTGTTCGCCGAATGTGCCGACGAATTCCTTGGGCAGAACAGTGACGATCGGCTTCGAGACGTATTTCGCGAGCCGCAGCTCGATGTCGCGCGCCAGCATGCTCGGCGTCTTGCCGCTCGCCACGATGTCCTCGACCAGCGGGATCGAAATCCGTCCGTCGGGCCTGACCGGCACGTCGGCGGAAAGCTCCGGGTTGCGCCAAACGAAGATCGTCAGCTTGTCGCCCGGGCCGATGACATATTCCGGCGCCACTCCGGCCGGCGGGGCCGGCGGCAGATTAGTGGCGACGCAGCCGCAGAGAACGCCCAACGCCAGCACGACGGCCAGCCGCAGAGATAACCCGCTCATTTTGCCTCGCTGAAGCGGTAACGCGTTGCAACGTTCGTGATCGCAGTACCGCGCACGCCTTTCAGCCGGCTAGCTGCGATCCAGGCCCGGTAGCATATGCGTTCGGCAGGTAACAACCTACAAGTTTGATTTTCCCGCTCCGTTTGGGCGCCAGCATCGGCCATCGCGACGGTCTTGTCAGCCGCCGGCGGAGACGAAATCGGGTTACCGCCCCAGCGTGTTTGCCCTGCCCTGCCAGGTGCTGTCCTGATCGCCCGTCGATCCCCCAAAAACGAGGAAATTCATGCGCATCGCGGTTATTGGCTCCGGTTACGTCGGTCTGGTATCGGGTGCGTGTTTTTCGGAGTTTGGCGCGGAGGTGACCTGCGTCGATACCGACGCTGGGAAGATTGCGCGGCTGGTGGGCGGCGAGATTCCGATCTACGAGCCGGGTCTCGACCATCTGGTGGCGACCAACGCGGCGGCCGGGCGGCTGTCGTTCACGACGAATCTCGACGGCGCGCTGGCGGGCGCG
>DASUIA010000067.1:0-8645 GCA_036273255.1 Bradyrhizobium sp.
ATCCATCCGGAACTGTTCACCGAGAGCGGCTCGGCGGCCCCCGGCTTTGCGGCCTTCGTGTCCTCGGTGATCGAGTCCGGGGTCGATCCGGCGTCGATGGGCGCCATCCGGGCCCGGCTCAAGGAACTCGGGCTCGAGCCCCATGACTGCCTGTCGCCCGCGCTGATGGATGCCATCGCCACCCATGTGGCCAAATCCAAGGCCAAGGCCGCGTGATCAGGTGCCGTCTTCGCGCCAGCTCGGACCGGCGGCAATGGCCGCCGGCAGAGCCGCATTCACGTCTGTTCCCTGACCACCGTCGCGACGCCGGAGCCGGATAATCATGGCCATTGAGACCGTTTCGCAAAACCGATCGCATGGCGGCGTGCAGGGCGTTTACCGGCACAACAGCCGTGAGACCAAGACGGCAATGACCTTCTCGGTCTTTGTCCCGCCGCATCAGGCTGGCGCCAGGCTGCCGGTGGTCTGGTATCTGTCCGGACTGACCTGTACCCACGCCAACGTCACCGAGAAGGGCGAATACCGCCGGGCCTGCGCCGAACAGGGGCTGGTCTTTGTTGCGCCCGACACCAGTCCGCGCGGCGAGGGTGTGCCGGGTGATCCGGCCGGCGCCTACGATTTTGGACTCGGCGCCGGCTTCTATGTTGACGCCTCGGTTGCGCCGTTCGCGGATCATTACCGGATGTGGAGCTATGTCACGGCAGAGCTGCCCGAACTGATTGCAGAGCATTTTTCCGTCGATCCCAGACGGCAATCGATCCTCGGTCATTCCATGGGCGGCCACGGCGCGCTGACAGCGGCGCTGCGGCATCCCGGCCGCTATCGCGCTGCCAGCGCGTTTTCGCCGATTGTTGCGCCATCGCAGGTCCCGTGGGGCATCAAGGCGCTGGGCGGATATCTCGGCGAGGGGCATGCGACCTGGCGCCAGCACGATACGGTGGCGCTGATCGAGGATGGAGCACGATTTCCTGATTTCCTGGTCGATGTCGGCGATGCCGATCAATTCCTCACCGAACAGCTTCGCCCCGAATTGCTGGAGCAGGCCTGTTCGCAGGCCGGCATCCCGCTGGTCCTTCGGCGCCAGCCCGGCTACGACCACAGCTATTATTTCGTCTCGACATTCATGGAGGATCATCTGCACTGGCACGCCGCGCGATTGACGGCGTGATCGCTTCGACCCTGCGGGTCCGCCTCCGGGTCGGTCCGCGCTATTTCGCCGTTGCGTCGTGGTCCGCAGGCGCATCGTCCGGCAGCCGGTTCCTCACCAGGAAGCGCACGCCGTGATCGTAGGCCTCGGCGGTGTCGCCGCGGATCTGGCCATTGAGATGGGCCACCGTGCCACCGCTGGAAGCATCGAGGATCCAGATGTCCATCGACGTGATCAGCGTGGACACCTTGTGGGCCACGGACACCACGGCATAGGCCGCGCCGGCCTGACGCGCGACTTCCATAAAGCAGGTACCGCACAAATAGCGCGGGACTGTCGTAGCCACCGCGGCGCTGAACGGTGCGAGATCGACCGGCGAATAGCGCCCGGTTTTTTCGAGGGCGTCCGAAAGCACCCGGGTTGCCATGGCAAGCCGCTCTTCCCGGTCGGGCTGCGGAGGCTCGCCGCTGGTGTCGTAGATTTCGAAGGGAAAAATCGCCGTGGCCGGTGCCGCGGCGGCGCCGTTCGACAAGCCTGCGAAGCCCGCGACCACAACAAGAATCCGGATCAGTGTTCCGCAGGGCATCGTCGTTCCTCATCGCCAGGGGCGCGCCGCGGACGCAGATGTTTGGCGCCTCATGGTCTGCGCCTCCATTTGCCACGGCATTGCTTCGCCGCGCCCGCAATGACAGTGTTAGCGCAAATGCGCCCTCCTTGCGAGGTCATCGCCCGCCGGGGGCACTAGGACAGGGTCTGGCTGCAGGGAGAACATCATGGTCAAGGCGGTTTTTCTGTCAGTTTTCATGCTGGCGCTGATTTCGACCGGAGCTTCGGCAAAGGACACAAGATTCTGGAACCTGACCGCCAATACGATCACCTCGCTGCAGCTTTCGCCGCCTGGCAAAAACGAGTGGGGCCGCAACCAGACCGACAATGATCACGATCACACCGTCGATCATGACGAACGCCTGAAAATCACCGACACCGAAGCGGGCATCTACGACGTCAAATTTGTCGATCAAAGCGGGCGGACCTGTGTCGTTCCGAATATTCAGGTCAAAGCCGGCGCCGTTTTTTCGATCGAGGAAAAGGAACTGAAGGGCTGCACCAAATAACAACTGGGCGCAGGATCAAAAATTCACTCCGAACAACAAACGGGCCTGCTGGCATTCGAAATTGACAAGGTCGAGCGATCCGGCGGTAGCGGAGATTTAGCGTCCATCTGCTCGTTCCTTTGGCGGGTGGACAGGGTCGGGGATTTCTCGCATGAATGGCGCGGTGAGCATGATATCGCGCTTTCGGATCCTCGTGATGCTCTGCCTCGTGGTCGGGACGGTCCCCGCACGGGCGGCCGACGCCTTGCGCATCGGCCTGCAGACGACCGGCACCTTCGCCTGGCAATTGGATGTGATCCGCCGCCACGGCCTTGCAAAAAGCGCCGGCCTCGACCTGAAAGTCAGCGAGTTCGCCTCGCCCGAAGCGGGCAAGCTCGCCCTCAACGGCGGATCGGTCGATGTTGCCGTGGTCGATTGGCTGTGGGTGGCGCGGGCGCGCGCGCTTGGCGCCAAATTACTGTTCTATCCCTATTCCAGCGCGGCCGGCGCCGTCATGGTGAAGGGCGACTCCGCGGTGCGCAAGCTCGGCGACCTCAAGGGCCGGGTCCTTGCCGTGGCCGGCGGGCCGCTCGACAAGAGCTGGCTGATCGTGCAGGTCGCGGCGATCCGCGCCGGTATCGATCTCAAGCGCGAGACGACGCTGGAATACGGCGCGCCGCCACTGATCGCGCAAAAGCTGCAGCAGGGCGAGGCCGCAGCGGGCCTCAATTTCTGGAATTTCTGCGCCCGGCTGGAGGCGCTGGGATATCGCCGGATTCTCGACGTGCGGGACGCCGAAGCCACGCTCGGGCTGAAGCAGCCGGTCGCGCTGATCGGATACGTGTTTTCAGAGCAGTTCGTCGCGCGCCACCGCAGCACCATCGACCGCTTCATCGCCGTGACTCAAAAGGCCAACGACATCATGCTGCAATCCGACGAGGAGTGGGATGCGCTTCGCCCGCTGATGAAGGCCGAGGATGAAGCAACGTTCAAGGCCTACCGCGATCGCACCAGGGAGGGGATGCCGCGACGTTCGATCGGCGAGGAAGAGACCGACGCCGGGGCGCTGTTCGGCACGCTGGCGGCGGTCGGCGGCCCCGAACTGCTGGGGCCCTCGCGCGAGCTTGATCACGGCCTCTATTATCAGCCCGCCCCAGTTGGAGACTGAGCGTTGCCGAGGATCCTGTCGCTGGCCGCGCTGATAGCCCTTTGGGCCGTGGCGGCGGCGTTGGTCCAGTCGCGGCTGCTGCCCGGCCCGCTGGCGGTCGGCGCCGTGACCCTTGCCGAAATTCGTTCCGGCGAGTTGCCGTTCCAACTGGGCTGCACGCTGGCGCGCGTGATCGGCTCCTTCTCGATCGCGATGCTGCTCGGCACCGTCGCCGGCTATGCCATGGGCCGCTCGAAAGCCATCGACCGCTACGCCGATCCATGGCTGATCGTGCTGATCAACATGCCGGCGCTGGTGACGATCATTTTCGCCTATGTCTGGATCGGGCTCAATGAGACCGCCGCGATCGTTGCCGTCGCAATCAACAAACTGCCAAACGTCACCGTCGTGATGCGCGAGGGAACCCGCGCGCTCGATCCCGAACTCGAGGAAATGGCGAAAGCCTTTCAGTTCACCGGACTGTCGCGGATCCGGCATGTCGTGGTCCCGCAGCTCGCGCCCTATCTGGCGGCCAGCTCGCGTTCCGGCCTTTCGATCGTCTGGAAGATCGTGCTGGTGGTCGAACTGCTCGGACGTCCGAATGGCGTCGGATTCGTCCTCGGCTCGGCCTTCTCGCTGTTCGACATGGCGAGGATACTGAGCTATGCGATCTGCTTCATCGTAGTTATGCTTGTGATCGAAAGCTTTCTGGTACAGCCGATTGAACGACGCACAAACCGCTGGCGGCGCCGCCCCGCTTGAACTTCGCATCGATGCGAAGAGCTACCGGTCGGCCGACGGCACCCCGGTCGAGGTCGTGCGCGGCCTGGAGATTCGACTCGAGGCCGGCTCGTTTGGCGCGCTGATCGGTCCGTCCGGTTGCGGCAAGACCACGATCCTGAAAATCGCGGCCGGGCTGGATGCGGATTTCAGCGGTCAAATCCACACGCCGGGTTCCGGGCGTCTCGGCATTGTGTTTCAGGAGCCACGGCTTCTGCCCTGGCGCACGGTCGAGCAGAACATCCGGCTTGCGCTGCCAGTGCGAGAGGCCGCGGTAGATCTGACCGAGCTGGTCGAAACCCTCGGTCTCACCGCGCATCTGGCGCGATATCCCGGAGAATTGTCGCTCGGCCTGGCGCGTCGTGCGGCGATCGCCCGCGCCTTTGCGTTGAACCCGGATTTTCTCCTGCTCGACGAGCCTTTCGTGTCGCTCGATGAAGCCGTCGCGCAGCGGTTGCGCGGCGAGCTTACCGCGCTGACGACCCGCACCAGGGTGACGACGTTGCTGGTGACGCATGATCTTGCCGAGGCGATCGAGCTCGCCGACTGGCTGTTTTTCCTGTCCGATCGTCCGGCGCGGGTGATGCTCGAAAAATCGCTACCGCCACCGCGCGGCGCGCGCAGCCGGGAAGCCATTGCCTCGATCGGTGATGAAATGCGGGCATGGATGGCGGCCGGAACTGGACGCGCTTAGCGTTTGTTGCTTTGACGCGCTTTCTTCACGCGAACGGTATCCACTTCGCTCGAAAACGCCATAGCCGTTACACCAGCCGACTCTCGATCGCGAAGCGCACGAGTTCGGAGGCCGAACGCAGGCCGAGCTTCTGCCGGATGATGGAAGACGTATTGGCAATCGTCTTGTAGGATGAATGAACCAGCCATGCGATCTCGGAAAGGCTCTTGCCCGCGCTGAGCAGGCGCAAGATCTCGATCTCGCGCGCGGTCAGTTTCGACAATGGACTCTGGGCGAAGGCGGGTCCTGCGAACGCGATGCTTTTCGCGATCGCGGGCGGCAGATAGACGCCGCCTTTTCCGACTTCGCGGATCGCCTCGACGAGATCGAGAGGGTCCCCGGATTTCGAGACATAGCCCTTGGCGCCGCTGTTGATCGCGCGCGCGGCGAAGACCGGATCGTCGTTCATGCTGAACATGATGATGCGCGCGGACTCGGCGCGCGCGAGAATGCGCCGCGCCAGCTCGAATCCCGACACCGTGGGCAGATTGATGTCGAGCACGCAGATATCGGGCCGTTCGGCGAAGAACATCTGCTCGCCGCTTTCCGCATCGGCGGCTTCGAGAATGGTGATCTCGGGCTCGCCGGCAAGCAGGGCGCGGCAACCGGATGCCACGATGGGATGATCGTCAACAATCAAAACACGCATCGGTGCTGGTCCCAACTTCCGCAATCGAACTGATTGCTGCGTCGCATCAGAACGGGTCACGGCAACCTGATCGCTGCCGCCTTTCCGCCCGAGTCATGTATCCCGGCCGGAATTGCTGTACGGTTCAATTAGATAACCGCCCTCTTTGGCTGTCAACGGCTCTCGATCAACGCCGCGCGGCGCGAACCTGGACGAACTCCATGTGGCAGAAACTATCCTTGCGCGCCCGGCTCAACACCATCCTGGCGCTCATTCTCACGCTTGGTCTCGCCGTCAACATCGCACGGCTCGTCCTCGAGGCCGCGCCGCGC
Organism: Bradyrhizobium sp.; assembly: GCA_036273255.1. GTDB lineage: Bacteria > Pseudomonadota > Alphaproteobacteria > Rhizobiales > Xanthobacteraceae > Bradyrhizobium. Next base: position 5,862 of record DASUIA010000067.1, read on the forward strand.
GTCAAGGCCGAAGATCAAAGTGTCATCCGGTTGGCGCGTGAATTCGTCGAAACGCTGGTCGCCGGTCTGAACGAAGCGCCGGATCCCGATGCGAGGCTTGGCCAGATCGTTGGAGACCTCAACCGGCTGCGCCATGTCAGCATTACAAGGCAGCAGGACAGGGTCGGGGAGAAGCCGACGGCGGCGGAGGCGGAGGGTGCCGATGGCGAGCCGTCTTCGGTGCCGGCGTGGTTCGTCGCCCTGATCCATCCGGAGCAGACCACGGTAAGCGTGCCGATCTCCATCCATGGCAAACCTGAATCGCTGTTTATCACCTCGCATCCGAACGACGAGATCGCTGAGATATGGGACGGCATCGTCACCCAGCTCCAGGTTGGCTCGGCAATCGCGATCGCGCTTTTTCTGATCACCATGGTGGTCGTCAGCCGGGCACTCGCGCCGATTCAGGCGCTTTCGCAGGCGATGACCAACATTGAGGCCGGCAGCTATGACACGCGCGTCGAGCCTGGAGGCGCGCCGGAACTGGCCGCGATCTGCGCCAAGCTCAACCATCTTGCGGCGACACTCGGAGACGCCGTCGAAGACAAGCGAAAACTGGCCGAGCGCGCCGTCTCGCTACAGGATGTGGAGCGCAAGGAAATCGCGCGCGAACTGCATGACGAATTCGGACCCTATCTGTTCGCCCTGCGGGCGCATGCGAGTTCGCTGGTCCGGCTCGCGGACGTCCGCGAGCCGGACACCGGTACCCTGCGAAAGCACGGCAGCGCCATCCTGGAACAGGTCAACGCCCTTCAGCAATTCAATCGGCGGGTTCTGGAAAAACTGCGGCCGGTCGGATTGGCGGAACTCGGGCTTCAGGAGGCGCTCGAAGCTCTGCTGCGGCTGTGGCGGGAGTCCCATCCCGGCGTGGTCATCGAAATGACCGTCTCGCCGTCGGTCGGCGGAACTGGAGAGACCGCTGAGCTGACGATCTACCGCATCATTCAGGAAGCCTTGACCAACGTGTTCCGGCACACCCGCGCCACGCGCGTCGACATCGCGGTCGAGCCGGCGACCTCCGGGCCGGCGACCTCGGCATTCGACGCGGAAGCGGTCATGGTGAGCGTACGCGACAACGGCACCGGCCTGCCGACCGATCACAAACAGGGCTTCGGCATGATCGGAATGCATGAGCGGGTGCGGGCGTTGGGCGGCACCATGACCGTGACATCGACGGGTCACGGCGTGACCGTCGAAGCCGTGGTCCCGAACGGAATCCAGCGACATGAAATATTTCAGGCGATCTGATCTATCGATGGCAACCTCGCGTGGCGGATCGGATAGTTTTGATGGTAGGATTTGGTCCCTGGCCCGTCGGGGTCGGGAACTCGCATCGGCGGGCGGCGTTCTCGCCGCGTGCAATCGGAACTGGGAAGGGTCACGCCATGATTTCACGTCGTACCATGGTCTTTTCACTCACGGTCGGCACGTTGCTCGCCAGCGCGTGGCCGGCATTGGCGAAGTCCGGGCGCATGAACCTGATCCGTATGCTTGATACGGACAATGACGGCACGGTGGACCTCGCGGAAGCGAAGAAGGCGGCGTCAGCCCTGTTTGACCGGCTGGAACGCGACAAGGACGGTACGCTGGACAAGCGTGAATTGACGCGGCGGCTGTCGGCCAGGGAACTGGCAGCGGCCGATCCCGACCACGATGGTACGCTGACCCGCGACGAGTATCTTGCCGTGGTCGAACAGCGCTTCGCAGCCGCCGATCCGGATCATGATGGCACGCTCGATGCCAAGGAGTTGCATTCCCGGGCGGGCCAGGCCCTGTTGCGGCTCTTGAAATAGCAAGGTCCGGGATGCGGTCGGGAAATTTTCCCGATCGCTTCGGGATCAAATCCCGTCGCAGGACCGGACCTTTTGTAGCTAGCAGAGCCTTGTCGACGCACTAGTATCCACCACAACCTGGCCGGGGACGGCATACGGCCGGGATGGAAGTGGGGAAAGATGGGCGCTCGACACCTGTCCATCGTGTGTATCGCGTCGATATCGATGGGCATCGCTGCCGGGACCAGATTGGCGCGGGCGCAAGGCTCCGGCAATGTGCAGGAATTGCCGCCGATCGAGGTGTCCGGACCCAAACAGGGCGTCAAACCCGGCCACGACCGCGCGGCGAGCCGCCCGGTTCGGCCGTTGAAGCCGTTGAAGCGAGTCTTCATTTATCCGACCACGCCGCTGGGCGGCGCCGACGCGGATCCCGACAAGGTGCCGGCGAGCATCAACGCCATCGACGCCGGTCAAATCAAGCAAACCGGCTCGCTCAACATCAGCGATGCGCTGGTGAAATACGTGCCTGGCATCACCATCAACGAAGTTAGCGGCAATCCCTTCACGCCCAATGTGCAATTTCGCGGCTTCGTCGCCTCGCCGGTTTCGGGCACCCCGCAGGGGCTCGCCGTCTACCAGAACGGCGTGCGCATCAACGAGGCGTTCGGCGACACCGTCAACTGGGATCTGATCCCGACCGCCGCGATCAAATCGGTCACCATGGTGACCAATAATCCCGCTTTCGGGTTGAACGCGCTCGGTGGCGCCGTCGACATGCAGATGAAGGATGGCTTCAGCTATCACGGCGCCGAAATCGATACCATGGGCGGATCGTTCGGGCGCATCCAGAGCTCGGCGCAATGGGGCAAGCAGATCGACAATTACGCTGTGTACGGCGCGCTCGAAGGATTGCACGACGACGGATTTCGAAACTTCCAGACATCGAACGTTCGGCGCTTCTATGGCGATGTCG
>DASUIA010000068.1:0-7062 GCA_036273255.1 Bradyrhizobium sp.
AAGATCGCGGAGCTGACCTGGCATCCCGTGCACTTCCTGACCAACGTGTCGGCTTCGATCGGCGGCGTGATGAAGCCGGCCGGCTATGCGAACGACCAGGGCATTCTCTCGACTGCTTACCTGAAGGACCCCCAGGATCCCGAGTGGAGGAACGATTTCGCCATGAACGAATGGCGGGCGTTCATGACCAAATGGTATCCCGAAGGCGATCAGGACGATGCCGCGACCGTGTTCGCCTATGGCGTCGCCAAGGGCCTCGAGCAGGTCCTGAAACAGTGCGGCGACGATCTGACGCGTGAGAACGTCATGAAACAAGCCGCCAACCTGAACTTCGAGATCGGCATCTACCTGCCGGGCACCAGGATCAAGACCAGCCCGACCGACTTTGCCCCGCTCGAGCAGCTGCAGATGATGCGCTTCAAGGGCGAGACCTGGGAGCGCTTCGGGCCGGTGATGTCGGGCGAGAAGGGTTCGTAATACTTTGTCATTGCGAGGAGCGATAGCGACGAAGCAATCCATCTATTCGCTAGTGACGCCATGGGTTGCTTCGCTTCGCTCGCAATGACGAGCATTGGCAGGGACACCCGATGAAAATCACCGACGTCCGCGCGCATCACATCCGCATCCCCTATGACGCAGGGCCGGCGAGCTTTCGCCAGGGCGCCTCCGCGATTTCCGCGCTCGACATGGTCGTGGTCGAGGTCTCCACCGACGCCGGTCTCACAGGCTGGGGCGATGCCTTCGCTTACGTCTGCCCCCGCACCACCTGCACGGCGGTTGCGGAAATGATCGCGCCGCAGGCGCGCGGCCAGCAGGTGCCCGATGCCGCCGGCATTCCCGGCTTCATGCAACAGGTGCAGCGCAACCTGCATCTGTTCGGCCGTTACGGCATCACGATGTTCGCCATCTCCGGGCTCGACATCGCGCTGTGGGATCTCGCCGGAAAGATCCAGGGCGCGCCGCTGCATCGGCTGATCGGCGACGCGAAGCGGGCGAAGATCCCCGCCTATGCCAGCCTGCTCCGGATCGGCAAGCCCGAGCAGATCGCAAGCGAGTGCCGGACGGCGCGACGCCTCGGCTATTCCGCCATCAAACTGCACGAGACCACCACGCCGGCCGTGTTTGCCGCGCGCCAGGCGATCGGCCCCGGCGTGCCGCTGATGGTCGACATGAACTGCCCGCTCTCAGGCCCGGACGCGATCGCCTTCGCGCATGCCTGTCGCGACGCCGCGCCGATGTTTCTGGAAGAACCGGTCTGGCCGCCGGAAGATTTCGCGACCTTGGCCGAGGTGCGCGAGCAAGGCGGCCTCGACATTGCAGCCGGCGAGAATGCCTGCACCGTCTACCAGTTTCGCCAGATGATGGAGGCCGGCGCGGTCAGCCATGCGCAGCCGTCGGTCATCAAGGTCGGCGGCATCACTGAATTCGTGAAAGTCGCCATGCTCGGCGACGAACGCGGCGTGAACATCATTCCGCATTCGCCCTATTTCGGCCCGGGCTTCCTCGCCACGCTGCATTTGATGGCGGCGCGCGGCCAAGGCCTCATCGAAGTCTTCTACATGAAGCACGCCGCTTCGCTTTGGGGTCGCCACATCGACGCCGATGCCAACGGCGACATCGCCGTGCCGCAAGGGCCCGGCCTCGGCTACGAGCCGGACCGCAACGTCATGGAGAAATACCTGATACCGTGAGAGACGCCGTCACTTGGCATTCTCCTTCTTCGGCGGCGAAGCTTCGCTGCCCGGCGCATTCGCGCCCTTTGCCGGCTGCGCCTTCAAATCGTCGGCCAACTGCTTGTGCGCGGCCTGCAAATCGACGATCGCCTTCTGCAGCCCCGCCACCATCGCCTTCAGCGCCTCGACCTGCCGTTTCGCGGCGTCGATCTTCTGCTGATGGTCCATCGTCAGTTTGGTGATGGTCTTCTGCAGGAAATCGACGTTGCTCTGCAGGCAGGAGGTGCGCCGTTCCATGGTCTTCTCGACCGTGCAGATTTCGATTCCGGGAATGTCCTGCGCGAAAGCACGCTCCGGCATCTGTGCCAGCAGGATCAGCGCCGCCAGCGCGGCAACGGAAACGCGTCCGGTCATCGAAATCTCCTGACGAAACAGGCTCATCACGGCAAATTGCTCTGGGCGCGCACGCCGCACCCGCACCATCACATTGATACCTTATTCCGGCGTTGTCATTTTCGACAATGTGGGCGGGGGCCAACACGCGGCGTGGGCGCGCCGCTCAGACGGGGAACTTGTCATGGCAACGCGCGAACGACGACTGGCTGAATTCGATGGTGCCGGAAGCCCGCCGCCCGGTGAGCCTGTCCAGGTGCTGTGCGAGGACCAGAGCGGAACCTATCAGCTCCCGTTCGCCTGTAGTTTCGCTGACGGCCAATGGCGCAATCACGAATCCGGCGGTGCGCTGGAGGCGACGGTGGTCGGCTGGCGGCTTCGGCGCCTGCAACCCGCGAAGTGACCCTTTCCGTTTCAAAATGCGACGGCACGTCGCGCACCCTTAACATTCGGAACGCGGCGCGAACGAACCGCGCCCGAATCACTGGCTTAGCGCCGTACGCTCCTGTTCACGGCTAGATATCGGCGCCGCCTTCGAAGAGCGCACCACATCCAGACCGATGATGATCCGGCGGCTGCCGGCGCCCGACGGCAACGGTTAACGGCTACTCGGTCCTGACCGGCTTGCCCTTCAGTCCGTTGTTGTCATAGGCCTTGCGCATCGCGCCGTTGCTGATCGCATCTGCCGTGAACTTCTTCGCAAAGGCCAGCGACTGCGGATGGTTGAGCGGGACCGCCACCGCGGTGATCGTCTTCTTGAAGGTCTCGTCCAGCACCTTCGTGCCCGGAATCTTCTTCGCCATCTCGTTGAGCTGGTCGCGCGACAGGGCGAAGGCGTCGATCTCGCCGTTCTTCAGCAGATTTAAGATCTCGTCATAGGTCTGGTAACCCGTGACCTTGGCGTTCTTCAGATGCGCCTGCGCGCCGCGCATGGTCGTGGTGGCGTTGACGGCAGCGACCTTGACGCCGGGTTGATCGAGCGTGGCGAAATCCTTGATCGGCGAGCCGGCCTTGACGATGTAGGTCGCGTCCGCGACTTCATAGATCGGACCGAACGACATTTTGGTCTCGCGCTCGGGATCCTGCGGCAGGAAGGTCACGTCCCAGGCGCCGGTCGCGGCAGCGTCGGTGATCTTTCCCGAGTTCGGATAGGCGATATATTCGACGGGGACGCCGAGCTGCGCCGCCATGTCCTTTCCGAGATCGACCGGCACCCCGGTATAGCCGCCGGACTCGGTCTTGCTGCACCAGAAGGCGCCGCCGGCGGTGCTGATCCCGATCGCCACCCGGAGCTTCCCGGTCGGCGCGATTTCATCCTTCAAACCGCCGGCAAAAGCGGGCGTCGCCATCAGCGCACCCCCCAACACAAGCGCCGCTGCGCGCGGCAAGATTCGGCTGCACATGAAATTGTCTACCTCCCCGATTGTCTTTGGCTTGTTGCCTTATTGTCCCTGATCGGACCTCGCGTTGAAAGTTCGAAATTGCGCGCGAAACGATAAAATTGTCACGGCCGGGCCTTACGGATTGCGCTGCACGAAGCCGCAGGGGCCGGTCGCCGCTTTCGAGTTCCACGGACCTTGGATTGTTGCTATTGAGGTCGCGGGAAAAGAACAATGGGGCCGCGCGATGAGGCTTGCACCCGATGTTGAAAACGCCGGCCGCCGGGAGCATGTCAGCCGGCTCGTGATTGCCGGGCTGGCCTTTTTCCTCGCCGGATGTGAGCAGAACACTTACGTAGCACCGCCGCCCCCCACGGTGGAGGTCGCAAATCCGCTGCAACACCCGATCACCCGCTATCTGGAAGCGACCGGCAACACCGCCGCGGTCAAGCAGGTCGACCTGGTGGCGCGGGTGCAGGGCTTCCTCGCCTCGATCGACTACAAGGACGGCACCCTGGTCAAGGAAGGCACCACGCTGTTCACGATCGAACCCGAGACTTACAAGCTGAAGCTCGAGCAGGCGCAGGCCGCAGAAGCCGGTTCGCAGGCTTCGCTGAAGCAAGCCGAGGCCGATTTCAGCCGGCAGAAGGATCTCGTGGCCAAACAGGCTGTCTCGCAGTCGACACTCGATACCTCGACCTCGACGCGCGACAACGCGCAGGCCAATTTGTCGCAGGCGCAGGCCAACACCAGGATCGCCGAGGTCAATTACGGTTACACCAAGGTCAGCGCGCCGTTCGATGGCGTCGTCAGCGCGCACATGGTCTCCGTCGGCGAGCTCGTCGGCGTCACCTCGCCGACCCAGCTTGCCACGATCGTCGCGCTCGATCCGATCTATGTGAACTTCAACGTCAACGAGCAGGACGTGTTGCGGGTGCGCGCGGAAGCCCGCCGCCGCGGCCTGAGCTCGGCCGATTTGACGCGCCTTCCCGTGCAAGTCGGCCTGCAGACCGAGGATGGCTATCCGCATCAGGGCAATCTCGATTACGCCTCGCCGACCATCAACCAGTCGACGGGAACGCTGGTCGTGCGCGGCGTGATCCCCAATCCCGACCGCATCCTGTTGCCCGGCTATTACGTGCGCGTCCGCGTGCAGGTCGATCAGGAGCAGAACGCCGTGCTCGTCCCCGATACCGCGCTCGGCAGCGACCAGGGCGGCCGCTACGTGCTGGTGGCGAACAAGGACAATGTCGTCGAGCAGCGCAGGGTACGGCCCGGCCAGCTCGAGGGCACGCTGCGCGTCATCGAGGAAGGGCTGCAGCCCGACGATCGCGTCGTCATCGGCGGCCTGTTGCGCGCCATCCCCGGTCAGAAGGTCGATCCGCAGATGCAGACGATCGCGCCGCCCAAGACGGAGAACGCGGGCGACAAGGCAGCCGCCAAGGCCTCGTCCAAGCAGGACTAGCAGATGATCTCCAAATTCTTCATCGAGCGGCCCGTCCTCTCCAACGTCATCGCGATCCTGATGATCCTGATCGGCGGGGTGGCGCTGTTCAACCTCGCCATCGCGCAATATCCCGACGTGGTGCCGCCGACCGTGCAGGTGACGACGCGTTATCCCGGCGCCAGCGCCAAGACCGTGATCGATACCGTTGCCCTGCCGATCGAGCAGCAGGTCAACGGCGTCGAGGACATGATCTACATGCAATCCTACAGCGGCGCCGACGGCACCTATACGCTGACGGTCACCTTCAAGATCGGCACTGACCTCAACTTCGCACAGGTGCTGGTGCAGAACCGCGTCTCCGCCGCGCTCTCGCAATTGCCGTCGTCCGTGCAGAACCAGGGCGTCACGGTCCAGAAGAGATCGACCTCGATCCTGCTGTTCGTGACGCTGACCTCGCCGGATTCCAGATTCGACAGCCTTTATCTCAGCAACTACGCCACGCTCAATCTGAGGGACGAGCTGTCGCGGCTGCCGGGCGTGGGCAACGTCACCGTCTTCGGAGCCGGCCAGTATTCGATGCGCGTCTGGCTCGATCCGAACAAGCTGCAGTCGCGCGGGCTGATGCCGCAGGACGTCGTGCAGGCGATCCAGCAGCAGAGCCAGCAGGTCACTTCCGGTCAGATCGGCACGCCCCCGACGCCGCCGGGACAAGCGTTCCAGATTACGCTCAATGTCAATGGCCGGCTCGACGATGCCAGCCAGTTCGAGGACATCATCGTCAAGACCGGCAACAATGGCGAGGTTTCGCGGGTGCGCGACGTCGGCTGGGTCGAACTCGGCGCGCAGACCTACAGCCAGATCTTCTCCTTGAATAAACAACCTGCCACGGGCATCGGCGTGTTCCAATCGCCGGGCGCCAACGCGCTGCAGGTCGAGCACGCCGTCGAGAAGAAGATGGCGGAGCTCGCAAAGGCCTTCCCGCAGGGCATCAAATACGACACGCCGTTCGACACCACCAAGTTCGTCAATGCCTCGATCAAGGAAGTCTACAAGACGCTGATCGAAGCCGGCTTCCTGGTGCTGGTCGTGATCCTGGTGTTCCTGCAGGACTGGCGTGCCATGCTGGTGCCGGCGACAACAGTGCCGGTCACCATCATCGGCGCCTTTGCCGCCATGGCCGCGTTCGGCTTCACCATCAACCTGTCGACGCTGTTTGCGATCGTGCTGGCGATCGGCATCGTGGTCGACGACGCAATCGTCGTGGTCGAGGGCGCCGCGCATAATATCGAGCAGGGCCTGTCCGGCCACGATGCCGCGATCAAGGCGATGGACGCGCTGTTCGCGCCGATCGTCGGCATCACGCTGGTGTTGATCTCGGTGTTCCTGCCGGCCTCGTTCCTGCCGGGATTGACCGGGCGCATCTATGCCCAGTTCGCGCTCGTGATCGCCGCGACCGCCCTGCTCTCCGCCGTCAATGCCGCGACCTTGAAGCCGACGCAATGCGCGCTGTGGCTGCGCCGGCCGGTGCCGCCGCCGCAGCGCAATTTCTTCTACCGGGGTTTCAACAACGTCTATGACCGGACGGAGCGCGGCTATACGCGGCTGATCGGCTCTCTGGCGCGGCATGCCGGCATCGCGGTGGCGGCGGCGCTGATCCTGATCGCGATCGCCGGCTACGGGCTGTCGAAGGTGCCGACCGGCTTCCTGCCGATCGAGGACCAGGGTTATCTGATCGCCGCCGCGCAACTGCCCGACGGCGCGGCGCTGGACCGGACCCAGAAGGTGCTCGACAAGGTCAGCGAAATCGTCGGCAAGACGCCCGGCGTCGCCCAGGTCATCACCATTGCCGGCATCTCCGCACTCGATAACAGCGCGAGCCTTGCCAATGCCGGCGTCGCCTACATCATCCTGAAAGACTGGGACTCGCGCGGCAAGGGCGAGGATTTGCGCTCGCTGGTCTACGGGCTCAACGACAAGGTCGCCGATATCATGGAGGCGCGCACGCTCGTGCTGCCGCCGCCACCGATCCAGGGCATCGGCAACGCCGCCGGTTTCGCCATGCAGGTCGAATTGCGGGATGGCGACAGCGACTTTGCCAAGCTGCAGGCGATCACCGGCGCAATGGTGCGCAGCGCGCAGAGCCAGAGCGCCCTGCAGCGCGTGCAGTCGC
>DASUIA010000069.1:0-31204 GCA_036273255.1 Bradyrhizobium sp.
CCTCACCGAATGGAACGAGTTCCGCGGCCTCGACCTCGCCCGGGTCAAGCAGCTCCTGCGCACCCCCACCCTCGTCGACCTCCGGAACATCTACCAGCCCCACCAGATGACCGAAGCCGGCTTCGCCTACCACAGCATCGGCCGGCCGAGCGTGGCGTCGCCCCGCCGGCGGTTACGGGTGGCCTCGTGAGCACACCCTGAAGGGGCCGGGGAAGTCGGGCCACCGCCGATCGCGGTCGCTGATGTCGCTGACCGGCAGCGGCCAATCGATCGCGAAGGCGGGGTCGTCGTGGCGAAAGCCGGCGGCGGCCCGAGGGACATAAGGCTCCGACATCTGATAGGCGACCTCGCAATCCGTCGCCAGCGTCTGGTATCCGTGCGCGAAGCCCTTGGGGATGTAGAGCGAATCGCGATTTTCCGCGGTCAGCTCGAAAGCCGCCCATTTGAGATAGGTCGGCGATAGCGGCCGCAGATCGACGATCACGTCGAAGATCGCGCCGCGGATGCAGCGCACGATCTTGGTCTCGGAATCCGGTTCGCGCTGGAAGTGGAGCCCGCGCAGCGCACCGCATGCCGAGGTGTGGGAAAGGCTCTGCTGCTCGACGTGGCTGTCGAGGTTCATCGCGGCGTATTCCTCGCGGCACCAGGTGCGGGCGAAGAAGCCGCGGCTATCCCTCTTGGGCTCCGGCCTGACCAGCCAGGCGCCGTCAAGCTGCGTGGGCAGAAAGATCATCGGTGCCGCCGAGCGGACGCCAATACAGCTCTCGGTCGACCTGACCGCCCGACATCAGGCGCTTCAGCTGCTCGAGGCGGGTGAAGGCGGGCTGCTTGAAGATCTCGGCGGTCAGGCCGATGTGCCGGAACACCTGGACGAGCTCGAGGGCGCCCCGCTCGGCGCTCCATTCGCAGCGGAAATCGGGCAGATGCTTGCGTATTTTCGCGAAACTGGTGCGATAGCTGCGGTTGTCGCCGCCGGGAGGACCGAAGCGCACCGGGCAGGACGGGAGAAGCCCGGCGACGATGCCCGCGATCTCCGAAATCCGGTAATTCTGGCTGTCGTCCCCGACATTGAAGATCTGGTTGTGGATCGCCTCCCGCGGCGCCCTCAGCGCCTCGGCCGCGGCCGAGGCGATGTCGGCGATGTGCACGAGCGGCCGCCACGGCGTGCCGTCGCTGGTCATGGTGATCTCGCCGGTGGTCCACGCGACACCGGCGAGGTTGTTGAGGACGATGTCGAAACGCATGCGCGGACTCGCCCCGAACGCGGTGGCGTTGCGCAGGAAGACCGGAGAAAAATCAGCGTCGGCCAGCGCACCGACATCGCGTTCGACAAGCAGCTTGCACTCGGCGTAAGTGGTTTGCGGGTTGGGCGCGGATTCTTCGTCTCGGTCCGTGCCGTCGTCGGCGGCGCCGTAGACGCTGCAGGATGAGGTATAGACAAAGCGGCGGACCCCCGCAGCCTTGCACAGGCGTGCCAGATGCACCGAGCCGCGGTGATTGATCAGGTGAGTAACCGCCGGGTTGAGCTCGCTCAGCGGGTCGTTGGAAAGCTCCGCCAGGTGAACCACGGCGTCGAAACCTTCGACATCTTTCGCGGTCACCTCGCGGATGTCCCGGGTCACTGTCCGCGGGCGCGGTCCGGGATGGTTGAACAGCCAGCCGTCGCGGTAGTACCCGCAATCCAGCCCGACCACGTCGAACCCTCGGGAAACCAGTGTCGGCGCGAGAATCGAACCGATATAGCCATCCGCGCCGGTAACCAGAACGCGCATATTTATAACTCGCCATTTCAGTTTTAAGCTTGCGTGGCGGGAGCATGTCACCGGACCGAAGGAGCTGACGATGCGCCTTTAGCAGTACCACCGCCGGATAGTTGGACTGGCGGCCCGGAACGCGCAGTTTCCGGGCGCACGGTGCGCTCCGGGCGGCTTGAGGTGCCTAATGAAAGTCGTACTTTTCTGCGGCGGGCTCGGAACCCGGCTGAGGGACTATTCGGCCGACATTCCAAAACCGCTGGCGCCGATCGGCTATCGGCCGATCCTGTGGCATGTGATGAAGTATTATGCCCATTTCGGTCATACCGACTTCGTCCTGTGCCTCGGCTACAAGGGCGATGCGATCAAGCGCTATTTCCTCGAGTACGAGGAGTGCCTGTCCAACGATTTCGTCTTGAGCCGCGGCGCGCGGCAGGTCGATCTGGTCAGCCGCGACATCGACGATTGGCGGATCACCTTTGCCGACACCGGTTTGACCTCGAATATCGGGCAGCGCCTGAAGGCGGTCGAGCGCTATGTCACCGACGACACCGTGTTCTTGGCCAATTACAGCGACGGCGTCACCGATTTCCCGTTGCCCAAGCTGATCGACGAGTTTCGCCGCCGCGACGCGGTCGGCATGTTTCTGTCGGTTCGGCCGCATTACAGCGCCCATTTCGTTCGCCAAGACGGCGACGGCCGGGTTCTGGGGATCGACGACGTCGTCAAGGCGAATGCCTGGATCAACGGCGGGTTCTTTGTCTTCTCGCGAAAGATTTTCGATTACGTCCGGCCCGGCGAGGAGCTGGTCGAGGAGCCATTTCAGCGGCTGATCGAGGCCGGCAAGCTGTTCGCGATCCAGTATGACGGATTTTGGCGCTGCATGGACACGCTCAAGGATCTGCAGGCGCTTGAGAGCCTGATGACAGCCGGCGACGCGCCCTGGACCGTGTGGGAACGCCGCCGCCAGCCCGCGATGGCGGCGCAATAACGGTGTCGATGCCACCCACTGCGCGTCAGCCTGCCTTGCCCTCCATGGTGCCGATCGCCGCCCCGTCGGCGAGCGGCACCCGGGCCGGGTTACGTCTATTTCTCGGGTTCGCCGACGAGATCTGGCGCTACCGCGAGCTCCTCTATTTCCTTGCCTGGCGCGATTTGAAGGTCCGCTACAAGCAAGCCGTGTTGGGCGTGCTGTGGGGGGTGATCCAGCCGGTATTCACCATGGTCGTATTTACGCTGCTGTTCGGCAAGCTCGCGAAGCTTCCGAGCGACGGTTTGCCTCCGCAGGTATTCTATCTCGCCGGACTAGTGCCCTGGGCCTATTTCTCCACCACTGTCACGACGATCAGCATGAGTCTTGTCAGCAACGCGGACATGCTGACCAAAATCTATTTTCCGCGAATCCTGCTGCCCGCTTCATCGGCCTTGGGCAATGTCTTCGATTTCATGATCGGTACAGTGATCCTGGTGCTGATGGCGGTGCTCTACGGGGTGCCCTTGAGCGCTAAGATGGCATTGTGGCCCCTGCTGGTGCTGCCCCTGTTCCTGTTGGCGCTCAGCATTGGGATGATCCTGGCCGCGCTTAACGTCAAGTACCGCGACATCCGTTATGTGGTGCCGTTCACGATTCAGCTGTGGCTTTTCGCGACGCCGATCATCTACCCGGTCAGTATGGTGCCCGACGTCTATCGTCCGTTGCTGGTTCTGAACCCGCTTTCCGGGCTGGTCGACGCCTTCCGCTATACGTTGAACCCCGGGGCCGAGCTGGACATCAGATTGCTGCTGGCGTCGCTTGTCGCCGTCGTCGCGGTCTTCACGTTCGCGGTAGTTTTCTTCCGGCGGCAAGAGCGCGCCTTCGCGGATTACGTCTGATGACTGCCAGCATCGTTATCGACGGCGTGTCCAAGCGATACCGTCTCGGCGGCTACGGCAACGCGACGCTTCGCGAGCGCATCGTCGAGTGGTCCAAATCGCCGCTCAGCCTGGTCCGGAGCGAGCGTCCGTTCGTGTGGGCCCTGCGCGACGTGTCGTTCGAGGCTCGCGAAGGCGAGGTCGTCGGCATCGTCGGGCGCAATGGCGCGGGCAAGAGCACGTTGCTTAAGGTCCTGTCGAGAATAACCTACCCGACCGCGGGACAAGTATCCGTGCGCGGACGGGTGGCCTCACTGCTGGAGGTCGGTGTCGGCTTCCACAACGAGCTGACCGGGCGCGAGAACGTTTACCTCAACGGCTCGATTCTCGGCATGCGCAAGCACGAGGTCGACCGGCGCTTCGACGATATCGTCGAGTTTGCCGGGGTGGAGCGCTTTATCGACACCCAGGTAAAGCACTATTCGAGCGGGATGCGGCTGCGTCTCGGCTTTGCCGTCGCCGCCCATCTCGAACCGGATGTGCTGATTGTCGACGAGGTGCTGGCCGTCGGTGACGCCGGTTTCCAGAAAAAATGTCTCGACGCGATGGACGGGCTGCAAAACGGCGGCCGGACCGTGCTCTTCGTGTCGCACAACATGGCGGCGGTCGAGAACCTGTGCACGCGCGGCGTTTGGATCGACGAGGGCCGGGTTCGGATGGACGGCCCCGCAAAGGACGTCATTAGCGCCTATATGGCTTCGTTCGCGGACGCGGATTCCGACGGCAATTCGCTATCGGCCTCGGAGAACCGGCTCGGCGACGGGCGCATCCGCTTCACCCGGCTCGAATACCTGGCTCCCGACAGCACGCCCTCCCTGGTGACTCGCAGCGGCGACCCGCTTGTATTGCGGCTGCACTACCGGGCGACGGAAATGCTTCGAAACGTCAGCTTCGGATTCCGACTCTATACCGGGATGGGCACGCTGGTAACCGAGACCGGCAACCTGCTGCATGGCGTTCCGATCCCGAAGGTAGAGCCCGGGCTGGGCCATATAGACGTGACGCTCGAGTCGCTAAACCTCTTGCCGGCGCGATACTGGCTGTCCCTATGGGTGACCGACGAGCGTGGCCAGACGGTCTATGACGGCGATGCCCGGGCTGCCCTCGAGGTAGAGGCCGCCAACATCTACGCATCCGGATGGCTGCCGGAAAGCCGCCAAGGAATCGTATTCTTCGACCAACGGTGGAATCTTCCGGTCACGACCCAGTGAGAGATGTGATGCAAGCTTCTTCGGTCACCATTGGAGGTGGCGTCGCAACGGCTGCTGAGAGCGGAAGAGTCATACCGAAGCCGCTTCGGCTGAACGCCGGGGACTGGGTCGAGGTCCGATCTGCATCGGAGATCTTGGCGACGCTCGACGACCGCGGGCGTCTGGACGGCCTGCCATTCACGCCGGAAATGCTGCAATATTGCGGGCACCGTTACCGGGTGCTGAAGTCGGCACACAAGACTTGCGACACGATCAAGAGCTACCGGTTGCGGGCAATGCCTGATGCGGTCCACCTGGACCAGTTGCGGTGCGACGGTGCGGCGCATGACGGCTGTCAGGCGCGGTGTCTTCTATTCTGGAATGCATCCTGGCTGAAGCCGGTAAGCTCAGGCGCCAACGCTGAGAGGCCGATTTCCGCAACTGGTGACGACGGAGACTTTCTCACTACCGCGGGCATCGAAAATCTCAAGCGGAACACGCGCATTCCGCCGGGCACCCGGGAGGAAGGGGACGCCAACTTATATAGCTGCCAGGCGACCGCGCTCCTCGACGCCTCCACCCCGCTTCGATGGCGCGATCCACGTCATTATCTGCGTGACCTTACTTCCCGCAATGTGGGCATCGTGACATTCGTGCGGTATGTGGCGCTCGCCGCCTTCAGGATCTTCTGGCGCTGGTTCGCGCGGGACCCAAAGTATCCCTACGTGCCAGGCACGGGCCCCGCTTCCCAGCCGACGGCGCCGTTAAATCTTCGGCCAGGCGACCTGGTTCGAGTACGGTCGCGGGACGAGATCTTTCGCACGCTGACGCCGGGACGAACGAACCACGGGCTTTGGTTCGACGTGGAAATGGAGCCGCTTTGCGGCAAGGTGTGCAAGGTCCTCGCTCGGGTCGACCACATCGTCGACGAGAAGACCGGAAAGATGATCCGCATGAAGCGGGACTGCATCATCCTCGAAGAAGGAACATGCGGGGGCTGTCTGAGTCGTGACCGCCTGTTCTGTCCGCGCCAGATATATTCGTACTGGCGGGAAGCCTGGCTGGAACGCGTTTGACCGCGCTGGTCGCCCATCCGCCCACCGGTGCGAGCACCGATCGGCCGGCGACAGTAAATACCGCCATGCCGACGATGAATTTGCTGCCGCTGATCGAGCGGCTTTACCCTATCTGCCGAAGCATCACCGGCGACGGTGTGCGACGCACGCTTAACATCCTCCAGGAGTTCATCCCGCTCGAGATCCGCGAGGTGCCGACCGGCACCGCCGTCTTCGACTGGACGGTCCCGCGCGAATGGAACGTCCGCGGCGCCTATATCGCTCGTCTGGACGGGACACGCGTCGTCGATTTCGCCGACCACAACCTTCATATCGTACATTACAGCCCGCCGATGAACCGCATCGTCGAGGCCGCCGAGCTGCGGGCCCATCTGCACGCGATGCCGGATCACCCGGATTGGATCCCTTACCGCACCGCCTATTATTCCGACACTTGGGGGTTCTGCCTGACGCAGAGACGGCTCGATATGCTGACCGATCCACGCTATCGCGTCGTCATCGACAGTACCTTGGAGAAAGGCCATCTGACCTATGGCGAGTTGGTGGTACCCGGCGATGTCGAAGATACGGTGCTGATCTCGTCGCATAGTTGCCACCCGTCGCTCGCCAACGACAATCTGTCGGGGATCGCCGTCGCGACGGCGCTCGCCGCCGCCCTGAGCGAGCAAAGGACTCGTTACACCTATCGCTTCCTGTTCGCGCCGGGAACTATCGGCGCGCTGACCTGGCTGGCGATGAACGAGGCCGCGCTCGGTGCGATCCGGCACGGGCTGGTGCTGTCCTGTCTCGGTGATTCCGGCGGCCTGACCTATAAGCAGAGCCGCCGCGGCACCGCGCCCATCGACCGCATCGCCGCGCATCTGCTGGGGTGCGAGCCCGGGTCGCGGGTCAAACCGTTTATCCCGTTCGGCTACGACGAACGACAGTTCTGCTCGCCTGGTTTTGATCTCCCGGTCGGCTGCCTGATGCGGACCGAGCCCGGCGGCTATCCCGAGTATCACACCTCAGCCGATAACCCGGGGCTGCTGCGCGAGGAATGCCTCGCGGATTCGTTGGCGCTGCTGGAAAAGATCGTCGCGGTCATCGAGGGCGACGCCTGCTACCGCAACCTCTCCCCGAAGGGCGAGCCGCAGCTCGGTCGCCGCGGCCTCTACCGGGCTTTTGGCGGATTGAGCTCGGTCGCCGACTCGCAAATGGCGCTGCTCTGGGTGCTCAACCTCAGCGACGGCGGCCATTCGCTGCTCGACATCGCCGAGCGTGCCGGTATGCCGTTTGCCGCGATCCGCGCCGCCGCCGACGCGCTGCTCGACGCCGAGCTGCTGGCGCCCGCCTAAGTACCTACGCCGCCGGCGGCAGCCAGCGGTCGAGGACGCCGAGATTGTCTTCCCAGCGGTGGTGACGTTCGACGAGCGCCCGCCCCGCGGTGCCGAGGCGCCGGCGATCGGGCTCCGTCATCGATAGCAGCCTGTCGGCCCAATCCTCGACCGACCCGGCGACGATCAGGTCGCAGCCGGGCTTCGCCGGGATGCCGCAGCAGGCCGCCTGCGACGCGACTACCGGGACACCCATTGCCATCGCCTCCAACACCTTGTTCTGCACTCCTCGCGCGACCCGGAGCGGCGCGACCGCGGCGAAGGCGTGGGCGATATAGGGGCGGGTATCGGGGACTCGGCCGGTGACCTCGACGCCGGGCAGCCGGGCCAGGTTGCGCACGACGCGGCTCGGCCGCGATCCGACGATGTAAAATCGCAGCGGCTTGCCACGCGCCCGCAGCTCCGGCATCACCTCGGTCGCGAACCAGGTGACGGCGTCGACATTCGGCCAGTAATCCATGGCGCCCGTGAAGACGAGAGCCTGTATGCCCGGCGAGAATGGGGACACGTGACGATCGGCCGGAGAGAAATGGCCGAGATCGACGCCGTTTGCCATCGCGCTGACACTCGCGTTCGGCGAGGATGACATGGCGCGGAAATCGGCGGCCTCGGCCTCCGAGACGAACAGCGTTTGATCGAAAGCCTCGGCTGCCCGGCGCTCGAACGCGCCCAGCGTGCGCGCCTCCCGTGCGAAGATCGAAGAAAGCGGCCAGGGGCGGCGACGGGCGTATTCCCGCCATTTCGCGGAATCGAGATCGACCAGGTCCAGCACCCGGCGGCCTGCGAGCCGCATTGCATAGGGCGCCATGCTCGAACTGAACACGAAGGTGCGGCGGATCTTGTGCCGCGCCGCGGTTTCGGCCACCCAGTCGGCGAGACGGCGGTCGTTGAAATAGTCGAGCGTCAGCGGCTCGCCGCGCCGCATCCGCAGCAGGGCCCGCAGCCGCCGTGGCCACGGCGTGATCGGAAAGCAGGCGACATCGGCGCAGAGCTGACGCAGCGTCGGCAAATGGCGGCGGTCTTCGGGATCGTCAAGGAAGCAGCCGAGAAACACTCGGTGCGAGCGCGCGAGGTGATTGAGGATATGCCACGACCGGATCTTGTCGCCCTTGTCGGGCGGATAGGGGATGCGCTGGGTCAGGAACAGGATCGCTTCCACGCGTCACGCCCCGAGCCCGAGATGACGGATCAGTTGCGGCCCGATCAGGTTCGCGAGCGGCAGCGGCAGCCGTTTCCAAACGCCGACATAGCGTTGCAGCTTGGGGTTGAGCGGGCTTGTATCCGGTGGGGAGCAGCCCGGCCGCAGCTTGAACTGGTGGGTCAAGGGCTCGGGTACGAAACCCCAATTCTTCTTGAAATGATAGGCGCCCGTATCGAGCTTGCTGCGGCCGAAATCGAAAATCCGGCTGCCGCGCTCGCCGGCCGCGCGCATGACCTCCCAGTACATGAAATCGTTCGCGCCCGTTCGCGCCCGCGCGGTACCCCCGCCGTAATAGGGCAGGACCTCGTCGCGAAAATAGAATGAAAGGACGGAAGCAATCGGGGTGCCCCGGTCGACCACGGTGACGATCTCCGCCGCGTCGCCGAACTCGTCGAGCAGCGCGCGGAAATAGCGGCGCGGGAAGACCGGGCTGCCGAGATTGCGGACACTTTCGGCATAGACCCGATGGAGACGGCACGCATCCGCGTCGCGCTCGGCGACGAGCCCCGCATCGAGGCTCTTGCGCACGACCGCGCGCTGCTTGCGCGGGATCGCCAACAGGTTCTTCTCGGGGTCGGCATCGATCGCCTTGCGAAACGTGGCGTACCGGCCGGTGACATCGATCCAGTCGCTCGCCGGCGGGTTGCGGAAGCGGAACTCCACGCGGTCGGCGCGCAGGCGCCGCATTTCCGCCTCGGCATGGGAGCGTAGCGCAAGCTCGGACTCCGGGTCCGTCGCCAGCGGGCCGCCATAGACGCAGAATGCGGTCGAGATCAGCGCGCTGCCGAAAAGCGGGCTGCCGACATGGAAGAGCGGCAGCGCCCCGGTGATCGCGCCGCCCCGCTCGGTGAAGACATAGCGGTTCGCATGGCCGAAACTGCGCTCGATGACCCTTTGCCATCCCGCCTTGTGAAAGAAGGTGCCGTCGGGATGGCTTGTGACGAAAGCGTCCCAGCGTGTCCGGTCCGCGGCCGTCAGCGGACGGATGCGGAGCTCCCTCAGTTCGGCAGCAGGTCGCGAAACACCGTATCCATGCGGTCCCAGTTGAAGTCGTCCAGCAGCCGTCGCAGTCGCGGTTCCATCGCCCCCAGGTTGGTGTAATGGCGCAATCGCGAACGGCGCGAAATGCCGGTCTGGCGCGGCTGACACGTGTCGATCTCCCAAGGATGAAAATAAAAGATGCAGGGTTGACGGTCGGCCGCGTTGACTCGCCGCATATTGGCGCGCGACAGCCAGTAGGGCAGGAGCCGGAAATAACCGCCGCCGCCGCTCGGGAAATTGGTGCCGAAGCGCACGGTCGTCGTCACCGGGATTTCGACCAGAGCGCCGTCGGCGGGGCGGAACGGAAACCGCGATGCTTCCGGCATGCCGTAGCTATCGTGACGGATCGGATAGATGCTCGAACTATAGCGGAAGCCGGCGGACTCCAGCGCGTCGAAGGCCCAGAAATTGCCGCCGGCGATCGAGAAATTGGCGGCGCGGTAGCCGATCACCGGCTGTCCGCCGATGTCTTCGAGAATGTCCTTGCTCTTGCGGATATCGGCGGCGAATTCGTCGCGCGGTTGGCGGTCGGCCCGGCGATGGTCGTAGCCATGGGAGGCGATTTCGTGGCCCGCGGCGGCGATCCGGCGGACCATGTCGGGATAGCGCTCCGCGACCCAGCCGAGGGTGAAGAATGTCGCATGGATACCGGCGGCGTCGAAATGGCCGAGCAGGCGGTCGATATTGGCTTCGACCCGACCTTCGACCCGGTCCCATCGGTGCCGCGGGAAGCAGGGCGACAGCGCTTCGGCGTGAAAATAATCCTCGACGTCGATCGTCATCGCATTGGGCGGACCCGGTCTAGTGGACACCGCCGCTCCGCTCGAGAACCTGCAGCGTGCGTTTGAGCAGCTTCTCCTGCTCCACAAGCCGCTGCTCAAGGTCCGCGAGGCGCCCAGCCGATCGCGGGGCCGGCCGCGGCTCCGACGGCGTATAGACGCCATTGCCGGCGACCCGCACAGTGCCGATCTCGGCGCGCCACTCATCAGCAACCTGATGAACGTCACTGGCGCTGACGGTGTGGCTCTCGTTGAGAAACGCCTGCAACAGCAGCCGCGAGCAGAGCGAGTTGATCCGCCGCGGAATGCCGTCCGTGTGCATGTGGATGCAGGGAAACACGCCCTCATCGAACGACGGATCGCCTTCCCACGACGCGACGCGCAAGCGATGCTCGAGGTAGGGGCCGATCTCGTGACCGCTGAGCTCACCCAGATGATACGAGGTAAAGATTCGCTGCCGAAGCGGCTCTGCCCTGGCGGTCAGGAGCGTGTTGCGGAATTGCGGTTGGCCGACGAGGCAGGTCTGAAACTGGGTTTGGCAGCCGGTTGCCAGGTTAGACAGCATTCGCAATTCTTCCAGCGTCGAGTAAGGTAGGTTTTGCACCTCGTCGACGATCAGCAGCAGCCGGCGGCCTTCCGCCGCGCCGGTCCGCACGTATTCCTCGAAGGCTCGCAGCATCCCGGCCTTTTCGCGCGCCCTGGTGTGGACGCCGAAGGCTGCCAGGATCATCCGCAAGAGGCCGCTCGGTGATAGCTGGGTCGTAACCACTCGGGCCGCGATGTAGCTGTCGGGATCGAGAGTCGACATCAGGTGATTGATCAGCGTCGTCTTCCCGGCCCCGACCTCGCCCGTCACCACGAGGAACCCATCCCCCTGGGATAGGCCGTAGGTCAGATGCGCCAGCGCTCGCGCATGGTTTCGGCTCGCGAAGAAGAACCGCGAGTCGGGGGCAAGTTGAAATGGCAGCGAGGTTAATCCGTAGTACCCTTCGAACATCTCTGTCCTCACTTCGGGAACTGGTGGCACGGCAGGTTAGTCGCCGGTGTAGAACCCCGACGTGTCGGTGACGACGAGCTGCGCCTTGTTGAGAACGAGAAAGGTGTGCGGGCAGCCGCGAAGCAGCTCCAGTGCGGCCTCGACGCTCTGCTGCTGCGTCCGGTTGGCTTCGACGACAAGGATCGTCTCGCCGACGATACTCGCAAGCGCGGCGGGGTCGCTGCTGACAAGGCAGGGCGGAGCATCGATCAACACAGTGCGGTCGGGGTCGCTGTCGGCAAGCCGCAAAAGCAGGCGATGCATCTCGTCGCTCGCCAGCGGCTCGACCAGGTCGCGCTGGCGGGGGCCGGAGGTGAGAAGTTCGAGGCGCGGAATATCGGTTTCCAGCACGACATCGGCGAGGCTGCGTTCCGGATCCGCGATGACATCGAGCCAACCGTATTCCGGGGCCGCCGTCAGGCTGGTCTCAAGTGAGCTGCGGTTGCCGCACGCATCGACCAGAAGCACCCGGCGATGCGGGTCGACGGCAATGCTCATCGCCAGGTTCAGCGCCGTGAAAGTCCGTCCCTCTTGGGGCCAGGCGCTGGTGACCATCACGAGGTTTTGGCGCAGCTCCGAACCGCTGCGCTGCTCGGCAACGTTTTGCGCCAGCTGGCGCTTGATGATGCGGAACTCCTCGGTGAGCTGGCCGCGGTCAGCCCAGTCGACGAGGCCGAGCTCCTGCAGTCGGACAGGATCGAAGCAGACCTCGCGGCGATTCTGGCGGGTCTGCCAATCCGGCATCAGCGATGGAAATCTGCCGATGGGGAGGCGCCCGGGCCGGCGCGCTGCCGGTCGAACGGCCGCCGGGGAGGCGCTCGGGGCGAACGACGCCACCGGCGCCGCTCTCCGTCCCACGCTTTAGCCCAGCCGGGCTGCCGCGCGCTCGATCAAGGAATGTTGCCGATCATCCATTTGTCACACCATCAGACCGATGCCGCTGGCGCGGATGATCAGTCCTCCATAGACCACGAGTAGACACATGAGCGCGAAGGCGAAGCCGCCGACGCGCAGAACGTCGCTCCAGCGTGGCCGCCGGTTGATCAGCGAGATTGCGCCGAGCACCGGCACGCCAACGCGACGCAGACGAGGCAGGCTGCCGAGTGAGCCGTCGAGTTGCTCCCACACCGCGATGATGGCGGCGCCGGCGATAAGACCCCCGGCAAGTACGGCCGAGATCAGCAGCAGCCGTTTCGGCGCGACTGGAACTTGCGGAATTCGCGGCGGGTCGAGAACCCGGATCTTGCCGTCGGTGGTGGTATTGGCCGCATTGGCGATCCGCGCCTGCTCCAGCCGTGCGACGAGCTCGTTGTAATTCTTCTGCAAAACCGAATAGTCGCGATCGAGCCGGCTATAATCCGCCTCCACGCTCGGTACTTCGCGAGCGAGCTTTTCGAGGCGATCGGTCTCCTCCCTCGCCTTTGCGATCTGCGCGGAAAGCGAGGCAAGGGTCGTTTCGCGATCGACGATCTGAATCCGGACCTGCTCGTACACCGGGTTCGACAGGGTACGCGCGGTGCCGTCGGGGCCGGATTTGGAGGCCGAGGCTTTTAAGATGTCGACCAGCCGCTTCGCCGCGATGACGTCGGGATGACTGTCCGTCAGCCGAAGCTGAAGCAGCTTGAGGTTTCGCTCGGCCTCGAAGAGCTGCTGCTGCACGGGCGAAACGGCGACCGCGCCGCCGGCGCCGATCGAGACGCCGTCCATCGGCAAGACCTGCGGAATTGATCGCATCTGCTGCTTGAGCACGTCGAGACGAAGCTTGTTGTCGGAATAGTCGGCCTCGAGCTTGGCCAGTGCTTGGCGCGACATTTCGAGCCGGGAGGGCGAGTGGCCTTCACCCGGAAGGATGTCGAAATACTTGGTGCGGAATTCGGCCCGGCGATGCTCGGCCTCGGACAGTTGCTGCTCGTAGGTCGCGATCTGCGCGCGCAGGAAGCGTTGGGCGCTGTCCATATCGGTCTGCGCCGCCTCGGTCTGGTTGTCGAGGAAGATCTTGAGAGCGGCCGACACCACGTTGTACGCGGCCTGCGCATCGTTGTCGCGATACGTGAGGGTAAAGAGGTCGCGGCCACTCGACGTTACGTGGATCGACGTCGCCAGCGACCGCATCACCCGCTCTCGGTCCGCCTCCGGTCCGCGAGCAACCTCGGGGAACGAGATGGACACCAGCTTTTCAAGATTTGTCCGGGTGAGCAGCGTCTTCTGCATTAGCTCCGCTTGACTGGCGGTCGCGGTGTCGACCGCCAGCCCTCGCAGCAGTGGAATCAAGACCGCGTCGGTGTCGACGTGGAGCCGGGCAGTTACTTCGTACTTGTCCGGGAATTGCGAAACGGCAACCCAGCCGATCATGCAGACCGCCCACGCTGCAGCGAGCGCGTACCACCGCCGGCGCCACGCCGCGAACAATTGAATCTTGATGAGATCAGTAAGACTTTCCACGGGTCGCTCCCCTATGCGCCGCAAGCCGGACGCCGCCGAGCCAATGGTGATACGGTCACTTGGAAGCGGCAGAAGCGCTTTGCCGGCGGCCCGTCGATGACGGGGTATCGGGCTGGGCGGCATTCGTGCCGGTCTCCTGAGACCGGAATTTCTCGAAGCTGAAGCCGTTGTTCATCGCCCAGATCGCCGCTTGGGTTCGGTTGCAGACCCGGATCTTTCGCAACAGCCCCTTGAGGTGAACCTTGACCGTGGCCTCGGTGATGCCGAGCTCGCGCGCGATCATCTTGTTGGAATCCCCGCGCAGCAGGTAGTGCAGTATCTCCGCCTCGCGCGGCGAAGGGCCTTGGTTGCGCGGATAGCGCGGCCCCAGAGCTTCGATCGTCTCCGGCTTCGGGTCGGGAGACAGCAGCGAGTGCATCAGCTCGCGCGGAACCACGCGCTCTCCCATTTGGATTAGGCGGAGCGAATGGATCATCGACTGAGCGGAAATGCCGAAGGTGAGAAACCCGTCGGCCTCCATGATCTGCTCTTTGCTCACGCCGCCGACATCGGCCTCGTGGGCCAGGATGATGATGCGTGCCTCCTGTGACACTTCGCGGACGGCGCGCACGGCGTCGGGTTCGTCACCGCAAAAGCTGGCATCGATGATGATGATGTCGAGATGGCGGTGGGACTGGCTGGATAGCCGATCGACGGTGTGCTCGAGATCGTCCGCCTCACCGGACACCAAAAAGCCGGCGTCGCCGAGCAAGGCAGCCACCGCGTCGCGCATGAGCTGCGATCGAAATCCGATGAAGACGGCGTTGCTGGAAATGATCGTACCCTCTTGTAGGTCGAATTCATTAACTGAATGATTTGTCCGTTTCGGTCCAAGTGCGATCGGAGTTACCACTTTCGGCCACGGCCATCTGGTTGTTGCGGGATTTTTATAGCAGCGCGAAATACGCGCTTGTTTGCGGATTGATATAAAGAGGACCGATTTTTCGGCGAAGCACTCTTACGCTTTTTATCCACCTGGTATTCAACGTGGAGCTTTATAGGGCTTAACCCGACCTGGTTAGCTTTGAAGGGCATCTTTGACGCCGTTGGGAATGGCGACATCTTCGTTTGGCATTCCCCTGGCGGAACTGTCCAAATGATTAAAATTTATCGGAACTATGTCCCCGCTCGCTCCTTATTGTTCATCGTAGTCGATGTCACACTGTTATTCGTCGTCCTGAATATCGCCACCCACTACACTTTCCAAGGCGGTGGCGGTGGTTGGAGCGGTTCGCTGTTCAGCGTGACCGCGCTGTCGATACTTTTGGTTGCGACGACCGCTCTTTCGGGTGTGGCGGCGGGGGTGTACCGGCAGGATATCGGGCACATGGGTCCCTGGCTCGGCACGGCGGGAACTGCCGTCGGGCTGGCGCTCACCTTCGGCAGCGTCGTGGTGCTCGCTTCCCGTTTTTTTCATGCTGCTCCGCCGATCAGTCTCGCGCACTGGGAAATTGGCTTGCCGGCGGTCTGGCCGATTTCATTCTTCCTGACGCGATGGGTCGAGCGCGCCGCGGCTCGCCGGGGCTACTTCACGCGGCGCATCCTCCTGATCGGCGCCGGCGCCAACGCCACCGAGATCGAGGCGTTTGCCCGTCGTATCGGCAGCACGATTGAAGTGGCCGAGCGGATCGACCCCGACACTGTCAAGTGCGACCTGTCGATCGAGCGCCTCAAGTCGCGCCGCATTCGCGAGGTCGTGATCGCGGTCGACGACCAAAAGAACGTGCCCATGGAGCTCCTGCTGCAGTGGAAGCTCAGCGGCATCGCAGTGACGGATTGCCTGACCTTCTGGGAGCGCGAAGCGGGCCACATCGCCCTCGGCGCCTTCGACCCGGCGTGGTTCGTCTATGGCGAGGGGTGCCATCGTAACTGGCTCGGCCGCGGAGTGAAGCGCGCGATCGACGTCGTCGTCGCCGTCCTTCTGCTGATCGTGACGTCGCCGCTGCTGCTACTGTTCGCGGCGTTGATCCGGCTCGAATCCGAGGGGCCCGTGTTTTATCGGCAAGTCCGCACCGGGCGGTACGGCAAGCCGTTTACGATCCTCAAATTCCGTAGCATGCGGGCCGACGCGGAGGCGGCGACGCCGCAATGGGCCGCGGCGGCCGACCCGCGCGTAACGCGGGTGGGCAAGTTCATGCGCTCCACGCGGATTGACGAGCTGCCGCAGCTCTTGACGGTGATCCGCGGCGACATGAGCCTTATCGGCCCGCGGCCCGAACGCCCGTTTTTTGTCGACCAGCTCGACAAGGCGATCCCCCATTACAACGACCGCCACTACGTCCGTCCGGGCCTGACCGGCTGGGCGCAGATCAATTATCCCTATGGCGCCTCGATCGCCGACGCGCGGCGTAAGCTGGCCTACGACCTCTACTACGTGAAAAACCAGAGCACGTTGCTCGATCTCTACATCATGATCGCGACGGTGCGCGTCATTCTGCTGCGCGAGGGTTCGCGCTGAGTGCCCACTCTCGGGTATTCGGCCCTGATGCCGCCGACGATCCTCATCGTGCTTTGCGTGTTGGGGTCGGTGGCCGCGCTGCGCTATCGGCGATCGGGGCTCGCCGTGGCGATCGCGGCCAGCGTTCTCCTTTATCTATCGGCCACGCCGCTCGTCGCCACGGGGCTGTCCCGCTACTTGACGGTGCGCCCAGCCGACGCCGCGACGCTGCGCCAGGCTCAGGCGATCGTCGTTCTCGGCGGCGGCATGCATATCGGCGATGGCGCTCCCGACACGCTCGATGGGGTGACCCTGGAGCGGCTGGCAGCCGCGGCGCGGCTGTGGCGCTTGACCGAGCTGCCGGTGGCGGTGACCGGAGGCCGGCCGCCCCGTGCGGCAAGCAGCCTCGGTGCGCTGATGAAGACCGAGCTCGAAGAGAATTTTCATGTGCCGGTGAACTGGGCCGAAGGCGAGTCGCGCACGACTATCGAGAACGCCACGTTCACCGCGCCGTTGCTGAAGCAGGCGGGGGTGCGCGAGGTGATCGTCGTCACCAGCCCATGGCATATGAAGCGCGCGCTCTGGTCGTTCGAGGATGCGGGGCTGAAGGCGGTCGCCTATCCCACGGTGCCGGAACCGCGCCTCCCGACAGACGCCGGCGCGTTCTTTCCCGACACCGGCGCGCTTCATCACAGCTTCTACGATCTCCATGAAATCATCGGCTTGTTCTATTACCGGCTCGCCCATCCCGCCGGTGACTAAACGGATAGCGGTACCTCCACAGGGTAAAAGGTCTCGATTGATCGCACTGTGAGTTTGCCGTCACATAGAGGCGTTGTCGCTCATGCGTATTCAACCGCAGCGATATTGAAATCGGGCGCGTAGCTCACTGGCAGAGCGTCGCTAGTACCTAGCGGAGGCAGGAGGTTCGATCCCTACCCGCGCCCACCATTACCCGCTCTCGGAAAGGCCGGCTAATTGCCCAAGGCGACCAAAGGCATAAGCAATATTGAGCAGCTGAAGCGGCGAGCCGATCGCTTCCAGACACTTGCCGACCGTGCCTATGGCGACAGAACGGCCACGATCCTTCAGGCAGTCGTCGATGAGCTTCGGCGAGAGATCATGGAACTTGAGGCAATCATCGGCCGTGGCAAGCGCGCGTAAGCGCAAGGTCGATGTCTTACGGCTCGGTAACGGTTCCCGGTTGAGTGGGGCGGCGTCGCCGATTCGGCGTCGAGCAGAAGCGGGCGGTTGCGGTAAGGCGATCGCACCCCCGGGCCACCATTTCTGGCGTCGCTGAGACTTGCGGTGGGCTCCGATACGTTAGGGCTTTTGAGCCGAACGGATCGACAGGTCGGTTACCTCGGCGGTCCTCGGCAGCTGCAACAGGAACCGCACGGTCTGAGCTACGTCATCGGGCTGGATCAGAGCCTCCGGCACGTAGGACCGCCCCTCCAGCGCGTAGATCATCTCCTGCCGGTCTCCGGCGGTACGCCCGAGAAACAGCGAGGCGACGCGAATGCCCGACTGGTTGACCTCTTCGCGCAAGCTGTCGGCGATCGCCTTCATCGCGTGCATCGAAGCGGCGTATTGCCCGACCAGCCCGCTGGACCGCAACGCCTGGCTGGAATTGACAAAGACGATGTCGCCGCGGCTCTTTTCGAGCATCGGCAGCGCCGCCCGGACGAGGGCATAGGGGCCGACGACATTCGCGGTAAGCTGGCGGGCCAGCCCCGCCGGGTCGCTCGAGCGCTCGTAGATGCCAGAGGTCAGGATCAGTGCGTCGAGACGGTCACGGCGGTCGAGAGCGGCGCCCACATCCTGGACCGCCGCCGCGTCGCCGAGATCGGCGGCCAGGAACTCCGCCAGGGCCAGATGCTGCGACGGCACCACGGCGCGCAGCCGCAGCATGTCGCGGCCGAGCAGCAGAACCTCGATCCCTGCCTCCAGCAGGTCGCGAACGATGGCCCGGCCAATGCCGCCAGAGGCGCCGGCGACGAGAACGGCAGGCCCTGTCATGACGAGACTCAGATCACCGCTTTGGACGAATAGAACGCTTCCGCGAGTCCGTCGGGAGCATTGCACCCGACCCCGCGCAAACGCGCCAGCGCCATGAAGGTTTCCCGGTCGAACCAGGGGCGGACCGCCTGGCTGCGATAGTTGGCGATCAGGGCTTCGACCTTGCGTCCCGCGCAGGCTCGCGTCATCGGCGCGAATACGTTCGGGCTGCCCAAATCGCCATCGTATTTCGGAATCTCGTATTCGAGGATCCAGTGCTCCCGGAACAGCTGGCCGGTAAGCGCGCCGATCAGGCGATGGTCCTGATGCGCGTCGCCGCGCCAGTGGGTGAAGATCAGCGACGGATCGAACCCGCGCCGCACCCCGGCGAGACGATCCTTCACCGCCGCGCCCTCGAAGGGGAAATACGAATCCCGAAAATCGAAGGTCTCGAGATCGTACTCGCCCGCATCGGAGAGGAACGCCTCGGCGGAACTCCGCACCTCCGCGCGGCGAATTTCATCGCCGCTGAAGACGACCCACTTCACCTGCGTCCCGGGAATTTCCGACAGCAGCCGCAGCAGCGTGCCGCCACAGCCGATTTCTATGTCGTCGGCATGGGCGCCCAGGCAGAGAAGCCGCAGGGGCCGGCCCCCTTCCGGTGACAGATTGAGCTTGTGCAATCTCAGAACACCGTCAGTTCCGGGATCGGGACGACGAACTTCCCGCCCCAATCCCGGATGTAGCCGAGCTGCGCGGCGATCTCGTCGCGCAGGTTCCATGGCAGGATCAGCACATAATCGGGCCGCGACGTGGCGATCGCCTTTGGCGGGTGGATCGGGATGCGCGTTCCCGGCAGGTAGCGGCCATGCTTGTGCGGGTTCCGGTCGACCGTATACGCCAGAAGGTCGGTGCGGATGCCGCAATAGTTCAGCAGCGTGTTGCCCTTGCCCGGCGCCCCGTAGCCGATGACGGTCTTGCCGTTGTCGCGCGCCTCGATCAGGAAGGAGAGCAGGCGCCGCTTGGTCGCGAAGACCTTTTCGGCGAAGTCCTCGTAAGTCCCCAGCCGATCCAGCCCCGCGGCGCGCTCGGCGGCGAGCAGCTCCTTGACCGCCCCGCTCGTCGGCCGCGCCGCGTTTCCGCCGTGACAGGCATAAACCCGCAACGAGCCGCCATGCGACCATAACCGCTCGACATCGAACAACCGCAGACCGTGCGCGGCGAAAATCTTCTCCAGCGCGAGCCCCGAGAAGTATGAAAAGTGCTCGTGGTAGAACTGGTCGAACTGGTTGCCCTGCAAGGTCTCCAGGATATGCGGGAACTCCAGGGTCACCGCGCCATCGGGCTTGAGCAGCATCGCGATCCCGGCGACGAAGTCGTTGAGGTCGGGGACCTGAGCCAGCACGTTGTTGCCAAGGACCAGATCCGCCTGGCCTTCCTCGGCGGCGACGCGCTGCGCGACCGCCGCCCCGAAGAAGCCCACAACGGTGCGAACGCCGCGCTCCGCCGCCGCCTTGACGACATTCGCGGCGGGGTCGACGCCTAAAGCCGGGATGCCCTTCTTGACGAAGTACTGCAAAAGATAACCGTCATTGCTGCCGAGCTCGACGACGCGGCTCGACCCGTCGAGACCGAACAGGTCGGTCACCTTGTCAACATAGCGCCGCGCATGGTCGAGCCACGCATCCGAAAACGCCGAGAAATAGGCGTACTCGGTGAAAATATCTTGCGGCGACACATGCTCCGGAAGCTGGACGAGCCAGCAATCCCGGCACACATAGGCCGCCAGAGGATAGAAGGTCTCGGGAGCCGAGAGCTGGGCCTCGGCCAGGAAGCTCTCGCAGGGCGGCGACGATCCCAAATCGACGAATTTGTGAAGCGCACCGTGGCAAAATCGGCAGTTCATCCCGCTAGGTGCGCATTCCGCACGGCCGATTGAAATACCTCTTTGGCAGTAACCCGGGGAGGCAGTTGGCGGCGCACGGGGAGTGTCCGACGTTCGGCCCTCGGGACACAGAGTAGGGCAACGAGTTGGTGACCGATCAACCGCCGAGACGCGTCGCCCTCGTAGGCGCCGGCTTCATCTCGCACGTTCATGCGGAAGCGCTCAGCGCTATCCGAAATGCTCGCCTTAGCGCCGTTGTCGGCCCTTCCTCCGAAGCGGCCGGCTGGCTCGGCGCCGGCGCTGCGGGCGGGTGTTCAGCTCGGTGGACGGGCCGATCGCCCGCCGGCGAATTCGGCTGCGCTCACGTGCTCGTCCCGCCGGACCTCCACCGCCGGACGGCCCAAGCGAGCAGCGGCGACTTCATGCCGAATGCCTTCGTCGTGTGCGCGCGCTGAGCGATGACGCCGCAAATCCTTCATGTCTTCTCGTCCTTTGCGGTTGGCGGAGTACAAGTCAGGTTCGCCCGGTTGGCCGCGCATTTCGGAGCGGCCTACCGCCACGCGATCGTGGCGATGGACGGCAATTACGCTTGCGAATCCCGGCTGGATCCGGCGCTCGAAATCGTCTACCCGGCCGTCACTTTTACCAAGGGAAGCACGGTCGCCAACATCCGCGCGCTTCGTGGGTACCTGCGGAGCTCCCGCCCCGACCTGATGGTCACCAGCAATTGGGGCACGATCGAATGGGCGGCCGCCAATCTGCCGCGCATCGTACCGCATATCCACATCGAGGACGGCTTCGGCCCGGAGGAACAGAATCGCCAGCTGCGGCGCCGAGTGTGGATGCGCCGGATGTTTCTGCGCCGCGCCACGGTGGTGGTTCCGTCACTGACATTGCGCGGCATCGCCACTCGGACATGGAGGCTGCCGGCGGGCCGCGTCAAATACATACCGAACGGTGTCGACTGCGCCGGTTTCACGCCGCGCCCGCGGATTGAAAGCGAACCGCTGATAATCGGCACGGTGGCCGCGCTGCGGCCGGAAAAAAACCTGCCGCGGCTGCTCTGGGCGTTTCGTCGCGTCGCGTTACAGCAGACGGCGCGCCTGGTGATTGTCGGCGACGGCCCGGAACGCGCGAAGCTCGAATTGCTGGCGGCCGATCTGGGCCTTGCCGATGTCGTCGAGTTTGCCGGCCATACCGGCTCTCCCGAGGCCTATTACCGGACGTTCGATATCTTTGCGCTGTCCTCCGACACCGAGCAGATGCCGCTTTCGGTCATCGAGGCGATGGCCGCCGGGTTGCCGGTCGCTGCGACGGATGTCGGGGACATCGCCGAGATGGTCGGCGCGGAGAACCGGCGCTTTGTCACCGGCCTGCAGCATAACGCCCTCGCCGCCGCGCTGCAGATGCTGGCCGCCGACCCGGCGCTGCGCCATCGGATCGGCGCCGAAAACCGCGAGAAGGCACTGAAACTCTACAGCCAGGACGACATGTTCTGGGCCTATGCGCGCCTGTTCGACAGCGCAATGGCGCCTCGGATGGCTCGTGCCGAGACAGCGCTTCCAAGCGCGGTGGTCGGCAATGTCTGAGTATCTGGTCACCGGCGGCTGCGGCTTTATCGGCTCGCACCTGTGCGACGCGCTGCTGGATCGCGGCCATCGGGTGCGCGTGCTCGACGATTTGTCGACCGGCTCGCTCGCCAATATCCCGCGCGAGGTCGCGCTGATCGAAGGCGACATCCGCAACCCGGCCGCGGTGGCGGAGGCGATCGCCGGTTGCGACGGCTGCTTCCATCTCGCGGCGATCGCCTCGGTCGAGCGCAGCAACCGCGAATGGGTAGAGACCCACCAGATCAACCTCACCGGAGCCATTCAGATCTTCGCCGCCGCCCGCGGCGCCGGCCCCGGCGGGACGCCGATCCCGGTCGTCTACGCCTCCTCGGCGGCGATCTACGGCGACCAGGGCGATGACCCGATCTCCGAGACCGCGACGGCCGCGCCGACCTCGGCCTACGGCGCCGACAAGCTGGGCTGCGAGCACCACGCCCGCGTCGCCTCGCAAATCCACGGCGTGCCGACCGTCGGCCTCAGGTTTTTCAATGTGTACGGACCCCGGCAGGACCCTCGGTCGCCGTATTCGGGCGCGATCTCGATCTTCTGCGACCGGATCGCCGCCGGGCGTCCGGTGACGATATTCGGCGACGGCCGGCAGACACGCGACTTCGTCTATGTCGCCGATGTGGCGCGCGCGCTGATGCTGGCTCTGGAGCACGCCGGGAGACGGCCGCTCGTCCTGAACGTCTGCACCGGCACGACCACGTCGATCGAGCAGCTCGCGCACTCGCTGGCCGGCGCGATCGGGCGCAAGCCGGTCATCGAGACCGGTCCGGCGCGCGACGGCGACATCCGGAATTCCTGCGGCAACCCGTCCGCCGCGCGCGCCGCGCTCGGCTTCGTCGCCCAATATTCGCTCGACCGCGGGCTGGCGCTGACCGTGCGCGCGGCGGCGGCTCCAGCGGCGGCGGCCGACTGAGCTGGCGAATGCGCATCCTCTTCAGCCACCGCATCCAGTCGGGGGGTGGACAATCCTTTCATATCGACGGCCTCCGCGCCGCCGCGCTGGCGCTGATCGTCTGTCTGGCGCCGGCGGTTTCGTGGGCCGGCCCATTCGACCAGGCGGAACGCTACGAGAATGGCGAGTCGGTGCGGCGCGACTATCACCGCGCCCTCGCGCTCTATTGCACCGCCGCCGCCGCCGGCGACGCGAGGGCATATCTCGCGATTGCTTGGCTCTACATGAACGGGCGGGGCGTCGCCCGCGACGATCGCACGGCGATCTTCTGGCTGCGCAAGGCCGCCGCCGCCGACGTGCGGCAGGCGGTCAACCTGATCCATCTGTTGCCGCAACTTCCGGCGGCGGAGCGCGGCTGCACGGCGCCCAGCCCGGGAGCGTCCGGCTTTGCCCCGCCTTCAGCCTATCGCGAGGCCATCGACGAAGCCGCGAAGGATGCCGGGATCAGCGCAAAGCTGCTCGCCGCCGTGGTCTCGGTCGAGTCCGGCGGCGACGCGCGCGCGGTCTCGTCCCGGGGCGCGATGGGATTGACCCAGCTGATGCCGGAGACGGCCGCGCATTTCCACGTCGAGGACGCGTTCGACTACCGCGAGAACCTGCGCGGCGGCGCCCAGTACATGCGTTTGCTGCTGACCCTTTACGGCAACGATGTAAAGCTTGCCCTCGGCGCCTATAACGCCGGGGCCGGCTCCGTGGCGGCCCATGGCGGCGTTCCTCCATACCGGGAGACCCAGGCCTTCGTCGACCGGGTGATGCACCTTGCCGACCTGCCGTAGCGGTCGAACGATCACGGAAAAGTGGCCGGCCCCGCGACAATATTGCCTACGCCGGCGCCGGCGTACTATTTGCCCGGCGGCGCCAACAAGAACGCGCGGAGGCGCAAAGCAGCCAATCTCATTCCCGCCGCAGCCTGGAACCGAGAATGTCGTTTCTAATAATTTTTTTAGGTGGAAACAGTGAAAGCCGCCAAAATTTCTTCATCCGGATAGCTTGCATTCGATACAACTGAATGCCGAGCCCGAGCGAGACACGTTTTTTCGACCCTGGTACGCGTGCCTACCCTTGCGATCCCGCGCGCATCTCTTTTCAATCCGCAGCCCGAAAGCCATTCCCACGCTACCGTCATGCCGGCTCGATTGACCGGGACTTGCGGAGCGGCTTATGCTGGATATGGAAAATGCCGGTCGCCCCGATTGGGGAGGGACGGCCGCTACAACAGGGAAGGAGACGGAATTGTTCACCCTGACTCGGCGCTCGGTGCTTCGCAGCTCGTTGGCTCTCGCGGCGACGGCTCCTCTCGCACGCCCGTATATTGCAAATGCGCAGGCGAAGACGATGACGGTCTGGTGGCCGCAGGGTTTCTTCCCCGAAGAGGACAAGGCGTTTCGCGACCTGTGCGCGGCCTATGAGAAGGCCAGCGGCAACAAGACCGATCAGAGCGTCATCCCGTTCGCGCCGCTGCGCCAGAAGATCATTTCGGCGATCACCAGCGGCGTCGTGCCGGACCTGATCAGCGCGACCCCGCCGGAGGTGGTCCCCGAGCAGGCTTGGGCCAACAAGCTGATCGATGTGACCGACGTGATCGAGACGCAGAAGGAAGCCTATCTGCCGTCGGCTCTGGACTCCGCGTATTTCTACAATAACGAGACCAAGAAGCACAGCTACTACGGCGTCCCCTATGAGGGCGCGGTGGTGCCGTTCCACATCTGGAAGGATCTGGTCGAAAAGGGCGGCGGCAAGATGAGCGAGATCCCGGACCGCTGGGATGCGTTCATCGACTACTTTATCCCGATCGAGAAAAAGCTGCGCGAATCCGGCAAGCGGCACCTCTATTCGTCTGCCTTTGTGGTCAGCACGATCGGCAACGACCCGCTGAACACCTTCCACGCCTTTATGATCGCCTATGGGGGGATCAACCTGGTCTCCAAGGACGGCAAGCTCAACTCGACCGACCCCCAGGTCCGCGAAGGCGTGATCAAGGCGATCGAGAAGCTGTCGACCTTCTTCAAGGAAAAGCACATCCCGCCCGGCTCCGTGAACTGGAACGACGCCGACGACAACAACGCGTTCCATTCCAAGCTCTGCATCATGGATTACGACGGCACGCTGTCGACCGAGCTGGCGATGATCCATGACGAGCAAGCGTACTACCACGACATGATCACGTGGCCGATGATGAAGGACAACAGCGGCAAGCAGTTGCCCAGCATCTTCGGCGTCAACAATGCGATCATCCCGCAGGGCGCCAAGAACGTCGAAGTGGCCAAGGATTTCTTGAAATTCGCGATCCAGCCCAAGGTCAACAACGAGTACCTGAAGGGCGGGCTGGCGCGCTGGCTGCCGCTGTTCCCGGAGACTCTCAAGGATCCGTGGTGGAAGGACCCCAAGGATCCGCACCGCCAGCCCTATGTGATGCAGGGCCTCGAGCGGCCCACCCTGCCGGAATACTTCGTCTACAATCCCGCCTATGCCCAGTGCCGCACCGAGCATATCTTCAACGTCGCCTGGTCGGATGTGGTCAGCGGCGGAATGAAGCCGGCCGATGCCGCCGACAAGGCGTTGAAGCGGGCAGAGGCGATCTTCGCCAAATACCCAATGCAGAAAGCATAAGAGGCGAGCATGGACGCGACCCAGGTACTCGACGCCCGCGCGGGGGCAGCTGCCCGCGCGCGGCGGCGCATGTGGCGTGGCGGGCTACAGGGCTCGGAATATACCTGGGCGCTCGCCTTCGTCGTTCCCTACATCGCCGTGTTCCTCGCCTTCGTGGCGTACCCGGTGGTGTTCGGGCTATGGCTGGGCAGCGACCCGGCGCTCTACGCCGAGCTGTGGGATGACCCGGTCTATCAAATGACCGTGGTCAACACGATCCTCTACCTGGTCATCGGCGTTAACGTGAAGATGTTCCTGGCGCTATTGCTGTCGGGCTTCTTCATGCGCAAGGGCTGGTGGGTCAAAGGCCTGTTGATGATCTACGTCCTGCCCTGGGCCGTACCCGCGCTGCCGACCTTCATCTCGATCCACTGGATGCTCAACAGCGACTACGGGTTCATCAACAACGCCCTCTACGACATTTTCCACATCGACGGACCGCCCTGGCTCGACGAGCGCTGGCTGGCGATGGGCTCGGTGATCATCTCCTACATCTGGAAGAACATGCCGTTCTGGACCGTGATCCTGCTGGCCGGCCGGATGGCGATCCCGGAGGACATCCGCGAGGCGGCCAAGATCGACGGCGCGACCGGGATCAAGAGCTTCACGATGATCACCTTCCCGATGCTCGCGAACCTCTATCTGGTGTGCACGCTGCTTTCGACGATCTTTACGGTCGGCGACTTCAACACCTCGACTTTCGTCTCGGGCGGCGGCCCAGCCTTCTCGACCTATGTGCTGGCGACCCTCGGCATCCGCGACGCGTTCGAGATCGCCCAGCCGCGGCTCGGCGTCGCCGCGGTGATGTCGGCGCTTCCGCTGATTATCCCGCTTGTCATCATCTTGATGCGCAAACTCCGAACCGCACAGGTGCAGCTATGACAGCCGTTACCGCCCCCCATGCGAGCCTGAGCTCGACCCGGGATTCCTCGCTGCGAATGCGCCGGGTCGCGCGGCGCTGGCGCTATATCGGCAATGCCAGCGCGGCGCTGCTCTCGGTGGTCCTTCTCCTTTGGACGCTGCTGCCGCTCTACAACATCGTGATGGTCTCGCTGGAGAGCCATAACGATGTGTTCAGCAACCGGATGTGGCCGGAATACCCGACCGTCGATGCCTATGGCGTCGTGATCAATCAGGGCCACTGGTACCTCGAGTATTTCTGGCACCAATACGGCAACAGCATCTATGTCGGCGTCGCCGTGACCGTGCTGACCCTGCTGATCGGCTCGATGACGAGCTTTGCGATCGGGCGCATGCGGCTGCGGCACGGCTGGGTCATCACCAACACGGCGCTGTTGACCTACGTGATCCCAGCGTCGTTCCTGGCGATCCCGTTCTATCGGATCATGCAGAATTACGGCCTCACCAATAATCTCTGGTCGGTGATCGCGGCGATGGTGACCTTTGCCACCCCCTACGCGATCTTCATCTTCCAGAATTACGGAGCGAGCATCCCGCTGGAGCTCGACGAGTCGGCGCGCATCGACGGCGCCTCGCCGCTCCAGATTTACTACAAGATTTACCTGCCGCTGATGGCGCCGGCGCTCGTTGCCGTTGGCACTTATGCGCTCCTGCTGGCCTGGAACGAGTATCTCTACCAGTTCCTGCTGTTGTCGGATAAGCGCAGCATGACCGTGCCGGTCGCGCTGGCGCAGTTTCTCAACAGCGACGAGGCCCCGTGGAACTACATGATGGCGACGGCGATCGTCTACGCGCTCCCGCCGGTCGCAACTTATTACGCCTTCCGCCAGAAGATGACCGGCGGGCTAACGATGGGCGGGGTCAAGGGCTGAGCTTGCCCGAGGGCCTGTCGCCGAAATAGGCTGTCTCCCCGAACCTTAGGGGAGACAGCCGATGACGCTGGATCTAAAAATTTTGGTATGGGTGGTGGCGCTGACCTTTGTGGAGGTCGTCGCCGCCGCGCTCGCGTCGATGGGGCAAGTCGGGCTGCCGATGCTGGCGGGAAACCGCGAGGGCATGCCGCCGCTGACCGGCCTCGCCGGTCGT
The DNA here is from genome assembly GCA_036273255.1 of Bradyrhizobium sp. Classification (GTDB taxonomy): domain Bacteria; phylum Pseudomonadota; class Alphaproteobacteria; order Rhizobiales; family Xanthobacteraceae; genus Bradyrhizobium. The sequence continues at coordinate 27,390 of DASUIA010000069.1, forward strand.
GCCCGCCGCGCCCACCTCAACATGCTCGAAAGCCTGCCGCTCTTTATCGGACTGGTGCTGATCGCGCATATCGCCGGAAAGGTCAACGACACGGTGATGCTCGGCTGCCAGCTATTCTTCTGGGGCCGGGTCGCCCACTGGCTTCTCTACCTCGCCGGCATCCCCTGGGTGCGGACCGTGGCCTGGGCGGTCTCTGTGGTCGGGCTGATCCTGCTCTTTATTCAGCTGGTTTAGCGGCCGCCACCGGCGCGGGCCGGCCGATATTGGGCAGGAACACGGTCAGCAGCCCGATCATCGGCAGGAACGCGCAGATGTGATAGACGGTATCGATCCCGGTTGCGTCGGCGAGCCGGCCGAGCGCGGCCGCGCCGACCCCGGCAAGCCCGAATGACAGGCCGAAGAAGAGCCCCGAGATCATCCCGATTTTTCCGGGGACCAGATCGAGCGCGTACACGATGATCGCCGAGGTCGCGGAGGCCAAGGTCAGCCCGATCACCACGGTCAGGATGCCGGTCCAGAACAGCCCGACATAGGGCAGCGCCAGGGTGAACGGGATGACCCCGACGATCGAGCCCCAGATCACCCATTTCCGGCCGATCTTGTCGCCCACCGGCCCGCCGATCAGCGTCCCGACCGCGATCGCGGCGAGAAACGCGAAGAGGTGGATTTGCGCGCTCGCCACCGATACGCCGAACTTGCTGATCAGATAGAAGATGTAATAGCTGCTGAGGCTCGCCTGGTAGAACGACTTGGAGAAAATCAGCGCGAGCAGGATCACCAGCGACCACACGACCCGCCGCCGCGACAAATCGGTGCGGCCGGCGCCATGCCGGGCCACCCCGCGGGTCGGCGCCGCGTGCTCTTTGCGGTACCAGTTGCCGACCCCTACCAGGATCGTCATCGCCACGAGCGCCGCGCCGGAAAACCAGCCGACGCTGCCCTGTCCGCGCGGGATCACGATAAACGCCGCGAGGATCGGCCCGATCGCCGAACCGACATTGCCGCCGACCTGAAACAGCGATTGCGCCAGCCCATGCCGCCCGCCCGACGCCATCCGCGCGACCCGCGACGCCTCGGGATGGAACACCGCCGATCCGACCCCCACCATCGCCGCCGCCAGCAGCAGCAAGTGGAAATTGTTGGCGTTCGCGAGCAGCAGCAGCCCGGCGAAGGTCACGCCCATCCCGGCGGCCAGCGAAAACGGCTGCGGCCGGTAATCGGCGAGCAGCCCGACCATCGGTTGCAGCATCGACGAGACGATCTGCATCACCAGCGTTATCAGCCCGATTTGCGCAAAGCTGAGGCCGTAGGAATCCTTGAGCATCGGATACAGCGCCGGCACCAGCGACTGCATCGTGTCGTTCAGAAAATGCGAGAAGCCGAGCGCGAGGATGATTGAAAACGTCGCCGCCTCCGCCACCCGGCGCGGCCCCGCCCGTTCGACCGATGCCTCTGTGCTCATCGTCCTGTCCCGAATGTCGGCGCCGAGGATAACCTAACTGTTTCTATTTCCTGCGCGCGTCTCGCCGATGGCAGCCATCCGCAAGCGTCGCTACACTTCGCCCGTTCGGAGTGGAGGAGACGATGAAGAAGATCGAAATCGCCGCCTATGGCGCCCCCGAGGAAAACGCCCGCTGCGTCGAGGCCCCCGATCTCGGCGCGCCGGGGCCCGGCGAGGTCACCTTCGACGTGCTCGCCTTTCCGATAAACCCGGCCGACCTGTCGTTCTGCCGCGGCAATTACCGGCTGCAGCCGACCCTGCCGGCGACGCCCGGCGCGGAATGCGTCGGCCGCGTCACCGCGGTCGGCGCCGGCGTCTCGGGGCTGAAACCGGGCGACCTGGTCATCAACATGCAGCGCGAAAACTGGGCCGCCGGGCGCCGGGTCAAAGCCGCGGATGCGGTGCCGATCCCGGCTGGGCTCGACATCGCCCAGGCGGCGATGCTGCGGATCAACCCGCCCACCGCACTCCTGCTGCTCGAGGACCACGTCGCATTAAACCGCGGCGATTGGGTCATCCAGAACGTCGCCAATTCGGCGGTCGGGCGGCACCTGATCGTGCTCGCTAGCCAGCGCGGTATCCGCACCATCAACATCGTCCGCCGCGGCGATGTCGGCAGACTGCTGCGCGACCTCGGCGGCGACGTGGTGATCGAGGACGGGCCGGACCTGGCGGAGCGCGCCCGGGCGGCGGCCGACGGCGCACCGATCCGGCTCGGCATCGACGCGATCTCGGGCGAGGCGACGCGGCGGATCATGCAATGCGTCGCCGACGGGGGCGTGACGGTCAATTACGGTGGGCTGTCGGGCGACGACCCGGGGATCGACCGGCCGTCGCTCGGCGTGCGCGGGGTCGTCGTGATGGGGTTCATGCTCGGCCGCGGCCTCGCCAAGCGCAGCCCCGAGGCGGTGCGGGCGCTTTATGCCGATCTCGGCAACCAGCTCCGCGACAAGCGGCTCCAGGCGCCGATCGACTCGACCTACCCGATCGAGCGGATCAAGGACGCGCTGATCCACGCTCAGCGCGCCGGGCGCAACGGCAAGATCCTGGTTTTGCCGAACGGGCCGATCTAGGGGGCTGCCGACCGGCAGGGCTCGAATTCGAGCTTGTCTACCTTGTCGCCGCCGCCACTGGCTTCGTTGTAGGCGGTGCAGCGGTCGCCCTGACGCGTGATCCGCGCGACCGGGAATTGGATTTTCTTGGTGTTGCTGCCGAACACCAGCTCTAGGCTTTCGCCGACCTTGACGCGAGTCGGAACGGTGACGTGGTTGTAGTTCTGGCACGAGGTATAAACGAGCCAACTCCGGCACATCGTCAAAACGCCAGTGCCGGCTGTCACGATCGAGTCTTCCGCCAGCGCAGGCGTCCCCGCCGCCACCGCCAGCAGCACCGCTAAAAACCCGGTACACACCCCCAATCCCCCCAAAAAGCCGCCCTACGGATGGATGACCGTCTCCGTGCGGCTGATCACAAACGCCTCGCGCCGCTCGATAAAATCGCCGACCACATCGGCGAACGCCTCGGGCCGGTCGGTGCCGATCGAATGGCCGGCATCGTAGACCAGCACGAGGTGGCAATTCGGTATCAGCTCCTTGTAATGGCGCCCCATCGCCGGCGGGATGACCCGGTCGAGCGTGCCGAACAGCACCAACGTCGGCACCGCCAGCTCTCCGAGCCGGCGCTCGAGCTCGGGGTCGCGGCCCGGCCCCCTCAGCCGGGCGAGCAGAGCCTGGGTCTGCTGCTGGACCGCCGGCGGAACCGGCGGCAGCGGCGGCACCCGCTCGGGATGGGCGAACAGCATCCGCGCCATCTCTTCCGGCGTGCCGGCCGGCGGCCGCGTCCCGGGCGGCACCATCGCGGCCGGCGCGTCGAGCACCAGCGCCGACAGTAGCACCGGGTTTTGCACGGCAAGCCACGCCGCGACCCGGCCGCCGAACGAGGTTCCCCACAGATTGACCCGGTCGAGCCCCAGCGCCGTGATCGCCTTGGCCATCGTCGCAGCCATCTCGGGGATCGAGCCCGTGCGCGTGTTCTCGGCCGAGGCGCCGAAACCCGGCATCTCGAACGCGACCACCCGATGCCGCTCCGCCAGTTTTTCATGGCCGGGCGTCAGCCGGAGCCCGCCGGCGCCGTGCAGATGCGCCAGCACCGGCCCCTTCCCGGCCTCCATGTACCGAATGCGGAACCCGTCGACCTCGACAAACCCTTCGCGAAAGGCCATCAGGCGTTGACCTGCCGGTTGAGCGTGGCCCAGCGGTCGAGGATCGGCAGGATTTCGTCGCGCTTGTCCGACATCAGCGTCACGTTAACCGCG
>DASUIA010000070.1:0-11189 GCA_036273255.1 Bradyrhizobium sp.
TCGTATTCTCCCTGATCGGCTTTGTTTTCAGGACTTTTGAGCCTTAGCAGTTCAGAGAAGCCACGCGCACCAGACCGGTTTAGTTGTCCTCCGAATGCAAAGGTCACACATTCGAATCGTGTCGGGTGCGCCAGCGTTCTCTCGATGGCAATCGGGATGATCCGGGTTTGGTTTCACTTTCATGCTTTGACGAAAAAGCGCACCCCGATAAATCGGGCGACGGTGAAGCGCATCGAGATCGTTCGCGGACCTTTTTCAGTCCGGTTCGGCGACTCCAACCACGGTGGATCATGATCCTTCGGGTGTTCGACGACGAGGCTGAAGCGCCGAAGGTCAAGACCGCCGTCCTCTATGTCGTGCTCCTGGTCGCGAACGTCGTTTCGTGGCTTGCGGCGTTGGTGCAGTTCCGCGACCAGCCGGTGCTGCTGGGGAGCGCCGTCCTGGCCTACACATTCGGGCTCCGTCACGCCGTCGATCCCGATCACATCGCGGCCATCGACAACGTCACGAGAAAGCTGATGCAGGAGGGCAAGCGGCCGATCTCGGCCGGGTTTTTCTTCGCGCTCGGACATTCGACCGTCGTCATCATCGCTTCGTTGCTGGTCGCGCTGTCGGTCGGCGCGCTGGAAGCGAAATTCGACTGGTTCAGGCAAGTCGGAGGAGCGATCGGCACGAGTGTTTCCGCAATTTTCCTGCTCGTCATCGCCCTCATGAACATAGCCATCCTGGTTTCGGTCTATCGCGCTTTCACCGCGGTCAGGCGCGGCAAGAAGGTGACGGAGGACGCGCTCCACGAGCTGCTTTCCCGAAGAGGCTTTTTCGCCCGGATCCTGCGTTCGCTGTTCGCCATTGTCCGCAGGAGCTGGCACATGTACCCGCTCGGGTTCCTGTTCGGTCTTGGTTTCGACACGGCGAGTGAAGTCGGGTTGCTCGGGATCTCGGCCGCGCAGGGTTCGGCGGGGCTGCCGATCTGGTCGATCCTGATCTTTCCGGCGCTATTCACCGCAGGCATGTCGCTGGTCGACACCACCGACGGAGTTTTGATGGTGCAAGTCTACGGGTGGGCGTTCATCAAGCCGATTCGAAAACTCTACTACAACCTCACCATGACGCTGATTTCGATCGTGGTCGCCCTGTTGATCGGCGGCATGGAAGCGCTCGGCCTCCTGGCGGACAAGCTCAGCCTCGAGGGCAGCTTCTGGACGTGGATCGAGCAGGCGAATGCAAGCTTCGGCCTGCTGGGATATCTGATCATTGGCGTCTTCGTCGCCGGCTGGTTGATTTCCCTATCGATCTACCGAATCCAGTGCCTGGACGAGCTGCCAGAGCGATTTTCGCCAGATGCGCCGCGGTGACCCGGAAGGCGACATCACGCGACCAGACGAAAGGTGACGCCGCCAAGCCGGAACGCGTTGTTCGCAACGGTGCAGCCCCTTGCCGCGGCGGCTTCGCAGACCCTTGCGATATTGCGGACCCGGAAGGTCAGGCCGCTCATCAGGTCGGTGGCGCCCTTGACGAAGTGGAAGTCGGCATTGGGAAGCTTCAGTTCGGGCTCGTCGCGCCGGTTGCGGGTCACGGCAATCCCGATGATCCGCCCCCAATGCTCGGCCAGCCCTTGCGGCTCCGGACTCTGCATCTCGACACCGACCAGCGCCCGGGTCACTTCCCCCGAAATCGACTTCTGCCAGTCCGGCCCGGCCGGCGGATAGGGCCCGAGAAAATCGTCGCTGCCGTCGGTGTGGTTGAATTCGATGAAGGCCGCGCGGCAATCGCGCGGATGCAGTTGCACGCCATGATAGGGCGGATGGTCGATGACATTGGCGGTGCGCACGCCGAGGGTAGCGGCATGCCTGCTCCGCGCGTCGGGATCGTCGCAGCAGAAGATCGCCATGTAGCCGCCGCGGCCGCCGGTCTTGTCGAGGAAACGTCCCGCCGCGGTGCCGGCCTGAAACGGCGCGACCACTTCCAGAAGGATGGTGTCGACCGGCAGCAGCGCGTTCTCGAGTCCGTATTTGGCGACGTTACCGTCGCGGTAACAGACGCGCAGGCCCATGATGCCGGCGATATCACCGACCACCGGCTCGAGATGCGGCGCGACCAGGCAGATTTGGCGTAGTCGCAGATACATCTCGATCGCCCCGAACTTCGTCAATGGCCGTGGAAGACGGGCTTGCGCTTTTCGACGAACGCCTTGGCGGCTTCCTTGTGATCGGAGGTCTCGCCGGCGCGGGAATGATGGATCGCCTCGGCGTCGAAACAGGCCTCCAGCGACAGATGCTCGGCATTGTTGATGTTGCGCTTGATGTAACCCAGCGTCACCGACGGACCCTGCGCCAGCGACATTGCGAGATCGTGGGCGACCGCCTCGACCTCGGGGTCGGGGACGACCCGCGTCACCATGCCGAGGGCGAGGGCCTCCTGCGCCGTCAGCACCGGCGACATCAGATAAAGCTCGCGCGCCTTGGCGCTGCCGAGCAGATGGGTCAGGAAATAGGTGCCGCCGTAATCGCCCGACAGCCCGACCTTGGCGAATGCGGTGGTGATCTTGACCGAGGTGCCGGCGACGCGAAGGTCGCAGGCCAGCGCAATCGAAAGCCCGGCGCCGGCAGCGGCTCCATCGAGTTGCGCCACCACCGGCTTCGGCATCTCGTGCAGGATGCGGGAGACTTCCATGCCGCGTCGCAGATTGGCCATTTTGGCTTCGAACGGCAGTGGCGCGCGCCCCTCCGCCATCGACTTCACATCGCCGCCGACACAGAAGGTGCCGCCCGCGCCGCGCAGCAGCACCGCACGCACCTCGTGGTCCTCCGCCGCGCGGCGCGCCGCCTCGACCAGGCCGCGCGTCATGTCCGGGTTGAGGGCGTTGCGCCGGTCCGGGCGGTTCATGGTGATGGTGAGCAGCCCCTGATCGAGTTTTTGCAGGACCATTTCGCTCATGGGGTTTCCCTTTCGATTTTTGAACGTCATTGCGGCCAACAGGTCGCGCGGCCATGTCGTCATTGCAATGAAGGAGCCGCTATTGACAGTGGCCGCGATTGCTTGCCGCGATCATGCCGCAAGCCATCCGCAGCAGCAAGCCACGGCAGCCGCGCACTGGTCCACGTTTTTCCGCTCAACGGATTGACGCGCTCATGTCACAGCATCTCGCATGCTCTGCCCGACAAAAAAGTTTGCATCGAAGTCTGCGCCGCGCGTCGCAATGGTGCTCGGCTGGTTCATCGTCGCCGCCGCCGGGCCGGCCGCCGCTGCGGGATGCTCCTTCGCGCCGCAGGGCGAGGGCCGCGTCGCCGAGGTGATCGATGCGCGCAGCTTCCGCCTGCAGGATGGTCGCGAAGTCCGCCTCGCCGGCATCGAGCCGGTTGCGGCCGAATCGCCGACTGCGAATCGCAACGCGGCGCTGGCCGCCCTCATTTTGGGACACGAGGTCACCTTGCAAGGCGAGGACGACACGCCCGACCGCTACGGCCGTCAGCCGGCCTTCGTGTTCCTCGAAGGCGCCGACACCCCGGTGCAGAGCCTGTTGCTGGCGCAAGGCGACGCGTTGCTGTCCGGCGCGGTGACGGACCCGGACTGTGCGTCGGCGTTGTCCGCCGCCGAAACGACCGCACGGCAGGCCAAGCGGGGAGCCTGGGCCGACCCCACGGCCATAAAAAACACCGAAAGACCGGGCGATATTTTGACCAGGATCGGGCGGTTTACTGTGGTCGAGGGCAAGATTCTGTCCGTTCGGCAAGCAGGGGCAACGACTTACCTGAATTTCGGACGGAACTGGACACGGGACTTTGCTGTGACTATTCCAAAGCATGGGCTGGCGGCGTTTGAAGCCGCCGGGATCGTGCTGAAGTCGCTTGAAAGTCGTAGAATTCGTGTCCGTGGCTGGGTCGAGGCGCATGGCGGGCCGCGGATAGAGGCGCTCCGGGCGGGGCAGATTGAATTGCTGGGCAGGAACTAGCGCACGGGACACGTACGAGTGGCAGCGGTGGCACAGTGTACGGCACGAAACGGGATGAGTCGCGGCCCTTGGGCTACGGCGGTGCTGCTATGCGCGGCATTCGCGCTGGCCGCCTGTGGCGACATGGGCCACTTTCAAACCGCGTCCCCGGCTGCGCCGACGAGTCCCGCCAAGCCGACACGCGCGGTGGCGCAGACTCCGGCAATCGAACGCGAGCATGAACGCATCCTGTCGTCCTATGGGGGTGCCTATGACGATCCCGAACTCGCGGCCCTGATCGGCAAGACCGTCGATCGGCTGGTGGCCGCATCCGATCGTCCCGACCAGGGCTACAAGGTGACGATCCTCAATTCCGGCGCCGTGAACGCCTTCGCGCTTCCGACCGGCCAGCTTTACGTGACCCGCGGGCTGATCGCGCTTGCCTGCGACACCTCGGAATTGTCCTCGGTGCTGTCGCACGAGATGGCGCATGTGCTGGCCAAGCACGCCGCCATCCGCGAGGACCAGGCGCGGCAGGCTGCCGTCGTCACCCGCGTCATTACCGACATGGGCAATGATCCCGACCTCACCGCGATGGCGCTCGCCAAGACCAAGCTGACCATGGCGAGCTTCTCGCGCCAGCAGGAGTTCGAGGCCGACAAGATCGGGGTCGGCATTTCGGCGCGCGCGCATTTCGATCCCTATGGCGCGTCGCGCTTCCTCACTGCGATGGAACGCAACGCCGAACTGAAAGCGGACAAGTCCGCGAACGATCCGCGGGCGCAGGACTTTCTGTCGTCGCATCCGGCAACGCCGGAGCGGATCCAGAGCGCACAGGCCACCGCCCGGCAATATTCGTCGCCGCAAAGCGACGAGCATGATCGCGAAACCTATCTCGCCGCCATCGACAACATCGTCTATGGCGAGGATCCGAGCGAGGGATTCGTGCGCGGCCATCGCTTCCTGCACCCCAAGCTCGGCTTCACCTTCACGGCCCCGGATACCTTCACGCTCGACAACACCGCGCAGGCGGTGATCGGCGTGCGCGACGGCGGCTCCCAGGCCATGCGCTTCGACGTGGTGCGGGTGCCGGCCGAACAGACGCTCGGCGATTATCTGAACTCCGGCTGGATGGAAAACGTCGACAAATCCTCGACCGAGGACCTGAACATCAACGGCTTTCCGGCGGCGTCGGCCAGCGCGCATGGCGACCAGTGGCAATTCAAGGTCTATGCGCTGCGATTCGGCAGCGACGTCTACCGCTTCATTTTCGCCAGCCGCGACAAGACCACCGAAAGCGAGCGCAACGCCCGCGAAACCGTGAACTCGTTCCGCCGCCTCACCCTCGACGAGATTCAGGCCGCCCGGCCGCTGCGCATCAAGATCATTACCGTGCAGCCCGGCGATACCGTCGAATCGCTGTCGCACCGCATGGCCGGCGTCGACCACCCGACGGACCGCTTCCGCGTCCTGAACGGGCTCGATAGCCACGCCCAGGTCAAGGCGCGCGACCGCGTCAAGATCGTGGTGGATTGACGCGAGGCGTCGTCATTCGGGGATGCGCCCGCTTGCCTCTCCCTCGTCATTCCGGGGCGCGCGTCAGCGCGAACCCGGAATCCATTGGGCCGCAACGATCGCAGTGGGATGGATTCCGGGCTCGCCAAGAAAGAGGCGCGCCCCGGAATGACGAGAAGAGAGGCTCGCGCTATCCGCGCGCCCGGGAATGACGGAATATCTGCAAACCAAAAAAGCCCGGGCCATCCGGACCGGGCTTTTGCATCGATGAAACTGCGAAACCTCGCTTATGCCGCCTCGTCGGCGACCGTCGCATCGTCGCTGTCGCCATCTTCCGCTTCACCTTCGCCTTCCGCCTCGACCTCGGTCTTGGCGCCGCGGCGCGGGCTCTTGGCAAGCTGGCTTTCGATTTCCTTGACCGCCTCGGTCTCCGTCACGTGCTGCACGACGGCAATCTCGCGCGACAGCCGGTCGAGCGCGGCTTCGTAAAGCTGGCGTTCGCTATAGGACTGTTCCGGCTGCGATTCCGAGCGATAGAGATCGCGCACCACTTCGGCGATGGCGACGATATCTCCGGAATTGATCTTGGCTTCGTATTCCTGGGCGCGACGCGACCACATCGTGCGCTTGACGCGGGCGCGGCCCTTCAGCGTCTCGAGTGCGCGCTTGACCAGCACCGGCTCCGACAGCTTGCGCATGCCGACATTGGCGACCTTTGCCGTCGGCACTCTCAGCGTCATCTTGTCTTTCATGAAATTGATCACGAACAGTTCAAGCTTGGCGCCGGCAATTTCCTGGTCCTCGATCGCGAGGATCTGGCCAACGCCGTGGGCCGGATAGACCACGAATTCGTTGGTCTTGAAGCCCTGACGCTGGGTCAAGACCTTCTTCGGCTCTTCGACGCGGGGCGTCATCGCGACCGGCTTGCTGGCGGCGGGCTTGGTCGCGACCGATTTGACTGCCGTCTTGGCGGCGGTCTTCGGCGCGGTCTTGGGGGCAGCAACCTTCGAAGCAGCGTTCTTCGAACCGGTCGCTTTCGCGGCAGTTCTTGCAGTCTTTTTTGGCATCGAGCTTCTTTTGTTTTTTGAGGACTTTGAAGCCGCCGCCTTGCTGGCTGTCCGGGTATCCCTGAGGGACGCCCGGGCACGGCTCTTGGTTGCGCCACGGCTCGCCGCGGCGGCTTTTTTGGAAGCCTTGGAAGCACTCTTTTTACGCGTTTTTTGTGACACAGCCTGCGCGCGGAACTGCCACGCCCCTGTTCGATGTTTTCACGGGAACCTCTTACGCCACAGGATACGCATGGCCGGGTTCGGCTTGTAATGTGCTCAATATAGCACATTTTCCGCAAAAATCAATGATTTACGCCCTTTCCAGGCGTTTTGGGCGCCAATTTTGGCCATCTCGCCGGAATTAGGGTTAAGCCGGCGGGCCCGATTCCGGCCATTTTCCAGCCGGTGCGGCGCAACGTCGGGTCAGTCGCCGGACCCGGGAGCGGGAGAAAAATATTTCTCGAACTTACCTTCCATGCCCTCGAAATCCTTGGCTTCGGGCGGCGATTCCTTCTTCTGGGTGATGTTCGGCCAGATCTTGGCGTATTCGGTATTGACCTCGAGCCATTTCTCCAGGCCGGGCTCGGTATCCGGCTTGATGGCATCGGCCGGACATTCCGGCTCGCACACCCCGCAGTCGATGCATTCGTCGGGATGAATCACCAGCATGTTGTCGCCCTCGTAGAAGCAGTCCACCGGGCAGACCTCAACGCAATCGGTATATTTGCATTTAATGCAGGCTTCAGTGACGACGTAAGTCATCCAGGGCTCCGAAACGGGTTGGTTTTGCGGTGTTTGCGTAGCGCAGGAAGTTCACAGCCGCAAGGGAAGCAGAGCAGTCCCGAAATGCGATTTTCCAAGCGCGCCGACAGAGATAGTCACTCGCGCCGATCCTGCAAATCATCATAGAGCAGACGCGCGGCCGGCGCATCGCCCCGCCGTTCCGAGAAGCCGACGATCTTGAGGATGCGCACGCTGCGGTCGAGCCCGACCGTCAGCACATCGCCGGCCTTGACGGCATGGCCCGGCGCCTTCTCGCGCACGCCATTGATACGGACATGGCCGGCCTCGACCAGCGCGGCCGCGCTGGTGCGAGCCTTCACCACCCGTGCATGCCACAGCCATTTGTCGAGACGCTGGCGCTCCAAGCGACACCACTTCGAGGAAGGACCGGCAGGACGCTACAGCGTTTTCGAGCGAGAGGGGTACCGGTTCGCACGAGAACGGATCAAAAAAGACGCCAGGCCTGGCTGGTCCAATCAGACCGGACAGGCTTCAGGGCTGATCCTTGCGGTTGGCGGCGAGCTGCTCCTTCAGCGCCGCCAGTTTGGCAAACGGCGAATTGGGATCGGCCGGTCGGTCGCGCTCGCGCGGCGCAGCGCTGGTGGCGTATTGCCGGTGCGACGGCCCGCCGTCGGGCCGCTTGTCGCGCGCCCCTCTGTCGCGGCCTCCCTTGTCGCGCCCACCCTTGTCCCGGCCGCCGCCGAATTTGCCGTTGTCCCGGTCGCGCTCCCTGCCCTTGCCTTCGAAACGCGGACGCGGCGAGCGGTCCTGCTCGCCTCGCGGCGCGTTCGTCGGCGCGCCGTCGGCGCCGGGCGTCGTCGCCTCGGCCGGCGCATCGGGGCGGGATTTGCGGAAATCACCGCTGCGGCGCCGGCGTCCACGACGCTCGCGTTTCTCCCCTTCGCCGCCCTCGACCGCAGCGACGGCGGACGTGGCACCTTCCCCGGAGCGATCCTGATGGCCCTGATGGCGGTGGCGGCTGCGGTCATGACGCGGCCGGCGGTCGTCGGACCGTCCACCGGGCCGCCACACCTCGACCATTTCCGGAACCGCCGCCACGGAGTCTGCAGGTTGCGCCGCCGACCCCGGATCGGTCTCGGTCGGCGCCTCGACGGCCGCTGGTTCCGGCTGGGCCACATCGGCTTCGGCCTCGGCCGCAGCCACCTCCGTGTGAGAAGGCGCCACTTCTTCCGGAGGCGCAGCTTGCTGGACTGTCTCCGGCGCGACCAATGCGGGCTCGGGCATGGCCGGCGCGAAGGCGATATCGGGCAGCAAGGTCGCGGTCGGCGCCACAGCGGCTTCGCCGGCGGGCGGCACGGCATCGGTGATATCGGCGACATCGCCGGTCTCGGTAGCCGCGGCGGGCTCTGCGGCGATCGGGGCTGCCGGATGAGCTTCCGAGGACACTGCTTCGGTTGACGAAATCTCGGCTGGTGCCGCATCGTTTGCCGCTGGTACCGGTTCGACCGCGGCTGGTTTCGGCGGCGGCGCCGGGCGCCGTTCCATGCGATAGCCGAGCGCGCGCAGGATCGAAGCGAAGTCCTCGCCGGCCGAGCCGGTCAGCGAGGTCATCGCCTGCGTCACCACGAAGCTGCGGCCGTCGAATGCGCCGGCCGGCTTGTCGCCCGGCGAAGTCTCGCGCCAGGCCAGCGCTGGACGAATGAGATCGGCCAGACGTTCCAGGATATCGACCCGCACCGCGCGCTCGCCGCACTGCTTGTAGCCGAGCACGCGATAGGCATCGCGATCCAGCGATTTGTCGACCGGGAACGAGGTCCGGCCACTGGCGGCCAGGTGCTGCGCCCCTTGCAGCACCGACATGTCGATCGTGTCCTGCTTTTGCGCCCATAGCAGCGAGGCCAGCGCGCGGGCCGCCGGCTTCAGGAGCGGTGGCATGTAGATATGATAGGCGCCGAACCGTACGCCGTATTTGCGCAGCGAAGCCCGCGACGGCTGATCGAGATCCTTTATCTCGGCGGCAATCCTGGCGCGTTCCAGCACGCCGAGCGCTTCGATCAGTTGAAAGGCGATGCCGCGCGCGATCCCGGTAACGTCTTCGGCCTTGGCGAGGTCGAACAGCGGGCCCAGCAATTTCTCGATATGCGTCTTCAGCCACAGCTCGAGCCGGATCTGCACGGCCTCGCGCGGTGCGCCGGCCAGGCGATCGTCGGAGACGATGCGGAGACGCGGATGCAGCGCGTCGTCCGCCGCCACCAGTTTTGCGACCGCATCGCCGGTCCAGCGGATGGTGCCGTCGGAGGCCAGCACGAATTGCTCGTCGGGCGCCGCCGAGAGTTTTTCCGCCCGGGCGTCGATTTCTCCGGCCAGCGCCTTTTGCGCGGTCGCCTGCAGCGCCTTGGCGTCGGACCCGGCTTCCGCGGCATCTGGCGCAAAGGTGAATCCGTCGAGCCGGCCGATCACATGGCCCTCTACGATCACTTCACCGGTCTTGCCGATTTCCGTATTCAAAATCGTGTTCTCCCGCAGGCGGCGCATCAATACACTGGTACGGCGATCAACGAAACGTTCCGTGAGCCGTTGATGCAGCGCATCGGACAATTTATTTTCCACCTCGCGGGTAATTCCCTGCCAATGCTCGGGGTCGGCCAGCCAGTCCGGCCGGTTGGCGGCAAAGGTCCAGGTCCGGATTTGCGCGATCCGGCCCGACAGCGTGTCGATATCGCCGTCGACGCGATCGGCCTGGTCAACCTGGGCGGCGAACCAGGCATCCGGAATCCGGCCTTTTTGCATGAGAAAGCCGAACAGGCTGGTCACCAGTTCGGCATGAGCGGCCGGTGCGATCTTGCGATAGTCCGGGATCTGGCAGGCATCCCACAGCCGCTCCACCGCAGCCGGCCCATGGGCCATATCGCGGACGTCTTCGTCGCGCGCGGCGTGGTCGAGCACACGAAGGTCTTCCGCGATCGGGGCGCGGGTCAGCGCCTCATGGGACGGCGATAGGGCCAGCGATACCTGCAAGGCGCCGAGCGACGAGAAATCCAGCTTCGAATTGCGCCATTGCAGGACTTTCACGCTCTCGAAGCCGTGATTCTGCAGCGCGTTGACCAGTTCCGGCTCGAACGGCGCGCAGCGGCCGGTGGTGCCGAAAGTACCATCGCGGGTGGCGCGACCGGCGCGGCCGGCGATCTGTGCGAACTCGCTCGGATTGAGCCGGCGGAACTGATAGCCGTCATATTTGCGGTCGGAGGCGAAGGCGACGTGATCGACGTCGAGGTTGAGCCCCATGCCGATGGCATCGGTGGCAACCAGATAGTCGACGTCACCGGACTGGAACATCGCGACCTGCGCGTTGCGGGTGCGCGGCGACAGCGATCCCAGCACCACGGCGGCCCCGCCATGCTGGCGTTTGATCAATTCGGCGATGGCATAGACCTCGTCCGCCGAGAAGGCGACGATGGCGGTGCGCCGCGGCTGCCGCGTGATCTTGCGGTCGCCGGCGAATTCGAGCTGCGACAGCCGCGGCCGGGTGACGATCGAAGCGCCCGGCAACAGCCGCTCGATGATCGGGCGCATGGTGGCGGCGCCCAGCAGCAAGGTTTCGTCGCGGCCGCGCCGGTGCAAAATGCGGTCGGTGAAGACGTGGCCGCGCTCGAGATCGGCGGCGATCTGGATTTCATCGACCGCGAGGAAGGAGACATCGAGATCGCGCGGCATCGCCTCGACGGTGGAGACCCAGAATCGTGCCTTGGCCGGCTTGATCTTCTCTTCGCCGGTGATCAGCGCGACCGCATCGGCACCGGCGCGATCGGCGATCTTGTTGTAGACCTCGCGCGCCAACAGCCGCAGCGGCAGCCCTATCAGCCCGGAGGAGTGCGCCAACATCCGCTCGATCGCGAGATGGGTCTTGCCGGTGTTGGTGGGTCCGAGTACCGCCGTAACGCCGGTGCCGG
>DASUIA010000071.1:0-3304 GCA_036273255.1 Bradyrhizobium sp.
GGCAGCACCTGCCCCTGATGGTATCGGTGACCGACAATGGCGGCGGCATCCCGGACGACCTGCGCCCTTATCTCTTCGAACCGTTCGTCACGACGAAACGGAACGGCACTGGCCTCGGTCTTGCACTGGTCGCCAAGGTAATCGGCGACCACGGCGGCGTCATCGAATTCGAGAGCCAGCCCCGTCGAACTGTGTTCCGGGTGTTTCTGCCGGTGGTCGCGCAAGACGGTGCTGCGTGATGGCGTCGACGATCCTGGTGGCAGATGACGACCGCGCGATCCGGCTGGTGCTCAATCAGGCGCTGATCCGGCTCGGCCACGATGTGCGGATGACCGGCAATGCGGCAACCCTGTGGCGATGGGTTGCCGAGGGCGAGGGCGACCTCGTCATTACCGATGTGGTCATGCCGGATGAGAACGGCCTCGATCTGATCCCCCGGATCAAAAAAATCCGCCCGGAGCTGCGCATCATCGTGATGAGCGCGCAGAACACGCTGCTGACCGCCGTCAAGGCGACTGAGCGGGGCGCGTTCGAATATCTCCCCAAACCGTTTGATCTGCGCGAGCTGGTCAGCGTCGTCGAGCGGGCATTGACTGCTCCGCAAGAGGCCGCTGCGCCGTATGCCGAAGAAGAAACCGAAGACCAGCTTCCCTTGATCGGCCGCTCGCCGGCGATGCAGGAGATCTATCGGATCATCGCCCGGTTGATGGGAACCGACCTCACGGTCATGATCATGGGCGAAAGCGGGACCGGCAAGGAGCTGGTGGCCCGAGCGTTGCACAATTACGGCAAGCGCCGCAGCGGTCCTTTTGTCGCGATAAACATGGCCGCGATCCCGCGCGAACTGATCGAAAGCGAATTGTTCGGCCACGAAAAGGGGGCTTTTACCGGCGCGACGGCGCGCGGGATCGGACGGTTTGAACAGGCGCAGGGCGGGACACTGTTTCTCGATGAAATCGGCGATATGCCGATCGAAGCACAAACCCGTCTGCTGCGCGTACTGCAGGAGGGAGAATTCACCGCGGTAGGCGGCCGCGTACCGATCCGCGCCGATGTGCGGATCATCGCCGCGACGCATCACGAGCTGCGGCACCTGATCCGCCAGGGTCTGTTTCGCGAAGACCTGTTTTACCGTTTGAACGTGGCGCCTATACGCCTGCCGACGCTGCGTGAACGAAGCGCCGACATACCCGCGCTGTTTCGCCATTTTGCCACGCTGGCGGTACGCGAAGGGCTGCCGTTGAAGCGGCTCGACGATGCCGCTATGGAACGGCTGCGCATTTATCGCTGGCCCGGTAACGTGCGTGAGCTGGAGAATTTGGTTCGGCGGCTGGCGGCGCTCTATTCGCAGGAGGTAATTGGGGTCGGGATCATCGAAGCCGAACTCGGCGACGCGCCGGCGACGGGTGATCCCACCGAGGGACCGAGCGGAGAGGGGCTCGCAGCAGCGGTCGAGCGCCACATCAAGGGTTATTTCGCCGCGCACAAAGGCGGTTTGCCGGCGGCCGGACTCTACGATCGAGTGCTGCGGGAAGTGGAGCGGCCGCTGATCCTATTGACCCTCGGCGCGACCCGCGGCAACCAAATCAGGGCCGCGCATCTACTCGGCCTCAATCGCAACACATTGCGCAAGAAGATCCGCGAATTGGACATCCCGGTGGTCCGCGGCTTAAAATAATAAGCGGATCGACACTACCCGCCACGCCGATGAGGCATCGGCCGGAGATAATTTGAGCCGTTTGTATCAAAGCCGTCCGCGCCAGACTTCGGGCAGAGGTCTTGGATGAACCCGATGCGGCGGATGGGAATTTGGGCCGGCCGTATCGGGCTGGGCCGCAAGTTGGCGATCGCCCTTGCGATACCGGCCCTCGCTTCGGGGATCGCCACCTACCTCGCGCTGACCGGCGCACCGCCTTTCGGGCCGCATCCCAGCGCCGTCCTGGCGCTCCTGAACCTCGACCTGATCTTGCTGCTGGCGCTCGGCGCGGTGATCGCCAAGCGCCTGATCGAGGTCTGGGCAGAGCGGCGGCGCGGCCTTGCCGGCTCGCGGCTGCAAATCCGGCTGGTCGTGCTGTTCAGCCTGATCGCGGTATTGCCGACGATCATCGTCGCGGGCTTCTCCTATCTTTTTTTCAGCTTTGGCGTGGAGTCCTGGTTCAGCGACAGAGTGCGTACCGCAATCACCGAATCTCTGGCCGTCGCTGAAGCCTATCTGCACGAACATCAGCAGGCGATCCGCGCCGATGTCTTGGCGATGGCCAACGATCTCAATCGCGATTCCGTGCAGCTGGCGCTCAACCCGCAGCATCTGCAGCAGGTGGTCTCGGC
The DNA here is from genome assembly GCA_036273255.1 of Bradyrhizobium sp. Lineage (GTDB taxonomy): Bacteria > Pseudomonadota > Alphaproteobacteria > Rhizobiales > Xanthobacteraceae > Bradyrhizobium. Next base: position 2,329 of record DASUIA010000071.1, read on the forward strand.
TCAGGCGGCCCTGCGCGGGCTGACCGAGGCCGTGGTATTCGACCGCGCCGGCCATATGCTGGCGCGGTCCAGTCTTTCGTTCACGCTGGGTTTCGAGCCCGTTCCCGACGACGCGATCCACCTCGCCGACACCGGCGACGTGGCGATAATGACCAACGACAGCGATGACCGCGTGCGCGCTCTGGTGCGCCTCAACCAGTTCGGCGACGTCTATCTTTATGTCGGGCGGTTTATCGAGCCGCGGGTTTTAAACCACATGGAGGAGACGCAGCGCGCCGCCGCATTGTACGAGCAGATGGAAGGCCAACGCTCCGGGTTTCAGATTACCTTCGCGTTGATCTTTATGATGGTCGCGATGCTGTTCCTGGTGGCGGCGGTGGCCATCGGGATCCATTTTGCCGCCCAATTTGCCGGTCCGATCAGCCGCCTGATCACGGCGGCCGAGCAGGTCCGCGGCGGCGATCTCGCGGCTCGCGTACCGGAAGGGGAGAAGGACGACGAATTGGCTTCGCTCAGCCGGGCCTTCAACCGAATGACCTACCAGATCGAGAGTCAGCAGCGCGAGCTCAGGGAGGCCAATCGGCAGCTCGACGAGCGGCGGCGGTTTACCGAGACCGTACTGACGGGCGTCTCGGCCGGGGTGATCGGGCTCGACAGCCTGGGCCGGGTCAATCTGCCCAATCGTTCGGCCTCGGCGCTCCTTGGAACCGATCTCGAACAAGCAATCGGACAGGACCTCGCGGAGGTCGCCCCGGAAATGGCGGGCTTGCTCGACGAGGCGGAACGCCGTCCAGATCGCCTGGCCCAGTCGCAGGTTGAACTGATTCGCGGGAACAGCACCCGCACCTTGCTCGTGCGCATTGCCGCCGAGCACAATGGCCGCGATATAAGCGGTTTTGTCGTCACTTTCGACGATATCACCGAGCTGCTTTCAGCCCAGCGCAAGGCCGCCTGGGCGGATATTGCCCGGCGCATC
>DASUIA010000072.1:0-2876 GCA_036273255.1 Bradyrhizobium sp.
AATCGCAGCCCATGGAAATCACCGCTCGCGTCGGGTTGATGAATTGGCTGGTCGGCCTCTACATCGCCGCCGCCTACTGGTTTACGGCGTCGACCTCCTTCGCTAATCCGGCCGTCGCCGTCGCGCGCGCTTTCACCAATACATTCTCCGGCATCCGGCCGGCCGACCTTCCCGGGTTCATCGTCGCCGAATTTGCCGGCGCGCTCGCTGCGCTCTGGTTGATGAACTGGCTGCTGCGTTCCAGGAGCGAGGCGACTTTCATGAAGGAAAAGGCAGGACACGCGTGACCGTCACGATCTATCACAACCCCTCCTGCGGCACCTCGCGCAATACGTTGGCGATGATCCGCCAGAGCGGCGAGGAGCCGGAGATCATTGAATATCTGAAGACGCCGCCGGATCGCGCAACGCTGCGCGAACTTGCCAAGGCGATGGGGATTTCGGTTCGCGACCTGCTGCGCGAGAAGGGCACGTCCTATGCCGAACTCGGCCTCGCCGATCCCAAGTGGAGCGATGACCAATTGCTCGATTTCATGCAGGCCTACCCGATCCTGATCAACCGGCCGATCGTCGTCACCGCGCAGGGCACACGGCTCTGCCGGCCCTCGGAAGCGGTGCTCGATCTCCTTGAGAATCCCGTGACATCGTTTGTCAAGGAAGACGGAGAGAAGGTCAGGCGAGGGTAAGCCAAGTTTGAGGGCACAGGCCGGGCTTTCGCGTGTCACGATGGCGGGGCATAATCGCAGCCCATGGAAATCACCGCTCGCGTCGGGTTGATGAATTGGCTGGTCGGCCAAGGACTCACCGGCCTCTCTGAAAACGACCTGATCCGCGGCTTCTGCGAGCGCTGCGCCGCCGCGGGTCTCGACCTGTCGCGCTGCCTTGTCTTCATCGACACCTTGCATCCGATCTTCGAAGGCCGCGGATTTCGCTGGAACGATTCCGAGAGCAACGAGAGCGATCGGTTCGAATATGGCCCGACCAGCGATAACGACGAGGGTTGGCGCCGCTCGGCCTTCTATCACATGCTCGAACATGGGCATGATGAGCTGCGGCTCGACCTGGCCGATCCGGAGGTGATGAGCTTCTCGCGGATCTCCGAACTCGTCGAAAAAGGCCACCGCCATATGCTGTGTTTCGTCCACCGCTTCGGCGAGACCGGCGCGCTCGGACAGATGGACTGTTTCTATTCCTACTGGCTGACCCGGCGCCCCGAAGGATTTGCCGAAACGGAATTGGCCGCGCTGAGGGACCTGGTGCCGATGCTTGGCCTCGTCATCAAGTCGGCGCAACAGGTCGACATCGTGCGGACCCTCGGTCGCGTCTATCTCGGGCGTGACGCATCCGAGCGGGTCCTGCACGGGAAAATCGCGCGCGGCGTGACCGAGCGGATCAATGCCGTCTTGTGGTACTCGGACCTGCGCGGCTCGACGACCATCGCCGAAAGCATTTCGCCCGACGAGATCATCCCGTTCCTCAACGATTATGCGCAGGCCGCCATCGGCGCGGTCCACGATGTCGGCGGCGACGTGCTGAAGCTGATCGGCGACGGCGTGCTGGCGATGTTCACCGGCGAGAATCTCGCTCAGGCCAAACGGGCGGCGCTTCGGGCCGAGCATCGCTTTCGCCTCAACATGATAGCGCTCAATGCCAGCCGTGGCGCCGAGGGAAGGGCGGTCACCTCCGCCTATGTCGGCCTGCATGTCGGCGAAGTGTTCTACGGCAATATCGGCCATGACGACCGGCTGGACTTCACCGTGGTGGGCCCGGCGGTCAACGAAGTGAGCCGCATCGCCTCGATGTGCCGTTCGGTCGATCGCGAACTGCTGGTGTCGGAGGCTTTTCGCGACGGCCTCGATACCGCCGGGCGGCATTATCTGGTGTCGACCGGCCGCTTTGCGCTGCGCGGCATCGGCCGCGCGCAGGATCTCTATACGCTTGAGCCAGCGATTGCGACTGATGAAGTCCTGGCCGGGCGCTACGAGCGTTATCTGAAGGTCTAGATGCGGCTGTTCTCCCGCGGCCTGGGTGATCAGCCCATCGCCCGGCGCGGCAGCAGGTCCGGTGCCTCGTCGCGTGCCGATGTCGGGATATGCATGAGAAGGGTCTGCTTTCCGGAGGCAATCTCGATACCGCATTCCTGAAAACGACGCTTCATGCGGCGATTGAACTCGCGCTGTACGGGCCAGCGTCCACTGTCGCTGCAACGGATCTGCCCGACGATCGTCGCCATGGAGCCATCGATCTTGTCGACGCCCCACAGTTCAAGGTCGCCACGGATCAGCATCCGATATTCCGCCTCCTTGCGCATATCGGCGACGATATCCTTGAGGATCTGGCTGACCCGGTCGGTGTCCTCCTTGTAGGCGACGCTGACGCTGACGGCGGCATTGCCGGCCCCGCGGCTCGCATTCGTGATCGTTGTTACCGCACTGAAGGGAACGATGTGCACCGAGCCGTCGCCGGCGCGCAGGCGAATGGTGCGGATCGATACATTCTCCACATTGCCGGTCAGGCCCGCGACGCTGACGTCGTCGCCGACCTGGACGCCGTTTTCCAGCAGCAGAAACAATCCCGTGATCAGGTCCTGCACCAGCTTCTGCGAGCCGAAGCCGATCGCGATTCCGACGATGCCGGCCCCGGCGAGCAGCGGGGCGACATTGACGCCGATCTCGCTGAGCGCGGTGAGGCCGACCACGGTGACGATCACGCACAGCAGCGCCGTGCGCAACATCGGCTGGAACGTACGCAGCCGGGCGGCGCGCGCGTAGTGACCGTCGCGCGACAGCCCGTTGATCTGCCGATCCAGCAGCGCGTTGCTGGTCTCCCAGATCGCGGCGGCCACCAGTGCAGCGATGGCGACGGTGGCCAACGCGG
>DASUIA010000073.1:0-26870 GCA_036273255.1 Bradyrhizobium sp.
TCGGTCAACAGACCGTCCACGCTTTCCTTGAGCAGCCGTTGCTCCTCGGACAGATCAAAATCCATGTGTTACTTCCTTGTATCAAAAAACCGCCGCTCGTCATTCCGGGATGCGCCTCTTGGCGCAGGCCCGGAATCCATACTCACGATGGTGGTTATGGATTCCGGGCTCGCACCAAGAGGTGCGCCCCGGAATGACGACGTGGAGACGAAACTTCGCATTTCCGCGACATCCCGGAATGACGAAGGTGGGAGCGCGGGGCTCACAGCCCCAGCACCGCCTTGGTGATGATATTGCGCTGGATCTCGTTGGAGCCGCCGTAGATCGAGACCTTGCGATTGTTGAAATAGCTCGGCGCGATCTGCGCGGTCCAGTCCATCGCCTCGTTGCTGCCGTCGTCCCCATGCTCGTCGAACGGGGCCGCGAACGGGCCGATCACCTCCATCAGCAGTTCGGTGGTGGCCTGCTGGATTTCCGAGCCCTTGATCTTGAGCACCGAAGAGGCCGGATTGGGCTTGCCCTTGCCGTGCTTGCCTTCGTCGGCGACGACACGAAGCTGGGTCAGCTCCAGCGCCTTGAGCTCGATCTCGACCGCCGCGAGTTTTTCGCGAAAGCCCTGATCCTGCATCACCGGCTTGCCGCCGGATTCGACCTTGGCGGCGAGCTCCTTGATGCGGCGAATGCGTTCCTTGGAGACGCCGACCCGGGCGATCCCGGTGCGCTCGTTGCCGAGCAGGAATTTGGCATAGTCCCAGCCCTTGTTTTCCTCACCGACGAGGTTCTCGAGGGGCACCTCGACGTCGTCGAGAAACACTTCGTTGACCTCGTAGCCGCCGTCGATGGTCTGGATCGGGCGCACGGTGATACCCTTGGATTTCATGTCCATCAGGATGAAGGAAATGCCGGACTGCTTCTTCGCCGAGGGGTCGGTGCGGCACAGGCAGAAGATCATGTCGGCGTATTGCGCGAGCGTGGTCCAGGTCTTCTGGCCGTTGATGATGTACTTGTCGCCCTTGCGCTCGGCCTTGGTCTTGAGCGAGGCGAGATCGGAGCCCGAACCCGGCTCCGAAAATCCCTGGCACCACCAGTCGTCGACATTGGCGATGCGCGGCAAATAATGTTTCTTCTGCGCCTCGTTGCCGAAGGTGTAGATCACCGGGCCGACCATGCTGACGCCGAAGGCAAGCGGCGCTGGTGCGGGCGCCATCTGCAGTTCCTCGTTGAAGATGTAATGCTGCACCGAGCTCCAGCAGGTGCCGCCATATTCCTTTGGCCAGTGCGACACGCCCCAGCCCTTCTTGTTGAGGATCCGCCACCAGGCGATCATCTCGTCCTTGCCGAGATGACGGCCTTCCTGCAATTTCTGCCGGGTCGCCGGCGGCACGTTGTCCCGGAAGAACGCCCGCACCTCGTCCCTGAACGCCACTTCTTCCTTGCTGAAGCTGAGATCCATCGGACCCTCCCGTGAGCGAATGATTTAAAGCCGTCATTCCGGGGCGCGAGTGAAACGAGCGAGCCCGGAATCCATAACCACCATCGGGAGTATGGATTCCGGGCCTGCGCCCCAAGCGGCGCATCCCGGAATGACGATGCCTACTGCAGCACCTCGAACAAACCCGCAGCTCCCATGCCGCCGCCGACGCACATGGTCACCACGGCATATCTAGCCTTGCGGCGACGGCCCTCGATCAGCGCGTGACCGGTGAGCCGCGCGCCCGACATGCCATAGGGATGACCGACCGCAATCGCGCCGCCGTCGACATTGATCTTCTCCGGATCGATGCCGAGCTTGTCGCGGCAATACAGCACCTGCACCGCGAAGGCCTCGTTCAACTCCCAGAGATCGATGTCCTCGACCTTGAGACCGTGGCGCTTGAGCAGGCGCGGAACCGCAAATACCGGCCCGATGCCCATTTCGTCGGGTTCGCAGCCGGCCGCGACGAAGCCCCGGAAGATGCCGAGCGGCTTGAGGCCGCGTTTCGAGGCTTCCTTGTCGCTCATGATGACCGATGCGCTGGCGCCGTCCGACAACTGGCTGGCATTGCCGGCCGTGATGGTGAAGCCCTCGCCGCGCACCGGCTTGAGGCTGGCGAGACCCTCGGCCGAAGTGTCCGGGCGCGGACCCTCGTCCTTCGACAGCGTGACGTCCTTGAAGGAGATCTCGCCGGTCGCCTTGTCGGCGACCCCCATTTTGGTGGTGATCGGCGTCAGTTCGTCGTTGAACTTGCCGCCCTGCTGCGCGGCCGCGGTGCGGCGCTGGCTCTCCAGCGAATATTCGTCCTGGCGTTCGCGTGAAATGCCGTAGCGCTTGGCGACTACCTCGGCGGTGTCGATCATCGGCATGTAGACTTCGCCCTTGATCTTGAGCAGCGCGGGATCCTGGGTATGAAACTTGTTGGCGTGATCGTTCTGCACCAGGCTGATCGATTCGCCGCCGCCGCCGACCGCGATCTCGACGCCGTCGAAGATCACCGAGCGCGCCGCCAGCGCGATCGCCTGCAGGCCGGAGGCGCATTGGCGGTCGATGGTGGTGCCGCCGACGGTGACCGGCAGGCCGGCCCGGAGCAGCGCCTTGCGGGCGATGTTGCCGCCGGTGGTGCCCTGCTGCATGGCGGCGCCCATCACCACGTCCTCGACTTCCTTCGGATCAACCTTGGCGCGGGCGACCGCTTCACCGATGGCGTGACCGAGCAGCGTGGCGCCCTCGGTGGCATTGAGGGCGCCGCGATAGGCCTTGCCGATCGGGGTGCGGGCGGTGGAAACGATCACGGCGTCGGTCATGGACGACCTCCTGTTGCGAGTTGTTGTTGTTTGGACGATGCGGTCCCGGCGGACGATTGCTGCTGGCGAAGCTCGTGGCGCGACAGCTTGCCGACCGGGGTGCGCGGCAGCTCGTCGACGAAATCGAGTGCGGCCGGCAGCTCATGCTTGCCGAGCTTGCCGGTCAGAAAGGCGCGCAGCGCTTCCAGGGTGAACGGCGACGCGCCCTCGCGCAGCTTGACGAACGCCTTGGCCGCCTCGCCTCGGTAATCGTCGACAATGCCGATCACGATCACTTCCTGCACCGACGGGTGGGTGTAGATCGCCTGCTCGATCATCTGCGGGTAAACGTTGAAGCCGCCGGAGATGATCATGTCCTTCTTGCGGTCGACCAGAAAGAAATAGCCGTCGGCGTCCATGTAGCCGATATCGCCGGTGAGGAAGCGGTCGCCGACAAAGGCCTCGGCGGTCTCCTGCGGCCGGTTCCAGTAGCCCTTGGTGACGTTCGGACCCCTGATGCGGATTTCGCCGACCTCGCCGACCGGCATCACCTGCGCGGAATTCTCCAGCGCAACCACGTCGAGCTCGATGCCCGGCAGCATCAGCCCGATCGAGCCCGGCTTGTCCGGTCCTTCCTGCGGATGGGCGGTGCCGGGCGAGCAGGTCTCGGTCATGCCCCAGCCGCTCTTGAGCTTCATGCCGACCTTGCGCTCGAAGATCCGCGCCACCTCGACCGGCAGCGGCGCGCCGCCGGAGCCGCAGCTCACCAGCGACGACAGGTCGCGGCGTTCCAGATCGGGCAGGTTCGCGATGGCGATCCACATCGTCGGCACGCCGGGGAAGGCGGTGGCGCGCTTGACCTCGATGTCGCGCATCACGGCTTCGACGTCGAAGCGCTGGTGCAGCGAGATCAGGTCGCCGCGCTCGAGGCTGCGCAAGAGGATCACGGTCAGCGCAAAGATATGGAACAGCGGCAGCGCGCAGATCACGCGCTCGACCGCGTTGCGCTCGGCCTGCGCCGTCCTGCCCCAGACGTCATAGATCGATACCGCCGCGGTGAGATTGCCATGGCTGAGCATGGCGCCCTTCGGCAGCCCGGTGGTGCCGCCGGTATATTGCAGCAGCGCGACGTCAGCGACCGAGATCGACGGCCAAATTGCCGGCGCGGCAACGCCCTGCACGAAGCTCCTGAACGTCACGATCGCGGGATGATGCGGGATCGGCGCCTGCGCCATGCCGGCCTTGCCCCAATGCTCATCCTCGCAGACGATCAGGCGATCGAGCAATCCCTTGTCGAGGAACTTGAGCGCGGTCGGCAGCAGGGCTGCGAGGTTGCTGGTGACCAGCACCCGCGCGCCGCTGTCGCGGAGCTTGTGCGACAAGGCGATTTCGCCGTCGAGCGGGCTCAGATGCACGACGCGGGCGCCGGCCTTCAAGGCGCCGAAGAAATTCACCGGATGATCCGGCGAATTGCCGAGGAACAGCGCGACCGACTGATCCTTGCCATAGCCGGCGCGCAGCAAGGCCGCGGCGGCCGTCTCCGCCATCGCCTCGAGTTCGGCGAAGCTGATCGGCCGGTCGCGGAATTCGATCGCCGGCCGGCCGGCGAACTGCACGGCCGCCTTGGCCAAGAGATCGGGCAGCGTGCCGCGCGCGATCGGATCGTCCCAATGCACGCCTTCCGGGTAGAACTGCTCGCCGGGATGGGTCATGGAAGCTTTCTTTTCCCACCGCCGTCATTCCGGGACGGGAAGCGAAGCGGCGCGAACCCGGAATCCATACTCACGATGGTGGTTATGGATTCCGGGCCTGCGCCAAGCGGCGCATCCCGGAATGACGATGGAGGTTTGAGGCAACGCACCATCAAGCCGCTTTCGCAGTCTGCGCCAGCGACGCAAAGGTCTTGCCTTCCGCCGCCAGCCGCTTCAGCAGCGGCGCCGGTTCGAGCGAGGGGTCGTTGGTCTCCCTGGCGTAGAACGACAGCCGGTCGGCGATGTGCTTCAGCCCGACCTGATCGGCATAGAACATCGGGCCGCCGCGATAGATCGGCCAGCCATAGCCATAGAGCCAGATCACGTCGATGTCGCTCGGACGGGCCGCGATCTTTTCGTCCAGAATGCGCGCGCCCTCGTTGATCATCGGATACATCATGCGCTCGAGAATTTCCTCGTCGCTGACGACGCGCCGCTTGCGCCCGAGCCGCTGCAGGGTCTCGTCGATCAGTTTCTCGACTTCCGGATCGGGCAGCGGCGCGCGCGAGCCCGCCTCGTATTTGTAATAACCCTTGCCGGTCTTCTGGCCGAAGCGGCCGGCCTCGCACAGCGCATCGGCGATTTCCGACTTGATGCCGCGATCCTTGCGCGAGCGCCAGCCGATGTCGAGGCCGGCGAGATCGCCCATCGCGAACGGCCCCATCGGCATGCCGAATTTGGTGACGACGGCATCGACCTGCTGCGGCAGCGCGCCTTCGAACAGCAGCTTCTCCGCCTGCTTGCCGCGCTGCGCCAGCATGCGGTTACCGACGAAGCCGTCGCAGACGCCGACCACCGCCGGCACCTTGGCGATCCGTCGCGCCACCGCCACCGCGGTGGCCAGCGCATCCGGCGCGGTCTTTTCGGCGCGCACGATTTCGCAGAGTTTCATCACGTTGGCCGGGCTGAAGAAGTGCATGCCGAGCACATCCTGCGGGCGCTTGGTCACCGCCGCGATCTGGTCGATGTTGAGATAGGAGGTGTTGCTGGCGAGCACCGCGCCCGGCTTGGCGAATTTGTCGAGCGCGGCGAACACTTCCTTCTTGATCGCCATGGTCTCGAACACCGCCTCGATGACCAGGTCGGCGTCCTTGACGTTCTCGAGACCCACCACGCCCTTGATCAGGCCCATGCGCCTGGCCGGCGCGTCGGCCGGGATGCCGCCGCGCGCGGCGGTGGCCTCGTAATTCTTCTGCATCACGCCCATGCCGCGCTTGAGCTGCTCCTCGCCGGTCTCGATCAGCGTCACCGGAATACCGGCATTGGCAAAGGACATCGCGATGCCGCCGCCCATGGTGCCGGCGCCGATGATGGCGACGCGCTCGACCTGGCGCGGCCTGGTGCCTTCGGGAACGCCGGAGATCTTGGCGGCCTCGCGCTCCGAGAAGAAGGCGTAACGCTGCGCCCTGGACTGATCGCTGGCGACGAGCTTCAGGAAGCCTTCGCGTTCCTTCTTCAACCCTTCGTCGAACGGCAGGTCGATCGCGGCGCCGACGGCGTCGGCGGCGGCAAACGGCGCTTCCAGTCCGCGCGCCCGCTTGGTCATCGCGGCGACGGCGTTGGTGAAGATCGAGCGATCGGCCTTGGCCGCCGCAAGCTTGCTGTCGTCGTCGCGCAGCTTGCGCAATGGACGCTTCTCCGCCAGCACCTTGCGCGCGAACGCTTCGCCGCCGGAGGCCGGACCTTCGACGATCTCCTCGATCAAGCCGTTCTCGAGCGCGTCGGCGGCGCTGATCGGATCGCCGCCGACGATCATCTTGACCGCCAGCTCCGGACCGACCGCGCGAGGCAGGCGCTGGGTGCCGCCCGCGCCCGGCAGCAGGCCGAGTTTCACTTCCGGCAGCCCGAGCCTGGCATCCCTGGTCGCGACCCGGAAATGGCAGGCGAGCGCCACCTCCAGCCCGCCGCCGAGCGCGGTGCCGTGAATGGCGGCAACGATCGGCTTCGCGCTGTTTTCCATCAGGTTCAGCACTTCATGGAGGCCGGGCGGCTTCGGCGGCTTGCCGAATTCGGTGATGTCGGCGCCGGCAATGAAGGTGCGGCCAGCACACGTCAGGACGATCGCCTTGATCTCGGGATCGGCGATGGCGCGCGTGATGCAATCCAGGATGCCGCCGCGGACGGCGGCGCTCAGCGCGTTCACCGGGGGACTGTTCACCGTGACGATGCCGACCGCGTCATGACGCTCGAGCTTGACCACTTCGTTCACGCGACTCTCCCTGGATTCGACTAATTTCGCAGTGCGGAATTTAATTCCACATCTTGACACGGAGGGTTATTTTGAAGCACGTCGGTTGTCAACGAGGTCCGTCCGGCGGCAGGCAATGAAGCGTTCAGGCAGGAAAGTGGCGACCGATCGCAGCTTCGTCGTCGCGCTTTCCCGCGGGCTCGATGTGTTGCGCGCATTCCATCCCAACGACGGGCTGCTCGGCAATCAGGAGATTGCGGCCCGTACCAACTTGCCGAAGCCGACCGTTTCGCGGCTAACCTATACGTTGACCAAGCTCGGCTACCTTACACCGGTTCCGCGGTTCGAGAAGTATCAGCTTGCGCCATCTGCCATGTCGCTCGGCTATGCCGCGCTGGCCAATCTCGGCGTTCGGCATCTGTCCGAGGCCTACCGCGAGGAAGTCATGCGCGCGACCGGCGGCGCGGTGGCCGTCGGCGGCCGCGACCGTCACAGCATGATATACTTTGGTCAAAGCCGCAACGGGCTGACGCTGGGCGTCCAGCTGGACGTCGGTTCGCGGATTCCAATCGCCACCACTGCGATGGGACGGGCGTATATCTGGGCCCTGCCGGACGAGGAGCGTACCGCCCTGTTGCGCGAATTGCGCGAGCACTATGGCAACCGCTGGCCGCGGATGCGCGATGGCATCGAACGTTCCGGCGAAACCGTGGCGCGGCACGGCTTCACGATTTCCGCCGGCGAATGGCAGGATGACGTGCATGCGGTCGGCGTTGCGCTGAAGCTCAACGATGGCACGGGTCCTTACGCCTTCAACTGTGGCGCGCCCGCATTCCGCTTCACGGAAGATCGGCTGCGCAGCGATATTGGACCTCGCCTCGTGGCGATGGTAAGGAACATCGAGGCGGCGCTGGGCGGCGCCTCGCCACAATCAAAAAAAGAAGAAACTAAGAAGTTGAGAGCAGGAGGGAAAGTTGCACGTATGGTCGAGGGGATCAGATAGCGCGCATCGTCGTGGCCGGCGGAGAAGTTCGTGCGGCTCTTGCCGCCCGACGCGACGTTCGGGCGCAGCGAAATGACGCAGGCACAGCTCGCGCAGGGACAACATCCCCTGCTTGCGGTTCGCGACGTCAGCGTCGTGTTCGGCGGCATCATCGCGTTGAACGGGGTGTCGTTCGACATGCATCAGGGCCAGATCCTCGGCCTGATCGGGCCCAACGGCGCCGGCAAGACCACACTGTTCAATTGCCTGAGCCGGCTCTACCAGCCAAGCGCCGGCGACATCCTGATGGAAGGCGAGAGTATCCTGAAGCGCCCGCCGCACCGGATCGCCGAAATCGGCATCGGCCGCACCTTCCAGAACGTCGCTCTGTTCGCCAATCTCTCGGTGCTCGACAATGTTCGGGTCGGCACCCATGCCCGCACAAGCAGCGACATCGTCAGCGACTCGCTGAGGCTGCCGTGGATCCGCCGCAGCGAGACCATGGTGAACGAGCACGTTCACGAGATTTTGCGCTATCTCGACCTCGACGACGTCGCCCATGTCACGGTGGCGGGATTGCCGTTCGGCACCCAGAAACGCGTCGAGCTCGCCCGGGCGCTGGCCGCCGAACCCAAGATCCTGCTGCTCGACGAGCCCGCCGGCGGCCTCAACCATGAAGAGGTTCACGTCCTTGGCGACCTGATCCGCCGCATTCGCGACGACCGCCACATGACCGTGCTTTTGGTCGAACATCACATGGGGCTCGTGATGTCGATCGCCGACCATGTGGTCGCTCTCAATTTCGGCCGCAAGCTCGCCGAGGGTACGCCGGCGCAGGTGCAGTCCGATCCCGACGTCATCAAGGCCTATCTCGGGAGCAAGGACCAATGACCGCCATGCTCGACATCAGGGATCTGCGCGCCTATTACGGCCAGGTCCAGGCGCTGCACGGTCTCGAGTTCGGTCTCAACGAAGGCAGCCTGACCACCCTGCTCGGCGCCAACGGCGCCGGCAAAACCACGACGCTGCGCGCCATCTGCAACATGGTGCGATCCACCGGCTCGATCGAGTTCGACGGTGCCGCGCTGTCCGGCCGCTCGACCGAAAACATCGTGCGCCTCGGCATCGCCCATGTGCCGCAGGGCCGCGGCACCTTCACCACCATGACGGTGGAGGAAAACCTCCAGCTCGGCGCCATCACCCGCCGCGACAGAGGCGGGATCGTCTCCGACATCGAGCGCATGTACGATCATTTTCCGGTCCTCAAGCAGCGCCATACCCAGCAGGCCGGCACGCTTTCCGGCGGCGAGCAGCAGATGCTCGCGGTCGCCCGCGCGCTGATGCTGCGGCCGCGGCTGATGCTGCTTGACGAGCCCTCGTTCGGGCTTGCGCCGCTGATCGTGCGCGACCTGTTCCGGATCCTCGGCAAGATCAATCGCGAGGACAAGGTCACCATCCTGGTCGTGGAGCAGAACGCGCAGCTCGCGCTCGAACTCGCCGACAGAGCCTACGTGATCGAGACCGGGCGGATCGTGATGTCGGGAAGCGCTGCCGAAATCGCCAGCAACGAGGACATCCGTAAATCCTATCTGGGCTACTGAGGAGCGCGGCCATGGAACTCTTCACCAACCAAATCCTGGCTGGCATCGCCACCGGCGCGATCTACGCCTGCATGGCACTCGCCGTCGTGATGATCTACCAGGCGATCGACCATCTCAACTTCGCCCAGGGCGAAATGGCGATGTTCTCGACCTTCATCGCCTGGCAGTTGATGCAATGGGGCGTGCCCTATTGGGGCGCTTTCGTGATCACGGTGGCATTTTCCTTCGCCGGCGGCATCGTCATCGAGCGGCTGCTGTTCAAGCCGCTGGCCAAGGCACCGATCCTGACCAACGTTGCCGGCTTCATCGCGCTGTACTCGATCGTCAACAGCGTCGCCGGCCTGATCTGGGACTTCACCATCAAGCAGTTCCCGACGCCGTTCGGATCGTCGCCGTTCCTCGGCAGCCAGCTCATCAGCACCCACCAGGCCGGCATGATCGGCGTCACGCTGCTGCTGCTGCTTTTCCTTTTCTTCTTTTTCCGGTTTACGCGCATCGGCCTCGCCATGCGGGCCGCGGCGGCGCTGCCGGAATCGGCGCGGCTGGTCGGCATCAATACGAGCTGGATGATCGCGCTGGGCTGGGGCATGGCGGCCGCGATCGGCTCCATCGCCGGCATGATGATCGCGCCGGTGGTGTTCCTGGAGCCGAACATGATGCTGGGCGTGCTGATCTACGGGTTCGCCGCCGCCGTGCTCGGCGGGCTGACCAGTCCGTTCGGCGCGGTGATCGGAGGCTTCCTGGTCGGCATCTTCGAGAATCTCACCGGCACCTATATCCCCGGCGTCGGCAATGAACTTAAATTGCCAATCGCGCTCGCGCTGATCGTCGTCGTACTGGTCGTCAAACCGGCCGGGCTGTTTGGCCGGCCCATCGTAAAGCGAGTTTGATCATGAGCGCAGTTCAGGAAGTCGTCACCGAAGCGCCGGCCGTCGACGCCGTCCCCAAGCGGGCCATGACACTCGGCTACGGCACCTCGCTGGTCATGCTGGCAGTGCTGATCCTCGTCCCGCTGTTCGTGAAGAACTTCATCATCTTCCAACTGACGATGCTGCTGATCTATGGTCTTGCCGTGCTGGCCCTGAATATCCTGACCGGCGGCAGCGGCCAGTTTTCGCTGGGCCAAAGCGCGTTCTACGCCGTCGGCGCCTACACGTCGGCGATCCTGATGGAAACCTTCAACGTCAATTATGCGCTGACGCTGCCGGTCTCCGGCGTCATCTGCTTCGTATTCGGATTCCTGTTCGGCCTGCCTGCGCTGCGGCTCAGCGGCGTATATCTGGCGCTGGCGACCTTTGCGCTCGCGACCGCGATGCCGCAACTGCTGAAGCTCAACGTGTTCGAGCACTGGACCGGCGGCGTGCAGGGGCTGGTCGTGACCAAGCCCGACGCGCCGTTCGGGCTGCCGATCTCGCAGGACATGTGGCTGTATTACTTCACGCTGGTGATCACCATCGGGATCTACATCTTCTCCGTCAATCTGCTGAAGTCGCGTTCCGGCCGCGCCTTCATGGCGATCCGCGACAATGAAATCGCGGCATCCGCGATGGGCATCGACGTCGCGCTGTACAAGACGCTGGCGTTCGGCGTCAGCGCCGGCATCACCGGCGTCGCCGGCGCGCTCGGCGCCATCGCCGTGCAGTTCGTCGCGCCCGACAGCTACACCATCACGCTGGCGATCTCGCTGTTTCTCGGCATGGTGGTCGGCGGCGTCGGCTGGCTGCCGGGATCGATCGTGGGTTCGGCCTTCATCATCTTCGTGCCGAACATCGCCGAGGGAATCTCGAAAGGCCTTTCCGGCGCCGTCTTCGGCGTGCTGCTGTTTCTCGTCATCTTCCTCTTGCCGCATGGCGCGCGGCAGGTGGCGATGGTCGGCCAGCAACTGGTCGGCAAATTCCGAAAAAGCTGACCTGCAGGAATCCAAAGCCCAACCCGTAAAACCAGAGCAAGGAGAGACTATGCCTTCTGTACAAAAACTAAGAATCGCCGCGTTCTCGACGGCGGTCATCGCTTTCGCTGCTGTCAGCAGCAGCAGCGCACTCGCCCAGAAGAAATACGATACCGGCGCGACCGACGCCGAAATCAAGATCGGCAACATCATGCCCTATAGCGGCCCCGCCTCCGCCTACGGCGTGATCGGCAAGACCGAGGCGGCCTATTTCAAGAAGATCAACGCCGAGGGCGGCATCAACGGCCGCAAGATCAATTTCATTTCCTATGACGACAGCTACAGCCCGCCGAAAGCCGTGGAGCAGGCGCGCAAGCTGGTCGAGAGCGACGAGGTTCTGCTGCTGTTCAACCCGCTCGGCACGCCGTCGAACTCGGCGATCCAGAAATACCTCAACGCCAAGAAGATCCCGCAACTGTTCGTCGCCACCGGCGCCACCAAGTGGAACGACCCGAAGAATTTCCCGTGGACCATGGGATGGCAGCCCAGCTATCAGAGCGAAGCGCGGATCTACGCCAAATATCTGATCAAGGAAAAGCCCGACGCCAAGATCGCCGTCATGTATCAGAATGACGATTTCGGCAAGGACTACCTCAAGGGCCTGAAGGACGGCCTCGGCGCCAAGGGATCGATGATCGTCGCCGAAGAAAGCTACGAGACCTCGGAGCCGACCATCGACAACCACATCGTCAAGCTCAAGGCCAGCGGCGCCGACGTCTTCATCGACATCGCCACCCCGAAATTCGCAGCCCAGGCGATCAAGAAGATCGCCGAGATCGAATGGAAGCCGCTGCACATCGTCTCCAATGTCAGCGCCTCGGTGGGCGGCGTGATCCAGCCGGCCGGCTTCGAGAACGCCCAGGGTATCCTTTCTGCCGCCTATGCCAAGGATGGCGCTGACCGGCAGTGGGACAACGATCCCGGCATGAAGAAATTCTATGCGTTCCTCGAGAAGTATTTTCCCGAAGCCAACAAGCTCGACGGCTCCGTAGTGTATGGGTACGGCGCGGCCCAGACCATGGTCAAGGTGCTCGAGATGAGCGGCGACAATCTCACCCGTGAAAACGTCATGAAGCAGGCGGCCAGCCTGAAGGACTTTGCGCCCGACACCTTGCTGCCCGGCGTCAAGATCAACACCAGCGCCACCGATTTCGCCCCGATCGAGCAGTTGCAGATGCAGCGGTTCAAGGGCGAGAAATGGGACCTGTTCGGCGACATCATCAGCGGCGAACTGAGCAACTAGGCCGGCGCCGTTTTCACGGCTCGGTGATCCAGATCTGTTCGACTAAATGAGGCCCCCAGCGACCCAGTCGCCGGGGGCCTTTTTCTTGCTGGACCCCGGTGAAAGGTATTCAATGCGGGCAAGGGCCGCAAAGTGCTCCCACTCCAGAAAATGACACACCAACCACGATCCAGGGAGATCAAAATGCCTGCTATCCAATTGCGATTGGGGGCCTTTTCGGCCGCCCTCGCGATACTCGCGGCGACCAGCAGCGGCGCGCTTGCGCAAAAGAAATACGATACCGGCGCGACCGACACCGAGATCAAGATCGGCAACATCATGCCCTATAGCGGACCGGCATCCTCTTACGGCGTGATCGGCAAGACCGAGGAAGCCTATTTCAAGAAGATCAACGCGGAAGGCGGCATCAATGGCCGCAAGATCAATTTCATCAGCTATGACGACGGCTACAGCCCGCCGAAGACGGTCGAACAGGCCCGCAAGCTCGTCGAAAGCGACGAGGTGCTGCTGATCTTCAACTCGCTCGGCACCCCGCCCAATTCGGCGATCCAGAAATACATGAACACGATGAAGGTGCCCCAGCTCTTCGTCGCCACCGGCGCCACCAAGTGGGACGACCCGAAGAATTTCCCGTGGACCATGGGATGGCAGCCGAGCTACCAGAGCGAAACCCAGATCTACGCCAAGTACATTCTGAAGAACAAGCCCGACGCCAAGATCGGCGTGCTCTATCAGAACGATGATTACGGCAAGGATTACCTCAAGGGCCTGAAGGACGGCCTCGGCGCCAAGGGCTCGAAGCTGATCGTTGCCGAGGAAAGCTACGAGACCACGGAACCCACCATCGACAGCCATATCGTCAGACTGAAGGCGAGCGGCGCCGATGTATTCGTCGACCTTTCGATTCCGAAGTTCGCCGCGCAAGCTATCAAGAAGAACGCCGAGATCGGATGGAAGCCGCTTCACTTTCTGAACAGCGTCTCGAGCTCGATCGGCGCCACCATCAAGCCGGCCGGATTCGACGCCGCGCAGGGCATCATCTCGGCGGCCTATATCAAGGATCCGACCGCTCCGCTGTGGAAGGACGATCCCGGGCTGAAGACCTTCAACGCCTTCCTCGACAAATATTATCCCGAAGCCAACCGCAACGACGCCTTCGTGGTCTATGGCTACACCGTCGCGCAGACCATGGTGTATGTGTTGAAGCAGTGTGGAAACGATCTGACGCGTGCAAACGTCATGAAGCAGGCGGCCAGCATCAAGGGCCTGAAGCTGGACGGCTTGCTGCCCGGCATCACGATCAAGACCAGCGCGACCGATTTTGCTCCGATCCAGCAACTCAAGCTGATGAAGCTGCAGGGTGAAACCTGGGAGCTGTTTGGCGACATCATCAGCGCCGAGGTCGGCGGCTGACCTGCCTGGCCGGCGGTTAGGACCGAGCCGGCCGGCACCCAAGAAGCAGCCCCTGCGATCTTGTCGCAGGGGCTTTTTCTTGATGGCCTCCACCAAATGGTATTCAATCCCGCCGCGTCACGGGAAAGCAAAAGAGCATGACGCAGCCCAAACCATCCAGGGAGATCCGGAAATGCCTGTTGCCAATAGCAGACTCGCCATTGCCTCGGCGGCGCTGATTGTGCTCGCCGCGTCGAGCAGCGGCGCGTTCGCACAAAAGAAATACGATACCGGTGCTACCGATACCGAAATCAAGATCGGCAACATCATGCCCTATAGCGGTCCTGCCTCCGCCTATGGCGTGATCGGCAAGACCGAGGCGGCCTATTTCAAGAAGATCAACGCCGAAGGCGGCATCAACGGCCGCAAGATCAACTTCATCAGCTATGACGACGGCTACAGCCCGCCGAAGACGGTCGAGCAGGCCCGCAAGCTGGTCGAAAGCGACGAGGTACTGTTCATCTTCAACTCGCTCGGCACCCCGCCCAATTCCGCCATTCACAAATACATGAATGCGAAGAAGGTGCCGCAACTATTCGTCGCCACCGGCGCCACCAAGTGGAACGACCCCAAGGACTTTCCATGGACCATGGGATGGCAGCCGAGCTACCAGAGCGAAACCCAGATCTACGCCAAGTACATTCTGAAGGAGAAGCCGAGCGCCAAGATCGCGGTGCTCTACCAGAACGATGATTACGGCAAGGACTATCTCAAGGGCCTGAAGGACGGGCTCGGCGCCAAGGCGGCATCGATGATCGTTGCCGAGGAAAGCTACGAGACCACCGAGCCATCCGTCGACGGCCATATCGTCAAGCTCAAGTCGAGCGGCGCCGATATCTTCGTCAACATCTCGACCCCGAAATTCGCCGCGCAGGCGATCAAGAAGATGGCCGAGATCGGATGGAAGCCGCTGCATTTCCTCAACAACGTCTCGGCATCCGTCGGCAGCGTGATCAAGCCCGCGGGGTTCGAGAACGCGCAAGGCATCATTTCCGCAGCCTATCTGAAGGATCCTTCCGATCCGCAGTGGGACAACGATGCCGGCATGAAGGAATTCCTGACCTTCCTGGAGAAGGATTTTCCCGAAGGCAACAAGCTCGATGCGTCGGTCGTGGTCGGCTTCGGCGTGACCCAGACCCTGATTCAGGTGCTCAAACAGTGCGGCGACAACCTCACCCGTGAAAACATCATGAAGCAGGCCGCCAACCTGAAGGATTTCCGTACCAACGTGCTGCTGCCGGGCATCAAGATCAATACCAGCGCAACCGACTTCGCTCCGATCAGCCAACTTCAACTGATGAAGTTCACCGGCGAGCGGTGGGTGCTGTTCGGCGACATCATCTCCGCCGACGTCGGCGGTTGAACCTTCGCGATCCGGTCCCGGACGCGACATTCGCGGCCGGGACCTATCCATCGCCCACTCGTGCCAACGGCCTGCGTAATTGACTCGTCATGCCCGCGCTTGTCGCGGGCATCCACGTCTTGAAGCCGAACAGCATCAAAGACGTGGATGGCCGCAACAGGGTCCGGCCATGACGAAGATAGAGAGTCATCATCCGGGACCGTTGGTATCGTGCGCCCCCGCATCCCGTTGCGGGGGTTTTCTTTTGCGGCAAAGGGATGGATAACCGGCGGCGCAAATTCTCCCGATCGGGTCCGGTGAAGCGATGACCGACAGACGTCCTCTGCTGCGCGCGATCTTCGACGCCGCCGTTGCCGCCGCGCACCCCGACAGCGTGCTTGCGGCGCATCTGCACGCCGCGCCGAAAGGCCGGGTGATCTGCCTGGCCGCCGGCAAGGCCGCGGCCGCCATGGCCGTGGCGGCGGAGCGGCATTACCTCGACGAACTCGGTCTTGATCCTTCGCGCCTGTCGGGAATCGCGACCACCCGTCACGGCCACGGCCTGCCGACCCGGCGTATCAAGGTGGTCGAGGCCGGCCATCCGGTGCCCGACGAAGCCGGCCTCCAGGGCGCGGAAGAAAGCCTGCGTCGCGCCGGGGAAGCCGGCGCGGAGGATTTGCTGCTGGTACTGTTGTCGGGCGGCGGCTCCGCCAACAGGATCGCACCGGCCAGCGGTGTGTCGTTGGCACTGAAGCAGCAGGTGACCCGGGCGCTGCTGCGCTCGGGCGCGCCGATCGGCGAGGTCAACACCGTTCGCAAGCATTTGTCGCGGATCAAGGGCGGCCGGCTGGCGCGCGCCGGCCAGCGCGCCGAGATCGTGACGCTGGCGATATCGGACGTGCCGCACGACGACCCGTCCGCCATCGCTTCCGGGCCGACCGTGCCGGATCCGACCACGCTCGCCGACGCGCGCGCCATCGTCAGAAATCATGGACTTGCCGTCGATGCCGCGGTCGCCCGCGCGCTCGAGGACCCCGGCAACGAGAGCTGCAAGCCCGGCGACCCCGCCTTTGCCCGTGCGCGGTTCGAGCTGATCGCTCGGCCGCGCGCCTCGCTCGACGCCGCCGCCAGAATCGCCGCCAGGGCCGGCTATGCGATCGTCGATCTCGGTGCGGACCTGCAAGGCGAGGCCCGCAACGTGGCGGCCGAACACGCGCGGCTCGCCCTGCAGGCGCGCGCCGAGGGCCGGCGCGTGGCAATCCTGTCGGGCGGTGAACTGACGGTGACCGTGCGCGGCCACGGCCGCGGCGGACCCAACCAGGAATATGCGCTGGCGCTGGCCGGGCTGCTCGGGAATATCCCGGCCATTTCGGTGCTGGCGGCGGACACCGATGGTGCCGACGGCGGCGCCGGCAGCGCGGCCGATCCGGCCGGTGCGATGGTCGATGCCGCCACTTCTGCGAAGATGGCATCGCTCGGACTCGATCCTCGCGCCTATCTCGACAACAACGACGCCACCGCCTTCTTCGCCGCCACCGGCGACCTCCTGCTGACCGGCCCGACCCTCACCAATGTCAACGACGTCAGGGTGATTTTGGTGGATGAGGGTTAGCCGGGGCCGTCGCCATTGCGAGCGCACGAAAGCGATGGCATTCTTCGTCATTCCGGGGCGCGCGCCAGCGCGAGCCCGGAATCCATAACCGCCGATGGCTGATTGTCAACGGCACAGCAGCCCCAGCTTCGCGCAACATCAACGGTCGTGGTTATGGATTCCGGGCCTGCGCCAAGCGGCGCATCCCGGAATGACGGTGCAGCTTTGTCGCTTGCGTTCCTCGCAATGACGAGGGAATCAATTCGGGCCTTTTGTCATAACTCGCGGGCGATGGTTGCCAGCATCGCGAGCAGCGCAGCGCGGTTGGCGGGCCCCAGCAGTGCGTTGAGGCGGGCCTCGTGCTTGGTGGCGACCAGCTTCTTGGCCCGCGCCAGCACCGCGCGGCCCTTGTCGGTCAGGACCAGGATATGGGAGCGGCGATCGTTGGTCGACCGCATCCGCGTGCAGAGATCGCGGCTCTCGAGGCCGTCGAGCATGGCCACGAAATTCGGCCGCAGGATGCCGAGCGTGCTGGCGATTTCAGTCTGGTTGCGACCCGGATTGCGGTCGAGCAGCAGCAGCACCGAGAATTGCGCCGGCGTGAGCTGCAGCGGGGCGACGCAGCGCAGAAAATCCTCGAACACCTTGAGCTGCGCGCGCTTGAGCGAATAGCCCAGCAACTCGGACAATTCGCCGAGCTGCAGCGCGGCGCCTTCGGTCGTGCCGTCGGCGCGCTCCTTGCGGGTTGATCGGGACGCCCTGGCGGGGTCGGCGGCAGTTCTGGAAACAGGCATCGCTCGTGGCTCGCAATCCCGGTAGATTGGCCAATGGCCCTGCGCGGGCGCTTGAGATTATATCTGATAATTGTTATCCAACATATCAAATTCCGGGTGCGGCGTCAGCCCCGCATGAATCTTGCAATGATTTCCTCCGGCATCGGCGCGGATTTCAGCCGCGCCGGATCGTCGGGATGCCGTCCCACCAGCACCCGGGTCTCGAACGCCTCGATCGCCAGCGTCTCGCCCTTGAACACATGGTGGATCACCTCGAAACTCGAGCGCTTGAAGCTTTCGATCCGGCTTTCGATGGTGATCCAGTCGCCATGGGTCGAGGCGACGTGGAATTTCGCCCGCGTGTCCACCATCGGAATGCCGACCAGGCCATATTTCCGGACGATGTCCTGCTTGGAGAAGCCGGCGGCCTCGAACATGATCGAGGTCGAATCGTCGAACATCTCGAAATAGCGCGGGTAGTAGACGATGTTGGCGGGGTCGCAATCGCCCCACTGGATCTGGACATCGCGCCGATGAACGAACATGCGATCGTTCCTATCGCGGCGCCATGCCGGTGACGATGGCCGACTGATCCTTCAACTGCATGATTTCCTCCCTGGCGAATCCGTTGTACTTCCGTCAAGCGCGATCACCCGTGCCGCCGGGACCGGCGAGTAAAGCTGTTCGATCAGCGGGGCGCGATGCTCCAGTACCGCACGCTGATTGATCGAGCCCTTGTCGGTGACCTCGCCGCGATCGATCGAAAGCGGCGTGTCGATCAGGATTGCCCGCGTGATCCGCGTCGACGAGCCGGTCGAGGTCGCCAGCGACCGCAGCAGACGATCGCGAAACGCCGCCAGGATCAGCGGATCGGATGCCGCGGCCATCGGATCATCGGCCGGCAGCGCCGGATTGACCAACCGGCAGCCGTCGAGGTCGAGGATCACCAGCGCCGACACCTCGTCGCGGTTGATGCCGGCAATCACCACATCGCGGACCAGCGGCGCGCAGGCCGCGATGAACCGCGCCCGCAACGGACCCACGCTGACCCAGGTGCCGCTGGCGAGCTTGAAATCCTCGGCAATGCGACCGTCGAAATCAAAGCCGGCGCTGAAATCATCGGGATCGGACGGCTTCACCGCATCGCCGAACTTGTAGAAGCCCTCTTCGTCGAACGCCTTCGCGGTCAGTTCCGGCTGACGCCAATAGCCCGGCGTGACATTCGGACCTTTGGCGCGAACCTCCAGCTTGCCGTTGTTGGGAACGAGCTTGGCATCGTTGCCGGAGATCGGAAGCCCGACGTGACCGGATCGGCTGGTGGCCGGCCGCACCGACATGAACATCGGGGCGGTTTCGGTGGCGCCGAGCCCGGTCAGCATCGGAACGCGAAACCCCGTTTCCTGCACCGCGAGTTCGTCAAGGCTGTTCCAGACGAACGGCGACAACGCCGCGCCGCTGAAGAACATCGCGTCCAGCCGCCGGAAAAACTTGGCGCGCAGCGCGGCGTCGTCGCGCAGATAGGGCAGCAGCGATTCATAGCCCTTCGGCACGTTGAAATAGACCGTCGGCGAAATCTCGCGGAGATTGCGCACGGTCTGTCCGATGCCGCCCGGCATCGGTTTGCCCTCGTCAAGATACATCGACCCACCATTGAACAGCGTCAGGCCGACATTGTGATTGCCTCCGAAAGTGTGGTTCCACGGCAGCCAGTCGACGACGACCGGCGGTTGGTCCTTGAGGAAGGCGAGCGTCTCGCGCAGCATGACCTGGTTCGCACAAATCATTCGCTGCGTGTTGATGACGGCCTTCGGATTGCCGGTCGAGCCCGATGTCAGCAGCAGCTTCGCAACGGTATCGGGACCGATCGCGTCATGCGCCGCATCGAGGCGGGCATGCTCCGGCGTCGCCAGCAAATCCGCCAGCATCGTCACCCGGCGGCCGGGCACCGCACCATGCGAGACCGCGATCTCGGTTTCTGCCGGAACATTGGCCGACAGCGCATCGGCGAAGGTACCGGCGTCGGCGGCGAACACCAGGCCCGGCGTCAGCAGCTTGATCACGAAGCCCAGCTTGCCGTAGTCCCTCGAGATCAGCGAATAGGCCGGCGATACCGGGCAGAACGGTATGCCGGCATACATCGCGCCGAACGCAACCAAAGCGTGGTCGAGCGAATTGCCGGAAAGGATGACCACCGGCCGTTCCGCCGATAGATCGCGCGCGAGCAGTGCAGAGCCGATCCGGCGGGCCGAATTCAGCAGCTCCGCGTAGGTGATCTGCCGCCAGCCGCCATCGGCGTCGCGTTCGGCCATGAAAACGCGATGCGGCTGCAAATCGGCCCAATGGTGCAGGCGATCGGTCAGGCGGACCGGATAGTCGCCGAGCGCAACCTTGGGCCTCAGATAGATGGTGCCGTCGTCGCGACGCTCGACCGACACCTGGGGATCGCCGAACGCAATCGCGCGCAGCGGATGCGGCTTGTCGGCGTCCCCAGCCGCATTGCTCTTTCCGGCCGGCCCCGGCCCATCGGTTGCTGCGCTCATCTCGGCTCGGCTTCACCTTGGCTGTCTTGCGATCGAGGAACGCCTGAATCCGCCGCTTGGCTTCCTTTGCGTCCTGTCCTTGTTACAACACCTGATGCACGTCGACCACAACGTGGTCGACATGGCGGGCGGCCGAGCCGATGAACAGATTTTCCATCAGCCACCGGTATTTCTCGCTTCCCGTCTCGAATTTCGGCACGGTGCGGAAATAGATCAGTTTCGGGTCGACCGGTTCGCCGCGCTTCAATTTCTGCAGCAGTTCGACCGGGCCGAAGCGAACGCCCTTGTTCTCGACATAGATCACCGCGCCGTCGTCGGTCTCGAAGGCGTATTTCGCCTCGAGCTCGATCAACTCGTTGGGCCGGATGATCTGGTAGTCGGCGCCGAACGCGCAGACCTTGCCGTTGACCCTCTCGCCACGGACCTCGCCGCCGGTAACCGGAATGATGCGGCGGACGCCGTGGCCAATGTCGCCCGCGGAGGTGACGCCGCCGATCCGGGCGGTAATGGTGAAGACATATTGGGTGGCAAGGGTCGGAACAGCCATGGAGTTACCCTATCATTCGTTGTGGCAGCCAGGTCGCAAGCAGCGGAAACAGAATCAGGATGACCAGCCGGATCAGATCGGTCACCACGAACGGCAATACGCCGACAAAGATGGTGGACATGTTGACATCCTTGATCACGCTCTTGATGACGAACACGTTCATGCCAACCGGCGGATGGATGAGCCCGAGTTCGACGGTCATGACGATGACGACGCCGAACCAGATCGGATCGAAGCCCAGCGCCGTCACTACCGGAAACACGATCGGCACCGTCAGGATCACCATCGCCATGGCATCCATCAGGCAACCCAGCACCAGATACATCAAGAGGATCAGCGCCAGCACGCCATAGCGGCCGATGCCGAGGCCGGTCAGGAACTCGGTCACGTTCTGCGGGGTCTGGGTGATGGTGAGGAAATAGCCGAAGCAAAGCGCGCCGATCAGCACGGTGAAGACCGCGGCTGCGGTGCGCGTCGCCTGCAACAACGACTGCAGGATGCCGTCCCTGGTCAGCTTGCCCCTGAGGATGCCGATGATGAAGGCACCGACCGCGCCGACCGCGCCGGCCTCGGTCGGAATGAAGAAGCCGCCATAGAGGCCTCCGATCACGAACAGGAACAGCAGCAGCGGCGACCAGACGTCGCGCAGCGCGGCCAGCCGGTCGCGCCAGGAAGCGCGCGGGCCGGCCGGCAGGAATCCCGGTCGCGCCACGCCGATGATGCCGATGGTGATCATGTGCATCATGATCGCCAGCAATCCCGGCGCGATGCCGGCGATGAACAACTTGCCGATGTCCTGCTGGGTGATGATGCCGTAGACCGCGAGCACGGTCGACGGCGGCAGCATCGCGCCGAGCGTGCCGCCGACCGCGATCACGCCGGTGGCGAAGGATTGCGGATAGCCGAAGCGGCGCATTTCCGGATAGGCCACCGCCGAGAAGGTCGCGGCGGTCGCGACCGAGGAACCCGAGATCGCGGCAAAGCCTCCGCAGGCGGCGATGGTGGCAATGCCGAGGCCACCCTTCCAGTGTCCGACAAAGGTGTTGGCGGCACGGAACAATTCGCGGCTGATGCCGGAGACCGACACGAATGCGCCCATCAGCAGGAACATCGGGATCACGCCGAATGAATAATCCGTCACCGTGCGCATCGTGGTCTGGCCGACCAGCTTGAGCGCCGGGGCGAAACCGGTGAGGTAGCCAAACCCGGTGATGCCGACGAGGCCCATCGCCATGCCGACGGGGACGCGCAGCAGCAACAGTGTGAACAGGGTGATGAAGCCGGTCAGGGCAACGGCCTCGTTGCTCATGCCGCGCTACTCCGCGGTCTTGATCTTGGGATCGTGGATCTGATCCGGATGGAAGATCAGGCGCCAGGTCCGGATCGCGATCAGCAGCACCGCCGAGACGTCGCCGATCCACGACACCAGGAAGAACGGCCAGATCGGTAGCTGCAGGTCCATGGTCACGATGTGCTCGGCGCGGGTGGCCGCCACCTTGTCGAACAGCGTATAGGTCTGCACCGTCACCACGAACAGCAGCACCAGCGTCGCGAACACATCGATGAAACGCTGGTATTTGGGCGTCGCATTGGCCCAGACCAGATCGACGGTGATGTGCGTGCCGCGATAGCTGGTGGCGGCGATGCCCCAGAAGATCAGGATGCCCAGCATGAACTGGCCGAAATTATAGTAGTCGGGGATCGTCACCGCGAAGAACTTGCGCATGAACACCGCGGTAAAGGTGTTCAGTGCCACGATGCCGACAAAGAACGCCGCGATCCACTCGATCGAATCGATGAAACGATCCATGAAGTTCTTGCGCGCCGGCTCGGGCGGGCCGAGCAATGCGCCATCGCGCGAGACTTCGGGATTGGCGGTCATGGACCGACTCGCCTGCTACGCGGACCAACCATTGATCTCCCCGTCATGGCCGGGCTTGTCCCGGCCATCCACGTCTTGTCCTTCCCCGCGCAGCAGACGTGGATGCCCGGGACAAGCCCGGGCATGACGACTCAGCCGACCCCATCGACCCTTACGTCCCGGCGCCGTATTTCTTCAGTGTCGTCTGCAGATCGGCGTCGATGGCGACCGGATCGCCGCCCGCCTTCTTGACGGCCTCGGCCCAGCTATCGTGCAGCGGCTTCACTGCCTTCTTCCATTCGGCGAGTTGGTCCGGCGTCAGCTCGTAGACCTCATGGCCGGCCAGTGCCTTCATCTTGGCGCGGCCGGCGAACTCGAAATCGGTCCAGGGGTCGGTGACCCTGGAAGCCCATTCCGGCGTGCAATGGTCGTCGATGACCTTTTTCTGCGCCGGGGAGAGCGAGTTGTACTTGGCCAGATTGATGTTGTAGGTGAACACCGTCGTATAAAGCGGCACGTCCATGGTGTATTTGACGGCCTTGTCGATTCCGAACAGGAACATCGAACCCCAGGGGAAGGTGATTTCGTCGGCCACGCCGCGCTCGATCGCGTCGCGCGCTTCGGGCGCCGAAGCCTGCACATTGGTGCCGCCGAACATTTTCACCATCTCGCCGATGGTGCTTTGCGCCGGACGCACCTTGACGCCCTTGAGATCGCCTGGCACCAGGATTTTCTTCTTGCCGTGCAGCGCCCCGGGGTCGTGGATGAACGCGAAACAGAGATGGGTGTCCTTCATCTCGGTCGGCGCGTATTTGTGGTACCATTCGTTGAGTGCCAACGTACCCTTCTTGCCGTCGGAGAACACGAAGGGAAGCTGGCCGGCGGCGGCGATCGGGAAGCGGCCGGGCTGATAGCCGGGATTGACATAGGTGACGTCGGCGATGCCGTCGCGCGCCATGTCGTAATGGTCGAAGGCCTTGCCGAGCTGCTCGGAAGGAAACACCTGCAACTTGATGGTGCCGCCGGAAGCCTTCTCGATATCGGCGGCCCAGGCCTGCGTCGCCGGCACCAGCGGATGCGCCGGCGGCACCCAGAGCGACACCTTCATGGTGACGGTCTTGTCCTGCGCGAACGCCGGCGTCACACTGGCGGCCAACAGCAGCGCCAGAAATGCTTTCCTCATCGGTCTTCTCCCTCGCGGCATCGGGCTTCAAGGCCCTTTGCGGATATTGTTATATGATATAATTATCATTGCAAGGCCGCGCGGCAACGACCGCGGCAGCGGCAGCCGCCAACCTACAACAGCCTCGGGAGCAAGTATTGCGGACAAAAGTAGCAATCATCGGCGCAGGGCCAGCGGGCTTGCTGCTGGGACAATTGCTGCACGGCTACGGAATCGACAACATCATCCTGGAACGCCAGACGCCCGATTATGTGCTCGGGCGCATCCGCGCCGGCCTGCTCGAAGAGGGAACGGTGGCGCTGCTCGATCAAGTCGGCGTCGGAGCCCGCGCGCATCGCGAGGGGCTGGTCCACGGCGGGATCGAGCTCGCCTTCGGCGGGGCGCGCCATCGCATCGACATGAAGGCTGCCACCAACAAGACGGTGATGATCTACGGTCAGACCGAAGTGACGCTCGACCTGATGACCGCGCGGAAGGCGGCCGGTCTTTCCACGATCTACCAGGCCACCGAGGTCGAGCCGCATGATTTCGACAGGGACTGCCCCCGCTTGTCCTACACGAAAGATGGTACAAGCCACGAGATTGCCTGCGATTTCATCGCTGGCTGCGACGGATCCCACGGCGTCAGCCGCGCCAGCGTCAAGCCCTCGGCGATCGAGACGTTCGAACGGATCTACCCGTTCGGTTGGCTCGGCATCCTGTCGGAGACGCCGCCGGTGTCGCACGAATTGATCTATTCCAATCATGCGCGGGGGTTCGCGCTTTGCACCATGCGCTCGACCCACCGCAGCCGCTACTACGTGCAATGTGCGCTGGACGACCACATCGATCAATGGCCGGACGCGCGATTTTGGGATGAATTGAAGCGCCGGCTGGATCCGGCGGCGGTCGACAAGCTGGTCACCGGGCCGTCGATCGAAAAAAGCATCGCCCCGCTGCGCAGCTTCGTCGCCGAGCCGATGCGATTCGGTCGGATGTTCCTTGCCGGCGACGCCGCGCATATCGTGCCGCCGACCGGCGCCAAGGGACTCAATCTCGCCGCCAGCGACGTGCACTACCTGTCAGGCGCGTTCCGCGAATATTATGACGAGAAATCCTCGGCCGGCATCGATGGTTATTCCGGCACCGCACTGGCGCGAGTCTGGAAAGCGGTGCGTTTCTCCTGGTGGATGACCTCGATGCTGCACAAATTCCCCGACGAGGGCGAATTCGGCGCGCGCATTCAGCTCGCCGAACTGAACTATCTCGTGAACTCGAAGGCCGCATCGACGTCGCTTGCGGAAAACTATGTCGGCCTGCCGTATTAGGCGGTGCAGCGTCATTCCAGGATGCGCCACTTGGCTTGGCGCAGGCCCGGGATCCATAACCACCATCGGGAGTATGGATTCCGGGCTCGCTCCGCTTCGCTTTGCGCCCCGGAATGACGGAGGAGAGGGAATGACGCACTCTCACTGTCCAAAATGCCAATCGCTGGTTTCGACCACGAGATCAATGAAGGCGCGGACCTTGGCCGACAGCAGACGCGAAGTTGGATAGACAATGTGGATCGGCAGCGCCGGCTGCTCGAACTGCGCCAGCACAATCCTGAGCCGGCCGGCGCGAAGTGAATCGGCGGCCTGATACGCCATCACCCGCGTCAGTCCCCCACCCTGCTCGGCATATTGAATCGCCGCGTCGGCGCTGTTGGTGACGAACCGCGGCGTGCCCGTGATGCGCAGTTCGCGACCATCCCTGACAAAGCGCCAGTCCGGAACGGCGCCGAACTGGATGGTGGCGTGCGCGACGACCGCTTCCGGCGTGCCGGGCTCGCCGTGTTCGCGGAGATAGCCGGTCGAAGCGACCACGATCCGGCGCATCTCGCCCACATGGCGGGCGACCAGGCTGGAATCGGGAAGTTGGCCGATCCTGACCGCGAGATCGACGCCGTCCTCCACCAGGTTGATCATGCGGTCCGACAGCCTCAGCTCAGCCGAGACCTCGGAATGGCGGGTCAGATAGGCCGACATGACCGGGCTGACATGGAGGCGGCCAAAGCCGATCGGCGCCGAGACGACGAGCCGTCCACTCGGCCGCGTCCGCTCCTGTTGCGCCGAGCCTTCGGCCTCCTCGACATCGGTGAGGACGCGCCGGATACGCTCCAGATAGCGAGCGCCGACATCGGTCAGCGTCACCGAGCGCGTTGTCCGCTGCAACAGCCGCGCCCCGAGACGGTCCTCCAGCGCCGCCACCAGCCGCGTGACCGCCGACGGCGACAATCCCAATCGCCGGGCGGCCGGGGCAAAACCCCGGAGGTCGGCCACCGCCACGAAAGCCTGCATGGCATCCAAGCGATCCATGGATTATTTCATATCTCGCAATAATGAACTGTCAATCCGGAGAATTGTTCAAGATACCGGAGAGGCCCATTTTCGCTCTGACCAGGGCCGTCGACGCCCCGACTTGGAGACTTCCGATGTCCGACACTCACATCTATTCCAGCGACGTGGCGTTCACCCCGGCGGTGAAGCGTATTCAGGCGCGCAAGGGATCGCGCGATGGCTATGCCCAGGTCGAGCAGAACGGTGGCTGGCGGACCGAGGTCGACGACAATCTGGCGGCCTTTCTGGCCGATACCAATAGCCTGTTCCTCGCGACGGCCAGTGCCGACGGGCAGCCCTACATCCAGCATCGCGGCGGTCCCAGGGGTTTTGTCAGGGTGCTGGACAAGAACACGCTGGCCTTTGCCGACTACAGCGGCAACCGGCAATTCATCACGCAGGGCAACCTCTCGGAAAACCGCAAGGCGCATATTTTCGTGATGGATTACGCGCATCGCCGGCGCGTGAAAATCTGGGGCGAGGCGCGCGTGGTCGACGACGATCCGGCTCTGCTGCAATCATTGATGCCGAAAGGTTACAAAGCGCGGCCCGAACAGGTGATCCTGCTCAGGATCGCGGCGTGGGACACCAATTGCCCGCAGCACATCCCGCAGAAGTTCGATGCGGCGGATGTCGCGGCCGCAATGAGCGAAGCGAGCGCCCAGATCGCTCAGCGCGACGCACGCATCGCGGAGCTGGAAGCGGAGGTTGCGAAGCTGAAGGGCGAAGTCACGCACCAACCGTAGGCGGG
>DASUIA010000074.1:0-3097 GCA_036273255.1 Bradyrhizobium sp.
GGCTTTGGCTCGACCGGAGCCTGACCTACAGTGCCGCTCGCTGGGGCGATCGGCGTCAAGATCCGCGGCAGGTCGCGATCAGCCCGGTCAGCCTGGAGCTTGCGCAGGAAGCCAAGCTCGACTTCCACCTGAAGGCCGTTGGCGTCGGGCCGGGCGACACCCTGCTCGACGTCGGCTGCGGCTGGGGCTCGATGCTGCGCCGGGCGGTCGAACGCTATGGCGTCGCCGCGGCGATCGGCCTGACACTGAGCACCGACCAGTACAACCACGTGCGCGCGCTCGACCTACCGGGCGTCGAGGTCCGGCTGGAGAATTACGAGGACTACCGGCCGGCGGAGAAATTCGCTGGCATCGTTTCGGTTGGAGCGTTGGAGCACTTCACCCGACCCGGCCTGTCGGCGGCAGAAAAGATCACGATCTATCGGCGATTCTTCGAGCAGTGCCGCGACTGGCTGGACCCGGGCGCGCGCCTTTCCCTGCAGTGCATCACCTGGGGCAACGTCCCGCGCGACAGGACCGGCTTCATCATGGCGCAGGATGTCTTTCCCGAGACCGACCCGCCTTATGTCACCGACGTGCTGGATGCCTCGGCCCACACCTTCGAACCGCTGTATATGGAGAACTGTCGGAGCGATTACGTCCGCACCCTCGAGGTCTGGCTGGAGCGGCTGCGCGCCAGGCAACCGGAGATCGAGGCGATGACAACAGAAGGAACCTTCGAATTCTACGAGCACTACCTGCGTCGCTCGATCTACGGCTTCAAGAGAAAGCAGCTCCAGCTCTGCCGCTTCGTCTTCCAGCGGCATTGACGACTTCAACCATAAACGTGATCTCGTGATCCCGCAGAAGTGCGCGGGAAGGAATTCCAGTTGTTCGACCGGTGGTCGCCCGCGGTCAGCAACCGTGTCGGCTTCCCCGGCCTCCCACCGGTCCATCGGCAACGGAGCCCTACTGTTGTATCTGGCGCGTCTGCCGCTCTGCTTCGCCGTTGATCTCGGCTCCGAACAGTACGGCGTATGCCGACAGCCACATCCAGGTCAGCAGAACCAGCAGCGCGCTCAACGAGCCGTAGGTCTTGTTGTAGCTGCCGAAGTGATAGACATAGACGGTGAACAGGATCGATCCGGCGATCCACAGAATTGTAGCAACGATCACGCCGGGAGAAGCCCATTTCCATTCCGGCTCGCTGCGGTCAGGCCCGTAGCGGTAGATCAGCGCAACAATTGCCATGACGAAAACGATTAGAAGCGGCCATTCGACGACCAAGCCGACCCAGCGTGCCGGGCCACGCGCGCCCGCTCCGTTCAGCGCCACGGGCAAGCCGACGACGAGCGCCAGGGCGATCAGCCCACCGGCGATTACCACGACGGTCAGCATCAGGGCAGTCACGTTGAACCTGATGAATCCCCGCCGCTCCGGCTGAGCGTAGGCGATATTGAGTGCCGTCATCATGCCGGTCATCCCGCGCACGCTGCTCCAGATCGCGATCACGATGCCGATGACAGCACCAAGGCCGAGGCTCCTGCTCGACGCGGAGACGAGCTGGCGCAGTCCGCTCCCGATCAGCGTCACGGTCGATGGCGGCAGCATGCCCGACAGCGACTGGACGCTTTTTGCCATATCCGCCGGGTCCGCGACCAGACCGTAGACCGAAACCAGCGCAGCCAACGCGGGGAATAGCGCCAGCAGCAGGTAATAGGTCACACCGCCCGCGACGAGCGGCAGGTTTTTCTTGCCGGTATCCTTCCAGACACGGTACAGGATATCCGTCCAGCCGCGCGCCGTAATTTGCCACGGCGCTTCCGCTTTGCGCATTCGGTCCTGCTGCATCTTGTCCAGCTCCCTTCGATGAGAACTCGACGATAGTCAAGCGTGGTTTCGTGCCGAACAGCCCGGCTGAGAACGCAATCGCCCTCGATGCTCCGTTGATCAGGGCCACACCCGGATCGCGCCGGCGCGCACAAATCTAAGCCCCTTATGAACTCGGGTTTAAGATCGTGAAATGGATCGCGGCGATCGAGCTTATTCGTGATTTCGCCGACCTTGGCGCCGGTCAAGCTGCATACAACGAAGATCATGAGTTTTACGGTTGCCGGATGCCGATCTGTCAGCTCGGCGATGTGGTTTCAGCAATGTCGCACGGCGACGAAACAAAGCTTGACCCAGAGGTCCTTTCACTCGTCAACGCTGCTTGCGCCAAGACGCGGGCAAAGCCTATGAGCGCGCGCTTCTCATTTTCGTCTGTGGTTTTGAGGACGAACACATCGCCTCTGGCGTACTGCCGAAACAGATCGACCTCTGTCATGTCAGTCTCCTGAATGGAACGCGTCTTTATAAATGTGGAACCTGTGCATGCTGGAACCATCAGTCTGTATACAAATGCTCACCCGGCTTAGCCGTGCGAGATATTGGCTCGATCGGCATGCCGAACGGGATGGTATACGATTTGACCTGATCCTGTCGGCAGCCGGCAAGCCGGAACTGCGCGAAATTGCTCACATGGAGGCAAGACGCACGCTACTTTGATCGTTCGATTATTACTCGCCGACCTTGATCAGATAAGCGCCAGCAGGACCGGCGTATCGAGAACGATACTGATAAATCCTATACAGACTCCGCGAGTATCAGGCGCGCATTCCGGTGGTTATCGGGACGTTGAGCGTCCCCAACCAAAGAGTGCGCCATGAAGAATGCTATATCTATGCTTTGTTTCGTTCCATTCTTGACGATGCCGGCATTTGCCGGTTCTTCGAACGTCGGCGACAAACCAATAGTCATCGCGCAGGGCGTCGAGGTCGGAGTCGGCGGCGTGGGAATTGACGTCGGTGAGCGACACCGGCATCGGAACCACGGCGCATCCCCGATCGTGCTCTACCGAGACCACCACCATCACGATGACAACCGTCGCTGACCCGCGCATAAGCTTAGCTGGGTGGTCGAGGTCGCATGAATTGAAAAATCGGCCTTGACCGCCGTTCCGAGGCGGAAGTCGCAAGGCGTGAGCTGCCGACCACGCGTCCGTTCATGCCCTTTCGCTTGCGGCGCGTCGGACTGTGCGCCAGCCGATGCGGCATTTCACCCCTCAAGAAAGTGCCCG
>DASUIA010000075.1:0-7579 GCA_036273255.1 Bradyrhizobium sp.
GATCATTCTCAATGTGCAGCGGCAGCCCGGCGCCAACGTGATTTCGGTGGTGCAGGGCATCAAGTCGCTGTTGCCGCAACTGCAGGCCACGTTGCCGGCCGCCATCGACCTCAACGTCCTGACCGACCGGACCGTGACCATCCGGGCCTCGGTGCAAGACGTGGAATATGAGCTGACGCTGGCGGTCATACTGGTGGTACTGGTGATCTTCGTATTCCTGCGCAGCGCGCGCGCGACCCTGATCCCGAGCCTGTCGGTTCCGCTGTCGCTGGTCGGCACCCTCGGCGCGATGTATCTGTTCGGATTCAGCCTCAACAATCTCTCCCTGATGGCTTTGACCATCGCCACCGGATTTGTCGTCGACGACGCGATCGTCGTGATCGAGAACATCTCCCGCTACATCGAAGAGGGCGAGCCACCGTTGCAAGCCGCCCTCCGCGGCTCGCAACAGATCGGCTTCACCATCATTTCGCTCACGGTGTCGCTGATTGCGGTGCTGATTCCGCTGCTGTTCATGGGCGACGTGGTCGGCCGGCTGTTTCGCGAATTCGCCATCACGCTGTCGGTCACGATCCTGATCTCCGCGGTGGTGTCGCTGACATTGGTGCCGATGGCCTGCGCCAAGTTGCTCAAGCCCGAAGCGCAGGCCCGGGAAAACGCGTTTCAACGATACAGCCGCGAAGGCTTCGATTGGATCATCGCGGTGTACGGGCATGCGCTCAACTGGGTGCTCGATCGTCAGACCTTCGTGCTGCTGATCGCGCTCGGTACTTTCGTGCTGACCGCCCTGCTCTACGTCGTCATTCCCAAGGGATTCTTTCCACTGCAGGACACCGGCATCATTCAGGCAATTTCGGATGCGCCGCAGTCGGTGTCCTATGCGGCGATGGCCGAGCGGCAACAACAGCTCGCCAGAGTCATCCTGAAGGATCCGGACGTCGAGAGCCTCTCTTCGTTCATCGGTGTCGACGGAACCAACACGACGCTCAACAGCGGGCGCATCCTGATCAATCTCAAGGCCTATGATCGGCGCACGTCCGGCATTGCGGCGGTCATGCAGCGGATCAAGAACAGCACGGCGGCGCTGACCGGCATCACACTTTACATGCAGCCGGTTCAGGACCTGACCATCGAGGGCACGGTCAGCCGGACGCAATACCAGTTCATCCTTCAGGACGCCGATCCGGCCCAATTGACGGAATGGACGCCCAAACTCGTCGACAAGCTGAATACGCTGCCGGACCTCGCCGATGTGACCAGCGACCTGTCGGCGCAGGGCCTGTCGGTGTACGTCGAAATCGACCGCGACCAGGCCGCCCGTTTCGGAATTACGCCCGCAACTATCGACAATGCGCTCTATGATTCGTACGGCCAGCGCATCGTCTCCACCATTTTCACCAACTCGAACCAGTATCGCGTCATTCTCGAGGCCGATCCGAGCCTGCAAATCTCGCTGCAGTCGCTATCCGACATCTATCTGCCTTCCTCGGTGGGCAGCACGCCGGTTCCGCTCGCCGTGATGGCCAAGATGAAGCAGCAGACCGCGCCGCTTCTGGTCTCGCACCTCGGCCAGTTTCCCTCCTCGACGATTTCGTTCAATCTTGCTCCCGGAGCATCGCTCGGCGGCGCGGTGACCGCGATCAAGCAGGCGGAGGCCGACATCGGCCTGCCGATCGGCGTGATCAGCACTTTCCAGGGCGCCGCACTGGCGTTTCAGTCGTCGCTCTCCAACCAATTGTTCCTGATTCTGGCGGCGATCGTCACGGTCTATATCGTGCTGGGCGTGCTCTACGAGAGCTTCATCCATCCGATCACGATCCTCTCCACGCTGCCATCTGCCGGCATCGGCGCGCTGCTGGCGCTGATGGCCGCCGGCGACGACCTGACGGTCGTCGCGATCATCGGCATCATCCTTCTGATCGGCATCGTGAAGAAAAACGCGATCATGATGATCGATTTCGCGCTCGACGCCGAGCGCAACGAGGGCAAGCCGCCGCGCGAGGCGATCTATCAGGCCTGCCTGTTGCGCTTCAGGCCGATTCTGATGACGACCATGGCCGCCGTTCTCGGCGCCCTGCCGTTGATGCTCGGTACCGGCGCGGGCTCCGAATTGCGGCATCCGCTCGGCATTTCCATCGTCGGTGGCCTGCTGGTCAGCCAGTTGCTGACCCTGTTCACGACGCCGGTGATCTATCTCTGGTTCGACCGCCTGGCGATCAGGTTCGCCGGACGCTCCGGAGACGTCGGCCCGGTCAACGAATTGCGCTGAGCGGCAGATATGGGACCGTCCACCCCCTTCATCCGCCGACCGGTTGCCACGACGTTGCTGACGTTCGGGCTTGCGGCCGCAGGCGCCGTGGCTTTCTTCAAGCTGCCGGTATCGCCGCTTCCGCAAGTGGATTTTCCGACCATCTCGGTGCGGGCTACCCTGCCCGGTGCGAGCCCGCAGGACGTCGCCACCACCGTCGCAAGTCCGCTCGAGCGTCACCTCGGGCAGATCGCCGACGTGACCGAGATGACCTCCTCCTCGACCGTGGGATCGACGCGCATCACCCTGCAATTCGGGTTGAACCGGGATATCAACGGCGCGGCGCGCGACGTACAGGCCGCGATCAACGCGGCCCGCGCCGACCTGCCGACCAGCCTGAGGTCCAATCCGACCTACCGCAAGGTCAATCCGGCCGATGCGCCAATCGTCATCCTCACCCTGACATCGGACACCATGACGCGCGGCGATCTGTACGACGCCGCGTCGACCGTGCTGGCACAGAAATTGTCACAGGTCGAGGGCATCGGCGAAGTCGTCGTCGGCGGCAGTTCGCTGCCGGCGGTACGGGTCGATCTCATTCCGCAGGCGATCTACAAATACGGCATCGGTCTCGAGGACGTACGGGCGGCGCTGGCCAGTGCCAATGCGCATAGCCCGAAAGGCGGCATCGACGTCGGCGACCAGCGTTACCAGATCTATGCCAACGACCAGGCCAACAAGGCCGCCGACTACCAATCCCTGATCGTCGCCTACCGCAACGGCGCGGCGGTGCACCTTTCCGATGTCGGCGAGGTCAGCGACGGGGTGGAAAACCTGCGCAACGCCGGCCTCGCCAACGGCAAGCCGGCGGTGCTGATCATCCTCTATCGGCAGCCGGGCGCCAACATCATCAGCACCGTCGACGCAGTGAAGGCGCTGTTGCCGCAATTGAAAGCCTCGATTTCACCGGCCATCGACGTCACGCTGGCGGTCGACCGCTCGACCACCATTCGCACCTCGTTGCACGACGTTGAACGAACCCTGGTCCTCGCGGTGCTGCTGGTGATCCTGGTGGTGTTCGCATTCCTGCGGAACTTCCGCGCGACGCTGATCCCGGTCGTTGCGGTGTCGGTGTCGCTGGTCGCTACCTTTGCCGTGATGTACTTGATTGGCTACAGCCTCGATAACCTGTCGCTGATGGCGCTGACGGTGGCCACGGGCTTCGTCGTCGACGATGCCATCGTGGTGCTGGAGAACGTCACCCGCTACATCGAAGAGGGGATGTCACCGCTGGAAGCCTCGCTCAAGGGCGCCAATGAGGTCGGCTTTACGGTACTTTCGATGAGCGTCTCCCTGATCGCGGTCTTCATTCCGATCCTGCTGATGGGCGGCATCGTCGGCCGGCTGTTCCGCGAATTCGCCATGACGATTTCGATCGCGATCATCATTTCGCTGGCGATTTCGCTCGCCACCACGCCGATGATGTGCGCGGTTTTGCTGCGCAGCGAGTCCGGCCGAAGCCATGGCCGGCTCTATCGGGCCAGCGAGCGCTTCTTCGACCGGATGCTAAACTTCTACAAGCGGACGCTGACGTCGGCACTCCGGCACCCCGGGGCAATGATGCTGACCCTCGCGACCGTGCTCGGTCTCAATTTCTATCTGTACGACGTCATTCCGAAGGGCTTCTTCCCGCAGCAGGACACCGGCCGGATCATCGGCATCATCCAGGCCGACCAGAGCATCTCGTTTCAGCTCATGCAGCAAAAGCTGACCCAGTTCGTCAGCATCCTCAAGAAGGACCCCGCGGTCGAGACCGCCGTCGGGTTTACCGGCGGGGGCCAGACCAATTCCGGCTTCATGTTCGTCTCGCTATATCCGCCGGAACAGCGTCACATCTCCGCCGAAGGCGTCATCGCGCGGCTGCGGCGGGAGATGGCGGTGGTTCCGGGCGCCACTTTGTTCCTGCAGGCGGTGCAGGACATCCGTGTCGGCGGCCGCGCGAGCAATGCGCAATACCAATACACCCTGCAGGCTCCCACCCTGGAGGAACTCAACGAGTGGTCGCCGAAGATCGCGGCGGCGCTGCAGGGCGAACACAGCCTCGCCGACGTCAACAGCGACCAGCAGAACAAGGGGCTCGAATCCGATCTGGTGATCGATCGCGACGCCGCCGCGCGACTGGGAATTACCGTTAGCCAGATCGACAACACGCTTTACGACGCCTTCGGCCAGCGCCAGGTTTCGACGATCTACGTCGCCCGCAACCAGTATCACGTGATCATGGAAGTGGCACCACGGTTCTGGCAAAATCCGGAAACTCTGAAGGACGTCTATGTCAGCACCTCCGGCGGTTCGGTCGGCGGCTCGCAGGCAACCAATGCGGTCGCGGGCACCGTCGTCGCGACGGGGCAATCGAGCTCGACCAACTCGGCCAATCTTCAAGCGGCCCGGAATCTCGCGACCAACTCGATCGGCGCTACCGGCAAGGGCGTGGCCTCGACCGGCTCGGCGGTCTCCACCAAACAGGAAATCATGATTCCGCTGTCGGCGGTCGCCCATTTTACCCAAGGCGCGACCCCGCTCGCGGTCAATCATCAGGGGCTGTTGGTCGCCACCACGATATCGTTCAACCTGCCGCCGAATGTCTCGCTCAGCACCGCCGTTGCCACCATCGAAGCCACCATGAACCGCATCGGCGTGCCGGCGACCATCCGCGGCACCTTCCAGGGCACGGCCAAGGCCTTCCAGGACTCGCTCAACAACCAGCCGTTCCTCATTCTGGCGGCGCTGATCACGATCTATATCGTGCTGGGGATGCTCTACGAGAGCTATGTGCACCCCCTGACGATCCTGTCGACCCTGCCGTCAGCCGGCGTCGGCGCGCTGCTCGCCTTGATGGCGTTTCACACCGAATTCAGCATCATGGCGCTGATCGGCGTCATCCTCTTGATCGGCATCGTAAAGAAGAATGCCATCATGATGATCGACTTTGCGCTCGACGCCGAGCGGCGGCGCGGGCTGAGCCCGTTCGACGCGATCTACGAGGCTTGCGTACTCCGCTTCAGGCCGATCATGATGACGACCATGGCGGCGATGCTTGGCGCGCTGCCGCTGGCGATCGGCATCGGCGAAGGCGGCGAGCTTCGCCAGCCGCTCGGCATCGCGATCGTCGGAGGGCTGATCCTCAGCCAGGCGTTGACGCTTTATTCGACCCCGGTGATCTACCTCTATATGGACCGGTTCCGCTCCTGGAGCCAGCGCCTCAGGGGCGGCGGCGCCGGCGGGCTCGCCGCCGATGCCCCCCTGCAGCCGGGCGAATAGATGTCAACAACTGCATCGATGACAGGCCTAGCGCGGCAGCGAGCCCCGTGCGATGTCGGAAACGAGGCGTTTTCCGTGTCGCGGACGCGCGGAGACCGAACGCGATCAGATCGCAGCTTGAACCGGTGCCCGATGAGCAGGCTTGCGCGGAAGTCAAACTCCCTGACCGCAGGGTTCGGCGGCAAGATTCGCGCTGCCTCCGCTTTGGCCGTGCTGCTGCTCAGCCCGGCCCTGTCCGGCTGCATCCTTGGCAGCGAACGGCCCGAACTCAATCTCGAGGTTCCCGCGAACTATCGCGAGGCGCCGCGGCGCACGGCCGACGCGGCCGTCCCGGCGGTGGATTGGTGGCGCGGCTTCCGGTCGCCGGAACTGACCTCACTGATGGAACAGGCGCAGATTTTCAATCTCGACATCGCGGTCGCGATTGCCCAGATCGTCCAGGCCGATGCGCAGGTCGGGGTGTCGGGGGCGCCGCTGCTGCCGTCGGTGACGGGAACGGCAACCGCGGAGCGCGAGCATTTCGGCTCGCAGAGCGGAAGCAGCAGCGGCCTCGGCGCCGGCGGTTCTTCGACCTTCTCGCAATTCAATATGAACCTCACCGCGAGCTACATGCTGGATTTCTGGGGCAAGAATCGCGCCACGCTTTATGCGGCGGAGGAAAATGCCACGGTGGCCCGCTACAATCGCGAGGTGGTGACGCTCTCGACCATCGTGACCGTTGCCAACACCTACTTCCAGGTTCTGGCGGCGCAGGACGAACTCCGCGTCGCGCAGCGCAACCTGACTGCGGCCGAACGCATTCTGACACTGATCAAGCAGCAATTCGCGGGCGGAACGGCCTCGCAGCTCGACCTGTCGCAGCAGGAGGCGCTGGTCTCGACCGAGCGCGCCGCGATCCCGCCGCTTGAAGTGACGCTGAAGCAGAACATCGCCGCGCTTGCGCTGCTGGTGGCGCGCGCGCCGGCAAACTTCAACATCAAGGGCGGCGGGATGGCGCAAATCACCATTCCTCGGGTAACGCCGGGGCTGCCGTCGGAATTGCTCTATCAACGGCCTGATATCCGGCAGGCCGAGGCGCAGCTCGCTTCCTCCAATTTCAGCGTCGAAGCGGCGCGCGCCGCCTTCTTCCCGCAGATCCAGCTTACCGCGACGACCGGGGTGCAAAGCGCGGCGCTGGCGTCGCTGTTTGGTCCGGGCGCTTGGTACTACACGCTGGCCGCCGGGCTGACACAGCCGATTTTCGACGGATTCCTGCTCGAAAGCCAGCTCAAGCAGGCCAAGGGCGTACAACTGCAAAACCTGCAGGCCTACCGCAAGGCGGTGCTGTCGGCATTCGCCGATGTCGAGAAGGCGCTGGTCGCGCTGGCGCAATTTACCCGGCAGGAGCGGTTGCAGGTCGAAGCCGTGAACAATTCGCGCAAGGCGTTCGATGTCTCGGAAACCCAATTGCGCGCCGGCACCGTCAACCTGATCACGGTGCTGCAGACCCAGCAAACCCTGCTCATTGCCGAGAACACCCTGGCGCAGGTGCGCCTGACCAAGCTGTTGGCTGCCAGCAGCCTGTTCCAGGCGCTCGGCGGCGGATGGACCCCGGACGGCAAACTGTCCTCGCTGCAAGCGCAGCCGCAACCGTGAAGGGATTGGCCATGCGGGGATGGGTGTTCGGCGCGGCAACAGTCCTCACGGTCAGTTTGGCCGGCATGGGATGCCCCGTGCAGGCACAGCAGGGCAACAAGACGCCGCTGACTTTCGGCATGAACCAGCAAGAGGCCTCGCTGGCGCTGGGGGCGACGCTGATCTATGTCAGAGGCCGCCCCGGCAACGAGATGTTTCTCGCTCTGCCCAACGTCAAAGGCAGCGCCTTGTCGGATCGAAGGGACGGACTTTATCTGCAGTTCCGGCGCGGCCGGCTTGACGGCTGGAAAGGCGATTGGGGGACGAGCCGGCCATGTTGCAACTGATCGGCAGGCCCGAGAACGCCGGCATGGGCAAGCTGGGATTGCTCCTCGC